>NZ_CP076723.1:1679166-1979722 GCF_018986915.1 Geomonas oryzisoli
AAAAGGAGACGGGGAATTCCCCCGCCTCCTTTTCGTTTTTATGGTTCTCTCCGTCTACTTGCCGAGCCTCACCTGGAAGGGGCCGATCTGCTGATCGGCGATGCCGCTTTTGATGTAGATATTGTAGGTGCCTTCGGGCAAACCGGTCGTCTTCCAGTTGTACTGCCAGGTGTTAGTCAGGCTGTCGTACTGAAGCCCGCTAAGGCCCGCATCGTCCAGGGTGACCAGGTCGGTGGAGGCGGCGCCAGTGCTTGCCAGCTGCATGCCGACGCCGGGCACGGTACTGGCACTGACGAGGACCGCGCCGCTGCTGTTGGTGAACTGCCACTTAAGCGGTATGGTGCTCTTGATCTTGTACGTCTTGTTGGCGTCGTAGGGCGGGAGGAGTCCTTTGAAGCCGTACTGCACGGTCACGTCGAACTTGGCGCTGGCACCGTTGCCGTGGCTGTCCTTGGCGCCGCAGGTGACGGTGGTGACGCCGAGGGGGAGGGTGCTGCCGGAGGCCGGGGTGCAGGTGACCGGGACGTTGCCGTCAACGAGGTCGGTCGCGGTCGGTCCGTAGGTGGCTGCCTGTCCGACGATCAGGGTAAGCCCCGTGGGCACGCCGTCAAGCTTGGGAGCGGTGGTGTCCTTCACGGTCACGCTCTGGGTGGCGCTGCTCGTGTTGCCTGCGGCATCCTTGGCGGTCCAGGTCACCACGGTGGTGCCGACCGGGAACACGGCCGGTGCGTCGTTGGTGAGGCCGGTGACCCCTACCGCGTCACTGGCGGTCGCGAGCCCGAAGGCGACAGTCGTGGTCGGCCCGGTGGCTTCAACGGTGACCGCTGCCGGCGGGGTCACCACAGGCGGAGTGGTGTCCTTCACGACGACGGTCTGGGTGGCGGTGCCCTGGTTGCCCGCGGCATCCTTGGCGGTCCAGGTGACCGTAGTGGTGCCGACCGGGTAGGCGGCGGGAGCGTCGCTCTTGATCTCCTTCACCCCGACGGCGTCGGTCGCGGTGGCGGTGCCGATGGCGACCGGGGAGAGCGGGGCGGTCGCTTCCGCCACGACGGCGGCGGGCGCGGTCACTACCGGTGCGGTGGTGTCCTGGACTGTCACGGATTGGGTTGCCTTGCCGACGTTGCCTGCGTCGTCGCTGGCGGACCAGGTGACGACGGTGACCCCGACAGGGAAGCTTGCCGGCGCATCGCTGGTGATCCCCTTCACGCCGACCGCGTCGGTCGCGGTCGCGGTCCCGATGGCAACCTCGGTGCTGGGACCGGTCGCCTCCTGGGTCACCGGGGCCGGAGGTGTCACGGCCGGGGCGGTGGTATCCTGGACCTTGATGGAGAATGTGCCGCTGGCTGTGTTATTGGCGGCGTCGGAGGCGCTGCAGGTGACGCTGGAGGTCCCCAGCGGGAAGGTGGCGCCGGAGCCGGGGGCGCAGACGACGGGGAGTTTGCCGTCGACGTTGTCCTGGGCGCTCGGCAGCGTGAAACTGACCTCGGCACCGGCTGCCGAGGTCGCTTCGGCGGTGATGTCCAAGGGGAAGTTGGCTATGACCGGTGCGGTGTTGTCGAGGACCTTCACGGAACACTGCTTGCTGTTGGTAAGGGCGCCGACGTCGCCGACCACGAGCTTGAAGGTCATGGTGTCATTGGCTGAATCGAGGTGCGGAGCGGCGAAGGTGATGCTCTTGGCGGTCGCCTGGTCGTAGCCGGGCAGTGTTGCGTTGGGAGGGCCCATTACCTGGTTCCAGTCGTAGCTGGCGATGCCGTCGTCGCTGTCCGTGGAGCCGGAGCCGTCGAGGGTGATCTCGCCCCCCTCCTTCACCGATTCGGGGCAGGTTAGCGCGGCTATCGGTGGATCGTTCACCCACAACACGTTGACGATCTGCTCGGCGCTGCCGGTGAGCGAACCGTCGGATACGGTGAGTAAGAACTTAAGCGAGGTGCCGCCGGGGAAGGGGACGTCACTGGGGGCGGTGAAGGTCGCCGTGGCGCCGGCCGTGGTCAGGGTGACCGCGGGGCCGCCCAGCTGCGTCCAGCTGTAGCTCAAGGGATTGCCGTCCGGGTCGGAAGAGGTGCTGCCGTCAAGGGTGACCTGGTTTCCCTCGTACACGGCGCTCGGGGTCACCGAGATGGCTGCCGTCGGCGCCTGGTTGGTGACCACGTTTTTTACGCTGATGGTGGTGGTCAGGTGCTCGCTCTGCAGCGGAGAGCAGCCGCTTGCGGTGAGCTTGAAGATGAGGGTGGCTCCCGAAGGTCCGACCTCGGGGGCGGAGAACGTGGGCTGGGCCGCGGTGGGATCGCTCAGCTTGACCGCGGGGCCTGAGACCTGCTCCCAGAGATAGCCGGTCGTGTCCTTGGACGGAGATGCGTTCAATTTCACGACAGTGGGAACGCCGCTGGGATCCTTCTCGTCCACCCCCTGGTTGTCGGGGGATATCTGCGGTATCACCTTGCAACTGGGCCCCGCCGCCAGCGCGGGGGATGCTACCAGCAACCACATCATCGCCGAAAGTAGTTCTCTTCTCATCTCCGGTTCCTCCTTCTGGGTTGGTATCACGTGCGCATATGAAAAACGGAAGTCAGCTAGCTCCGGGCAGCGGCAGCGTCTCCTGCCGGGTCCATCAGGTGCCTGGTTATGGCGACGGCGACACCGAGCCTACCGGCCCCGGGCTCGACCCGCACCACATCCGCCTGGCAGCGCAGCCTCACCTTGTGCCCCTGGTTCTGGTGCTCCAGCAGCATGACCAGTTCGAGGCTCTCCCCCAAAGAGACCGGCTGTTCGGTGAAAAAATAGAGACCGCAGGAACTGAAATCACGTGTGATCCCCTTCCCATGCTTGACTTCCAGCGGGATTTCCCCTTTAAAGCGAACCGAGTTTCTCTCAGTGAATATTTTCATATGGCAGATCCCAAAGACGTTAGACTCTGTCGCTGGCTGCAGATGTTCTATTGATACGCCATACGTGCAAACAATTGAATATATATCAGGGCATAATTATTTATAACTTTCGATATACTCAGGATGTGTCGTGAGGGCGAAGGCTACTGAGGAGGGTGGTGATGAGCTGTGACGTGTGCGGCTTGAAACGGAGGGACTATACAGCATTGTTGTGCGATTTATATTGAATGATCAAGCGGGGTTGCCGAAAAGATAAGTGGACGTCCACGCCGCGTGGCGAGTTTGGCGTGTCGCCCCCTGCGAGTTTTGCGGCGGACCCCGGCGTCGCCGGTGTTCCCGGGTCACCACAACCGGCTTTAATTCGTGGGGGTAATAGTCTACAGTAATTTATTTGAATCTTTGCTATAAAAGCTTCCCATGTGGAGGATGATTAATGACTATTGAAGAAGCTTTTGGCATTGTAGTCCGCAGGCTCAGAAGGGAGCGGAACCTTTCCCAGGACAAACTGTCCATGTCCAGTTGCCTGGACCGCAAGTTCATTTCCAATATCGAAGGAGGGAAACAGCAGCCCAGCCTGGTTTCCATCTTCGCCCTGGCCAGTGCCCTCAATACATCAGCATCCAGCATCATCTACGAAACCGAATTCATTCTGAAGATCAACACGCCCGACCGGTTGCGGACCGAGGGGTCCAGGATCGACTGGATCAGTAGCATGGAGATCATGATGAACAAGATCAACAACAGCTACCAGGGATCGGAGACGATTCTCATCGTGGACGACGAAAGGCAGTTGCGTGAGATGCTCTCCGACTTTCTTGCCAGCTATGGCTACAAGGTGATCACGGCTGAAGACGGTCAGGACGCCCTGGAGAAATACAAGGAGAACGGACCGATCCACCTGGTGGTCATGGATGTCGTCATGCCGCGCAAGGACGGCATCAGCTGTTTCAAGGAGATCAAGAAGGTCAACCCGAGGGCGAAGGCTGTTTTTATGAGCGGCTACCGGCCGGACCACTTGCACGCCAAGGAGGATTTCCACCTGATCCAGAAACCGTTTTCACCCGTGGAGATGATCAAGGCGATCAGGAGCGCGCTGGAGTCCGACTCGGAGCCGACCTTCGAGGCGTGAGCCGACAGCGTCCAAAGATGGAACCGGATAGAAGTGGGGAAGGGGAGTTCGATATCGAACTCCCTTTTTTCGTTCAGGGGTGCCGGTAAAAAAGGCTGAGCAGCCACGCCGTGGCCAGGGTCGAAGAGAACCAGACCAGCGCCCGCGGCGTGATGTCCTTGGGGATGTCGATGTAGGGGCGCTCCCCGCGCAGCGACTGGATCTTGTATTCGATGCTCTGCTTGCCGTGGACAAAGACGGCGATGGAGACGGGAAACCAGATGGCACCGGTTATGGTGCAGAAGGCGCTCATCGGGCCGGTCAGGTACTCGCCGGTCGAGAGCATGAGCGCCAGGGTCATGCCGGAAAGAAGTGCCGTCGTCTTGGTCGCATAGGGTATTTTCATGGCCTGCCCCCCCTGCATGAGGTTGGTGGGTGCCGACCTGGAGAGCAAAGCACAGCAGGACACATTAGCAAGTTAAACGGTACAGGGGAGGTCCCGAGGGGTTGACAGGAGCAAAGCCTTTGTGGTAGCAAAGGATAGCGTCGCGGCGCTAACTCTCTGATTTATAGGAGTTTATGTGAAGGATACAATGTTGTGCCGCCGGATGTTCCTCAAGTCCTCCGCCTTTTTCGCCGCCACGGTCCTCGGGGCGAAGTCGGCGCTCGCCAAGTTCATGGAAGGGGGCGGGGCGCCCGAGGGGAAGCTCTCCCTCTACAACGTCAACAGCAGCGAGAGGCTCACCGTCACCTACCGCAACAGCCTGGGCGAATACTGCGAGGAAGCCCTGCAGTCCCTCAACTGGATCTTCCGCTGCCACCAAAGCAACGAAACCACCAAGATGGATCTCCGCGTCCTCGAGTACCTGAACCGGCTGGACAACGGCCTCGGGGGCGGCAACGAGATCCACATCATCTCCGGCTATCGTTCGCGCGAATACAACGCCCGGTTGAGAAGCCGGTCGGCAGGGGTGGCCAAGGCCAGCCTGCACACGAAAGGGATGGCGATAGACCTCGCCATTCCCGGCATCGGGCTGGACCGGATCCGGCGCACCGCCGTCGCCCTGGCCGCCGGAGGGGTCGGCTATTACCCCCAGTCCGGCTTCGTCCACATCGATTCGGGTCTTTTCAGGACCTGGTAATCCCTCCTACCACCGTTGGCCGTGCCGCTGCCCGGTTGCATCTTGCGAAAGGGGGGCGATCTCGAAATCAGCCGAGGACCCTGGTCTGCAGCAGGTACACCGCGATGCCGCCGAAGTAGCCGAGAAGGGCAAGGGTGCTGATCCGCTTCATGTACCAGAAGAAATGAATCCTCTCCAGACCCATCGCCGCCACCCCCGCAGCCGAACCGATGATTAGGATGGAGCCTCCGGTGCCGGCGCAATACGCCATGAACTCCCATAGAAAGCTGTCGGTGGGATGCTGTGCCAGGTCGTACATCCCCATCGAGGCGGCGACCAGCGGGACGTTGTCGACGATGGCGCTCACCAGTCCGATCAGGGTCACGATCAGGTCCAGGCGGCCGACACTCTGGTCCAGCCACTTCGCGATGGCGGCCAGTATGTGGGTGTGTTCCAGGGTCGCCACCGCGAGCAGGATCCCGATGAAGAAGACGATGGAACTCATGTCGATCTTCTCTAGCGCGTGGGCCAGGGTCAGGTGCCTCTTGTCCATTTCCTCCTTGTTGCGGTGCACCAGGTCGCCGGCCAGCCACAGGACGCCCAGTCCCAGCAAGATCCCCATGAAGGGGGGGAGGTGGGTAACCGTCTTGAACACCGGGACGCAGACCAGGATGCCGATGCCCAGGAAGAACATCAGGTTGCGTTCGAAATCGGTGGTCACGGGGAGGTCGCCGTTGTCGCGGGCGGCCGGGGCAACGACCTCGCGCCCCCGCAACTGGAAGGCCACCACGGCCAGAGGCAGCAGCAGGTTTACGAGGGAGGGAGCCAGTACCCCTTTCATGATCGACAGGGTCGTGATCTGTCCGCCGATCCAGAGCATGGTGGTGGTGACGTCGCCGATCGGGGTCCAGGCCCCACCGGCATTGGCGGCGATGACGATGAGACCGGCGAAGAAGAGGCGGTCCTCCTGGCGGTCCAGGAGCTTCTTCATCAACGAGATCATGACGATGGTGGTGGTGAGGTTGTCGAGGACAGCGCTCAGGAAGAAGGTGACAAAGCCGACCAGCCACATCAACGAAGAGAGTTTGCGGGTCTTGATGTGGGCAGTGATCACCTCGAACCCGTTGTGGGCGTCCACGACTTCCACGATGGTCATGGCGCCGATCAGAAAGAAGACGATCTGTGCGGTAGCGGCCAGCGATTCGTTCAGCTGGTGCACCACGAGGTGGCTGTCGGGGCTCAAGAGGGCGTACACGGACCAGAGTAGGCCAGCGCCAAGCAGTGCCGACGAGGACTTGTTGATCCTGATGGGGTGTTCAAGGGCGATGGCAGCGTAGGCAACGACGAAAATAGCAATGAGCAGTGAGGTCATATCAGTGGCTTCCTGGGAGTGGCGTTAGCATGAACCAAGCATAAATAGCCTAACTCCGGCGCGGGGTAAAGGATATTCGGGTGCTTTGTTCGCCAAGAGAAAGGGCCTGTCCATGAGGACAGGCCCTTTTAGTTCCAATGCGGCGGCCGTGCTAGTACCCTAGGGCCCGTGGCAGCCAGAGCGAAACGATCGGCACGTAAGTGACGAGCAGCATGAAGCCGAGCATGGCCAAGAGCCAGGGCCACACGGCGACGGTCAGCTCGGATATCCCCATCTTGGTGATGCCGCTGGCGACGTAGAGGTTCAGGCCCACAGGCGGGTGGCACATGCCGACCTCCATGTTGACCGTGATCAGGACACCGAAGTGCACCGGGTCGATGCCGAGCTTCATGGCGACCGGGTACAGGATCGGGGCGAGGATCAAGATGATGGAGGAGGGTTCCATAACGTTTCCGGCCAGAAGCAGGAGCACGTTGGTGACCAGCAGGAAGGATACCACGCCCAGGTTGTGCCCGAGGATCCAGTCCGCCATGAGCTGCGGGATGTTCTCGTGGGTCATCAGGAAGGAGAAGAGCACGGCGTTGGTGATGATGTACAGGAGCATCGCCGACATGCTGGCCGAGTCGAGCAGCACCTTGGGCACCTTCTTGAAGGGAACGTCGCGGTAGACGAAGACGGCGATGACGAAGGCGTAGACCGCGCTCATGGCAGCAGCTTCGGTCGGGGTGAACAGGCCGGAATAGATGCCCCCCAGCACGATGACGATAAGGAACAGGCCCCAGATGCTGTCACGGAAGGCCTTGGCTCGCTCGCCCCAGGTCGCTTTCTTCATGCGCGGCAGGTTACCCTGCTTTGCCCTCCACCAGGCAACCAGGCCCAGCAGCGAGGCCAGCATGAGGCCCGGGATGACGCCGCCCATGAACAGCGCCCCTACCGAGGAGTTGGTCGCGACGCAGTAGACCACCATCGGGATGGAAGGTGGGATCAGGATGCCCAGGGAGCCCGATGTGGTGATGACACCCGCGCCGAAGCGCTTGGGGTAGCCGGCGCGCACCATGGCGGGCATCATGATGGACCCGATGGCGACCACGGTTGCCGGGCTGGACCCGGAGACCGCGGCGAACAGGGCGCAGGCCATGACGCCCGCGAGGGCGAGGCCGCCGTGCCAGTGCCCGACCATGGAGGTGGCGAAGTTGATCATCCTCTTGGCCACGCCGCCGTGGGTCAGGAAGTTGCCCGCCAGGATGAAGAAGGGAATCGCCATGATCTCGAACTTCTCTATGCCGGTGAAGAGCTTCATGGCCACCGCTTCGGTGGGGACTTCCGAGAAGAAGAAAAGGAAGGTGAGGACGGTGAGGCCCAGCGCGATGGAGATGGGCATCCCCGTCAACATGAGCGCCAGCAACAGCGCGAAGACGATGCCGGTGCTGCCGAGGGTGGCTATGGCTCCAAGGATGACGGCGATGCAGAGCAGCCAGGTCGCCGCCTTTTTCTTGGAAAACTGTTCCCAGCCGACTACTGCAGTACTCATTTCACACCCCCCTGCGCTTCCTTATTGTTGAACTTGTGCTGCTCGTACTCTTCCAGGGCCTCGGTGGAATCGAGCGTGCCGATCTCGTCGATGCCGTCCACGTGCGCGTGGTCGTGGCGCGGCAGCTCACCGGTGCGCAGGAAGGCGACGCCGACCTGGAGGAAGCGGAAGCACATGAGGTACGAGCCCAGCGGCACCGCGGAATAGATGATCCAGGTAGGCCACTCGAGGTCGGGGGTGGTGGGGCCTTCGATCAAGTCCGCCACGTTCATGCCGAGTTTGTTGAAGACGGCGTAGTGCATGCCGTTTTCCCAGACGAACTTGGCGCCCAGCGAGCCGATCAGGCCGGTGAAGAGGGCGCCGCCGAGGATGGCCAAGATGACGGTGACCTTGCGCCAGGAATCGGGGAGGCGGGTGACCAGGACGTCGACGCCGACGTGGATGCCGCTCCTGACGCCGTAGGCGGCGCCGAACTTCGCCATCCAGACGAACATGTAAATGCAGAGCTCCTGTGCCCAGCTCATGTTAATGGAAAGCAGCCAGTCCTGCAGCCCGGGAATGGCCAGGCCGGACAGATAGCGATGGCCGACGGCCAGGGCGATGATCACCGTGGCGGCGCCGATGAGGAAGGTGATGATGATTTCCTCAAGATGGTCAAGATACTTCATCATGATGGGCTTCTCCTGGAACTCGTTGCAACGGCCGCCGCGAAGCCGCGGCGGCCGTTGCACGTGCCGGCGGTTGGTTGGGTCAGTTCGCGTTGTAGCCGGTCGCTGCGTAGACTTCCTTCACGATGTCCGCGCCGATGCGGCTCATGTTATCCTTGTGGGCCTTGTCCATCGCCTTCTTCCAGGCGGCACGCTCCTGCGGGGAGAGGGAGACCAGCTGGCTGCGGCCGGACTTCTTGACGGCGGCAAGCGCCTCGTCGTTGTCCTTCTTGGCCACCTCGTTGGCGTACTTGGTGGCGTCCTTCATGCACCCTTCCAGGGTGGCGCGGATGTCGGCCGGCAGCCCCTGCCAGAACTTCTTGTTCACGATGACGGCGTAGCCCAGGTACCCGTGGTCGGAGAGGGTGACGTACTTCTGCACCTCGTGCATCTTCTGGGTGTAGAGGTTGGAGGGGGGATTCTCGGTGCCGTCGACGACGCCGGTCTGCAGCGCCTGGTACACCTCGGAGAAGGCGAGCACCTGCGGGATGGAACCTACCGACCGCATCTCGGAGTCGAGCACCTTGGAGGACTGGATGCGCATCTTCTGTCCCCTGAAGTCGGTGATGCTCTTGAGCGGCTTGTTGGCGCTCATCACCTTGAAGCCGTTATCCCAGTAGGCGAGGCCGAGAATCCCCTTGGGCTCGAGTTTCTTGAGCAGCTTCGCCCCGACCGGCCCCTGGGTCACCTTGTGCAGTTCCTGATAGTTGTCGAAGATGAAGGGGAGGTCGAACACCTCGAACTCCTTGACCCCGAGGGGGGCGAATTTGGCCAGCGACGGGGCGAGCATCTGCACCGCGCCCAGCTGCAGCGCCTCCATCTCTTCCTTGTCCTTGTAGAGCTGGCTGTTCGGATAGACCTCCACCTTCACGCGTCCCTTGGTACGCTCCTCGGCCAGTTTCTTGAAATAGTCGGCGGCCTGCCCCTTCGGGGTGTGCTGGGCGACGACGTGGCTGAACTTGATCACGATGGGTGCGGGTGCGGCCAATGCGGTCACCGGCAGGGCGAGGGCTGCGGCCATGGTCAGGCTTTTGAGACAGGCTTTCAGGTTCATACGGTACTCCTCCTTGGGATGTTTGTTGCGGTTGTAAGCAATGTTTAATTAGTCGTGAGCCTTGGTGCTGTCGCGTGGTACGGTGTGGTACGTATACGATACATCGTTCTGTTGCAACTGCGGTGCCACATAGCGGCAGTTGCAAGTTGCCGTTTTGCCGATGTCAGTCCCAACAGAATAATGGTTGAAAGAGAAGGTGGTGGCTGAAATCCGCCACTGCGATGGCGGATATCTGCCAAGCCGAGGGGCACGGCGGAGATTAGAAAGCGGCCGGGAGGAGAAGGGAACTGTGAAGAGAAGGTTGGGGTTGGCTAATCCTGAAGTGTGAATGCGATGGGAGCGATGCAAGTGGTGCAGGGGGAGAGGGCGACCGCCGCGGGGTGGGCGGCGGTCGCCGATGGAAATGAGCTAGAGTCCGTATTTGTCCATCTTGTAGCGCAGGGTGCCGCGCGGGATCTTCAGGCTGGCGGCGGTCTGCAATACGTTGCCGCCACTTTTTTTCAGCGCCCGCTCGATGAGAGACCTTTCGATGCTGCAGATGGCTTCTTCGAGCCCGAGACCCTCCGGGACGGCTATGGCGTTGACGCCGCCCGCCGCGATCCCTTCGCCGCTGCTTCTGATTTCCTGTGGCAGATGCTCCGGGAGAAGGGTGGGGCCGCTGCGCATGATGCAGATGCGCTCGATGACGTTTCTCAGCTCCCTCACGTTCCCAGGCCAGGCGTACTGGGCCATGAGCCGCTCCGCCTCGGGGGAGACGTCGCGGAACTGACGACCGAAGGAACGGCTGAAGCTGTCCAGGAAATAGGCGGCCAGCGCGGCGATGTCGGCTGTCCGCTCCCTCAGGGGCGGGATGTGGATCGGGAACACGTTGAGCCGGTAGAATAGGTCCTCCCGGAAGCTCTTCTCGGCTATGCGCTGCAGCAGGTCGCGGTTGGTGGCGGCCACCACCCTGACGTCTATGTCGATGTCCTTCACCGCGCCGACCCTGCGGATGGTCTTCTCCTGCAATACCCGCAACAGCTTCGCCTGCATGGCCATGTCCATCTCCCCGATCTCGTCGAGGAAGATGGTGCCGTGGTGGGCCTCCTCGAAAAGCCCCTTCTTCCTGGCGGCGGCCCCGGTGAAGGATCCTTTCTCGTGGCCGAACAGTTCGCTTTCCAGTAGCGACGCCGGAATGGAGGCGCAGTTGATGGCGACGAAGGAGCCGTCCCTGCGCTCGGAGAGGTCGTGGATGGCACGGGCCACGAGCTCCTTTCCGGTGCCCGATTCTCCGGTGATGAGTACGGTCGAGGGGATGCGGGCGATCTCGCGTACCTGGGCCACCACCTCGTTGAAGGCGTCACTTTTACCGATGATGGGGGAGGGGCCGGGGAGGGAGCCGTCGCCGTGCCTCAGTTTTCTCACCTCGCGCTTGAGGGTCTGGGTCTTCAGGGCGAGCTTCACGATCAGCCTGAGGGCGTCGGCCTTGAACGGCTTTTTCATGTAATGAAAGGCACCCAGTTTCAGCGATTCCACGGCACTTTCCACCGATCCGTACCCGGTGATGATGATCACCAGCAGTTCCGGGTCGATCTCCTTCAACCGCTTCAGCACGTCGATACCGTCTTCGGTACCGAGGTTCAGGTCCAGCAGGGCGAGGTCGATCTCCTCCGAGGCGACCAGGTCGCGCGCCTGCTGCCCGGATGCGGCCGCAAGGACCTCGAACCCCTCGCTGGAGAGGATGCGCTGCACGTTTTCGCAGATGAAGGCTTCGTCGTCTATGATCAGTATCTTTTCCATACGTTCCTTTTGCTGAGCTGGGTGGAGAACCCCTAAGGGGACAGGCACCTGGCGGAGCCAGTCCCCTTCTTTGACTAGGGGCCACCCAGCGGCAGTTCTACGGTGAAACGGGTTCCCTCGCCCGGCGCGCTCTCCACCTGGACCCTCCCTTTGTGTTCCTCGACGATGCGCTGGGTGATGGAGAGTCCGAGACCGGTGCCGGCCCCCTTCCTGGTGAAGAAGGGCTCGAAGATCAGGGGAAGATCCGCCGCGGCGATGCCGGGGCCGTCGTCGCTGATGTCGATCACCGCATACCCCTCACGCAGCGAGGTGGCGATGCTGATGTGCCCCCCGCCGGGGAGGGCCTGCTGAGCGTTCTTGATGATGTTGAGCACCGCCTGCTTGATCTTCTCCGGGTCGAACCGGAAGGGGGGGACGTCACCTTCTTCGACGGTCAGTCGCACCTGCTGCTTCTCGCACGGGCGCCTGAGCAGAAGCACCGTGTCGTTCACCAGCCGGTTAAGGTCGCACTCCCTGAACTCGGCGCGCACCGGGGACGAATAGTTCAACAGGGCGTTGACCAGTTTTTCCACGCGCTCGATCTCGGCCAGGGCCTTCTTGATCAGCTCCCTGTCGGCGCTGTTGGAGGCCGCCTGGTCGTGCAGGTCATCCAAAAGGAGCGAGATGCCGGTGAGCGGGTTTCTCACCTCGTGCGCGATCCCCGCCGACAGTTTTCCCAGCGAGGCGAGCCGGTCCAGGCGCATCATCTCCTCGTGCAGGTTCTCGCGCTCGGTCTCGTTTCTGAGCGTGACGGTGAGCCCGTGCTCGGAGTCGTGGCCTATGGGGAAGAAGCCGACGTCGAAATGGGTCCTGCCCGGCTCGAGGTCGAAGCGGAAGGTCTCCCTGCCGTACCCCGCGTGGCCGGCGAAGACGGCGGCGATGCGTTCGCTCAACCCCTCCCAGTCCCGGAAGATCTCGCGGTAGTGTGTCCCTTCGGATACGTCCTCGCCCAGAAAGAGCCTGCCGGTGCGGTTGATGGAGGTGAGAAAGCCGTGCGGGGAGAAGGTGACGATGCCGCTGGAGATACTCTCCAAGACGCTCGCCTTGAAGTTGCGTTCGTCCATGATCTCCAGCCGCGACTGCTTCAACTCCTCCAGGGTGGAGAGCAGGCTCTGCTTGCGGCGATCCAGTTCGTCGGCCATGTTGTTGAAGGTCTGGGCCAGCACGCCGACCTCATCGGCCGAATTGACCGCCACCCTCTCGGCGAAGTCGTCGGCGGCGAGTTTGCCTGCGTTCTCGGTCAACTGGCGCAGCGGAACGCTGATGCCGCGGGAGAGGAGCCAGGCGGAGAGTGCGGAGACGAGCGCGGTGAGGAGGATGATGACGGCGCTGGTGCGGCGGTGCTCGCCTAGCTGTTTGGCGATGAGCCTCCCACCCTTGCGCGACGCCTCGTGGAAGCGGTCCACCTGGAAGCCGATGGTGACACCGCCGAAAACGCCGTGTTTGGCGTAGTCGCCGGTATCGTAAAAGATGGGGGCGAAGGCCATGATCTTCTTGGCTCCGCCGACGTTGGTGATGTCGACGTATCCCTCCTGTTTGGCGCGCACGGCGGCCGCCACTTTCGGGTAGCCCGGATGGACGAAGCCGGCGTAGTCGAGGTTGAAGGGGATGCGGCCGCTCTCTATGTCGGCCTTGGTGGAGCGGGCGGTGTAGGGAGGTACCGGGTTGCCGGCGGGGTCCACGCCGCGGATATCCCAGAACTTGGGATGGGTGATGATCCACCCCTCGTCGTCGAAGAGAAAGGCGTAGTTGCCGCTTTGATAGGAAGGAAAGAGCGAGGAGGCGTTCTTGCCCGGGT
Organism: Geomonas oryzisoli; assembly: GCF_018986915.1. Taxonomy (NCBI): domain Bacteria; kingdom Pseudomonadati; phylum Thermodesulfobacteriota; class Desulfuromonadia; order Geobacterales; family Geobacteraceae; genus Geomonas; species Geomonas oryzisoli. Next base: position 1,692,564 of record NZ_CP076723.1, read on the forward strand.
CGATGTGCTGGGTGAACTCCATCAGGTGCCGGTGGTCCAGGGAGAGGAGCACCATGCCGTCGAAGGCCCCGCGCTCGTCGAAGATGGGCGCGCCGAAGCGGATCACCCCCTGGTACATCTTGCCGTCGTAGGCGCTCTCCGGGTCGGGGGCGCCGGCCAGCTGTTCCTGTTTGCCGACGTGGAACCCGGTCAGGTGGGAGACGTAGATCTCGCCCGGCTTGAGGGCGCGCACCTTTTCGAAGTAGGTCTCGCTCTTGAACTCGGTGTTGGCGGGGATGGAGACATCGGCCAGCTCGCTTTCCGGGAGGAAGCGGCCGTTGCGGATCACCACCCGCTCCCGGCCCTTTCTGTCGATGAGGGCGATGGAGCGGTAGATGGGGAGGAACTCGTGGGTCCCCTGGGATGCGGTGGCTCCACCGCCGCGCTGCCACACCTCGGAGAGCCGGGTCCGGTAGAAGTCGAACAGGGCGGAACGGGAGAGGGGAGAACGGGAGAGAAAGAGGAGGTCGCACTCGCACTGGTGCAGGAAGTCCTTGATGTTTTCAGCCAGGTCGCGCGCCTTCATCTGCAGCGATTGGACCGCCTGGCTGTCGTCGGAATCGCTGATCTCGGCGGAAAGCCTGGCGCTGGTGGACTGCAGGTTGGCCAAAAGGACCGTGGAGGAGACCAGCAGCGGCAGCAGGGAGAGCAGCAGCGTGATGACCAGGATCTTTTTGAAGATGGTGAATCGTGGCAAAGGGCTCCCCCGCATGGTAGTGAGGTTCGCAGGTTAGCACAAAACGGCCGGCCGGAACAGCGTTCCTTTGCGCCGCTGCGGCCGGGGGTCTTTTGTGTTGACTTGACTGCGGGGGTGCATTAAAAGTAATGCGGTAATCAGGCTGACCTTGGCGGAGGATTTGTTGGGATATAAAGACCTTGCATCTTGCGTGGCCGACCTGGAGCGTACCGGCGCCCTGGTCAGGATCGATTGTGAAGTATCCGCGGAGCTCGAGATCGGCTCGATCCAGCGCCGGGTGTACCAGGCGGGAGGGCCGGCCCTCCTCTTCACCAGGGTCAAGGGAAGCTCCTTTCCCATGCTCGGCAACCTGTTCGGCACCCTGGAGCGGACCAGGTACATCTTCCGGGACACCCTGAAAGCGGTGGAGCGCCTGGTGAAGCTCAAGGTGGACCCGCGCTGCGCGCTCAGGGAGCCGGGTACCGTGCTCGGTGCCGTCCCGGCCGCCTGGCACCTGCTCCCCAAGAGCGTTAGCGACGGTCCCATCCTGGCCAACCGCACCACCATCGACCAACTCCCGCAGCTGAAGTCCTGGCCCGATGACGGCGGCGCTTTCATCACCCTGCCCCAGGTATATTCCGAGAGCCCGGCGCAGCCCGGCGTGCGCCATTCCAACCTGGGGATGTACCGGGTCCAGCTCTCCGGCGGGGAGTACCGGGTGAACCAGGAGATCGGGCTGCACTACCAGATCCACCGCGGCATCGGCTTCCACCACGCCGAGGCGATCGAGAAGGGGGTGCCGCTGCGGGTCAACATCTTCGTGGGGGGCGCCCCCTCGATGACCGTTGCCGCCGTCATGCCGCTTCCCGAGGGGATGCCCGAGCTCTCTTTCGCGGGACTTCTGGCGGGACACCGTATCGAGATTGTGCAGCGTCCCGGCGCGCTTCCCATCCCGGCCCAGGCCGACTTCTGCATAACGGGCGTGATCGACCCGGACAAGACCCTGCCCGAGGGGCCTTTCGGCGACCACTTCGGCTACTACAGCCTGGCCCACCATTTTCCCGTGCTTCGGGTCGAGGAGGTCTTCCACCGCGACGGCGCCATCTGGCCCTTCACCACGGTGGGGCGCCCGCCCCAGGAGGACACTTCCTTCGGCGCCTTCATCCACGAACTGACCGGGCCGCTGATCCCGACCGTGATCCCGGGGGTGAAGGCGGTGCACGCAGTGGACGCGGCCGGGGTGCATCCGCTTCTGTTCGCCGTGGGGAGCGAGCGTTACGTCCCCTACGGGGAGCGGCGTACCCCGCAGGAACTCTTGACCATCGCCAACGCAGTGCTGGGGCAGGGACAGCTCTCCCTGGCCAAGTACCTGATGATCGCCGCGTACGAGGATGCGCCGCGGCTGGACATCCACGACATACCGGCCTTCCTCGGGCACGTGCTGGAACGGATCGACCTTACCCGCGACCTCCATTTCCAGACCGCCACCACCATGGACACCCTGGACTACTCCGGCTCGGGGCTCAACAGCGGGTCCAAGGTGGTCTTCGCCGCCATCGGGGAAAAACGGCGCACCCTGGGGACCGAGTTCCCCGCGGCGCTGAGGCTCGCCCCCGGCTTCTCGGAGCCCGCCCTGTGCCTCCCGGGGGTGATCGCCGTCAGCGGCCCCGCCTGCCGCACCCCGAAGGGGGAGGCGGACGCACAGGTGGAGTCCCTGTGCCGCGCGCTCGAAGGGGTGGAGGGGATGGATGCCTTCCCGTTGATCGTGGTCTGCGACGACAGCCGCTTCACCGCGGCGCAGTTGAACAACTTCCTCTGGGTCACCTTCACCCGCTCCGATCCGGCCGCCGACATCTACGGCGTTGGGGCCGCCACGCACTGCAAGCAGTGGGGCTGCAGCGGTCCCCTGGTCATCGACGCCAGGGTGAAGCCGCACCACGCGCCGCCCTTGATCGAGGACCCCGCCGTGGAGAAGAGGGTGGACGAGCTCGCCGCGCCGGGCGGGCCGCTGCATGGATTGTATTAACCCCAAAAGCTTTAACGCAAAGACGCCAAGGCGCTAAGACGCAAAGAACAAAATAAATACTGGGAACTGCAAAAGGCTTTTATTTAACCTAAAAACGCAAGGCCGCAAAGAGAAGAACAATTCAAAAGCTTTGGGGGGTACCCTAATGCTTGTCTTCGCGCCTCTGCGGCTCCGCGCCTTTGCGTTAGGTCATTTTGCTTTTGGTTTTTGGGGTACTGGAGAGAAGGTGGCGAAGGAAAGACTCGACAAGCTGGTCATGGAACGGGGGCTCGCGCCCTCGCGGGAAAGGGCCAAGGCACTGATCATGGCGGGACAGGTGGTGGTGGACGACCACCTGGCGGACAAGGCGGGACTCATGGTGCCGTTGGAGGCGGAGATCCGCCTGAAGGGGGAACCGCTCCCCTACGTGAGCCGCGGCGGCCTGAAGCTCGCCAAGGGGCTGGACCACTTCGCCATACAGGTAGAGGGCCTCTGCGCGGTCGACGTCGGCGCTTCCACCGGCGGGTTCACCGACTGCCTCCTGCAACGCGGCGCCCGCAGGGTCTATGCCGTCGATGTCGGCTACGGCCAACTCGCCTGGAAACTGCGCGAGGACCCGCGGGTGGTGAACCTGGAAAAAACCAACATCCGCCACCTGGAATCGCTCCCGGAGGCCCCCGACCTCGCGGTGATCGACGCCTCCTTCATCTCGCTCGACAAGGTGCTCCCCCCGACGCTGCGCCTGATCAGGGAAGACGCCACCATCGTGGCGCTGATCAAGCCGCAGTTCGAGGTGGGACGCGGACAGGTGGGGAAGGGGGGCGTGGTCAGGGACGAAAAGAAACACCTGGAGGTCGTGGAGAACGTGACCGAACTGGCCAAGGGACTGGGACTCCTGGTGCTGGACGTCTGCGAGTCCCCCATCCTGGGCCCCAAGGGGAACAAGGAGTTCCTGATCCACCTGCAAAAGCATCCAGGGGGCACGTCGCAGCCCCTGGCCGAGGTTTGAGCAAAACTCGAACCTTTACTTTGAAACTGGAGGAAATCATGAGTGATTGTCTGTTCTGCAAGATGGCCGACGGCACCATCCCGGTAAAGAAGGTCTATGAGGACGACCTCCTCTTCGCCATCGAGGACATCAACCCGGTGGCGCCGGCCCACATCCTCATCATTCCCAAGAAACACCTGGTGAACACCCTGGAGCTCACCCCGGCGGACGACCAGTTGATCGGGGCGGTGCACCGCGTCGCCGCGGCGCTGGCCCGGGAGCGCGGCTTCGACCAGGAAGGGTTCCGCCTGGTGAACAACAACAACGCCGGAGCCGGGCAGTCGGTCTGGCACATCCACTTCCACCTGCTGGCAGGCCGCAAGCTTGGATGGCCTCCGGGGTAGTCGCCCGGCGGCCGTGTAACCGGCGCGAGGTGCAGATCCCTGAAGGCACGCTAAAGGAGGCCAGAATGAAAAGATTGCTCGTGTTGCTGCTCCTGCTGTACCCGCTGACCGCAGCGGGGGAAACCTACCAGTGGACCGACGAGAGGGGCACGGTGAATTTCGCCGATGACCTGGGACAGGTCCCCAAGAAGTTCCGGAAGAAGGCGAGGAGAGTCGGAGAGGAGGACGCCAGCCCCAGGGTGATCGAAGGGGGCTCGGCCGAGCCGACCAAGGGAAAACCGGAAGAGGCCCAGGGGGCCAAGAAGAGCTACGGCGGCAAGGACGAGGCCGCCTGGCGCAGGGAGTTCCTGCAGGCCGAGTTCAACTTGAAGAACGCGGAGTCGGAGCTTGCCACCCTCAAGGGGAGGCTTGTCGATACCTCGCGCATGACCCGTTCCGAGTACCTCACCATCCAGAACAGCATCAAGGTCGCCGAGGACAGGGTCAAGGCCCAGCAGAAGAGACTCGACCAGGTGCGCGAGAGCGCCGACCGCTTCGGCGTCCCTCCCGAGTTCAGGAAATAATTCCGGGGAGTGGCTCCGCCAGGTGCCTGTCCCTTGGTGTTTGGCAGGCGGCTGAGCTGAGAGGAGCGTTCCGCGAGAGGGACAGGCACCTGACGGAGCCTGTCCCTTCTGCCGCGGGCCCCGAGTCGGACACAATAACTATCACCTTGGAGAAAGCAGCATGATCTTCCCGAACATCGACCCGGTCTTCCTGCGCCTGGGGCCGCTGGAATTCCGCTGGTACGGTCTCATGTACATCTGCGGCTTCGTCGCCGCCTACTTCATCATCCTGTCCGGGGTGAAACGCAAGGGGCTCCCCCTGAACAAGGACCAGGTCGCCGACCTGATCTTCACCGTCGCGGTGGGGGTCATCCTGGGAGGGCGCTTAGGCTACATCCTGTTCTACAACTTCTCCTACTACCTGTCCCACCCGCTGAAGCTGTTCGCGGTATGGGAGGGGGGGATGTCCTTCCACGGCGGCCTGATCGGGGCGCTCCTGGCGAGCCTCTACTTCATCAGGAAGTTCAAGCTCCGCTTTTACCCGCTGGCCGACATCGGCTTCCTGGCGGCCCCGGTGGGGCTGGGCTTCGGCCGTATCGGCAACTTCATCAACGGCGAGCTCTACGGCCGGGTCACCGACGTTCCCTGGGGGATCGTCTTTCCTACCGGCGGACCGCTGCCGCGCCATCCGTCGCAGCTGTACGAGGCGTTCCTGGAAGGGCCGGTCATGTTCCTGATCCTGTACGCGATCTCGAAGAGGGTGCGGCATGACGGCGTGGTGGTGTGGTCCTTCATCGCGATGTACGGCCTGTTCCGTTTCCTGGTGGAGTTCGTCAGGCAGCCCGACGAGCAGATCGGATTTCTTCTGGGGGGATTTTCGATGGGGCAGATGCTGAGCTTGCCGATGTTCCTGCTGGGAGCGGCGATGGTATGCTACCGCTGCAGGCGGGGGTAACCCTCAACCGAGCTTTTTCTTCATCTCCAGCATGTTCTCCTTGCAGTTCTTGCGGTAAGCCACCGAGTCCATCAGGGTGCGGATCAGGAAGATACCCCGCCCCCGGTCCTCCAACTCCTCGAAGTTGGGGGCCGGGATGGAGTTGATGTCGAACCCCTGCCCGTCGTCGTAGACCCTGATGGTCAGGTCGTCATGGTGCAGGGTGATCACGATGCGCACGAGCTTTTCCGGCTCCTTGGGGCCGGCGTGCTTGATGGCGTTCACCATCGCCTCGGTGAGGACCAGGTTCAGATGGTAGGCAAGGATCTCCTTGTCGCCGCTGTAGCGCTCCAGCTCGCGGGCGATGTCCTCCCCGATCTTCCCGATAAGGCTCAGGTACCTCGTCTTGTTGGGAACCTTTATGTCGACCTCGATCGTGTTTCCTTCCATCTGATGCCTCGCTTTGTGCCACCCGATCCGTTAGGACTGGAAGTTCTCCACCGCCTCAGCCGTGGAAGGGAAGATCTCGAAGACCCGGTGCAGGCGGGTCAGCTCGAACATCGACTTGACCTGGGACTGCAGCGAGGAAAGTTTCAGGTTCCCCTGGTGCGAGATGGCGTTCTTGAACCCCGAGACCAGCGCGCCCAGCCCGGAACTGTCGATAAAACGTACATCCTTCAGATCCACCAGGACGTTCTTCTTGCCGTCCTCGAAAAGCTTCTGTACCGCGCTTTTGAGTTCAGTAGAGTTGTGCGCGTCCAGCCTTTCCTCCTTGACGTATATGATTACAACGTCGTTCCTCGTCTCGCTTGCTAGGTTCATAACCATCTCCTTGTTGTGAGGTCCGTACGGTATACAGCCAGATTTATTGTGCAATAAGTGCCGACATTTAGCAAGTGGCGCCGCCCCCGGTTCAGGCAACTTTCATGACTACCATGGATATGTCGTCCTGTAAAGGTTGCGGCCAGGCGTAGGAAGAGACCTCCGACAGCACCTTCTCGATCAACACCTCGGGCTCATGCTCGGTAAGCGTACCGATCAGCTCGCACAGCCTCGGGATGCCGAAGAGCTCACCCGCCGCGTTCTCGGCCTCGATGATGCCGTCGGTGTAGATGAAGAGGAGGTCCCCCGCCTGCAGCGTGATCCGCAGCTCCTCGAAGTCTACGTTTCGCTCCACTCCCAGGATGAGCCCCTCGGCGTCGAGTTCCACCCAGTTGCCGGCGCGAAACAACAGGGGGCGGGTGTGGCCGGCATTGGCGTAGCTGAGGGTCCGGTTCGCGCTGTCGTATCTCGCGCAGAACATGGTGATGAAGAGCTCGGCGCCGGTGAGGTCGTCGTAGAGGAGCTCGTTCAACAGCTGCAAGAGATCCCGGGCCGAGCGCGGCTCCTTGATCTGGGCCCTGAGCACGCTGCGGGTCTCCACCATGATCAGGGCCGCCCCGACGCTGTGGCCGGAGACGTCGGCCATGACCAGGTCCACCACCTGCTCGCCCCGCTCGAAGAAATCGTAGTAGTCCCCCCCCACGTGCGCGGCGGGGACGCAGCGGCTGGCGATGTGCGCCCCCGGCAGGGCGGGGGGGTGTTCCGGCAGCAGCGAGAGCTGGATCTGCTTGGCGAGCTCGAGGTCCCGGGTCACCCTGGCGTTCTCCAGGAGGGCGGCCTCCTTCTGGCGCCGCTCCCGCTCCTTGGCCTCGCGCTCCTCGACGATGCGCACCGCCTGGGCCAGCTGCCCGGCCAGGCTCTCCAGCAGTTCCACGAACTGCTCGGTGAAAAGCCCCACGATGGAACGGGAGAAGACCGAGAGTATGCCGACCGGCTGGGCCCCCTCGCTGGCGATGGGGATGTGGGCGAAGGACTTGATTCCTTCCCTGCGGAAGATCTCCTTGGCGATCGGCTTGGTGATGAAGGTGGTGTCGTTGAAGAACTCGGTGCGGCGCCCCAGGAAGGCCTCGCCGACGTGGGTGTCGATCTCCAGCAGACGGTCCTCGGCGGTGAGGCGCTCGCCGCCGATGCCGCGATAGCAGCGCACCTGCAGTACCGATTCCTGGTTCAGGAGCCTGATCACGGCGAGGTCGAGCTTGAACTCGCGCAGCAAAAGCTCCAGAAGATCCCCCATGATGATGTCCAGCTCCAGCGACCGGTTCATGATCTCTGAGGCGCGCAGCCGCACGAAGAGCGCCTCGCGGCTTTGGTCGCGCGAGGTGCGCACGGTGGAGAAGATGTCGTAGACCGGCTCCATGCGCGACCCGATGTCGGAGAGGAAACTCTCCACCACCGCACCCGCCGCGGCCCCCCCGAGCGAGCCGGCCAGGGTCTTCTCCACGAAGCGCTTCAGGTTGGGGAGCTCGAACTCGGAGACCCCCCCCTTGCTGTCGATCTCCCGGTCCCCCAGGTAGTCGGTGATGGCGGCGTTGGCCTGCTGCTCACCGATGAACTTGGTCATGAGGTTCACGAACTGCACGATGGTGACCGGCTTGGAGAGACGCTTGGTTTCCCAGTGCGGCGTCGCGCTCTCTGGGGTGAAGACGCGCACGAAGCGGTTCACCTGTTCGCGCTCCTTCTCGCTCTGGCCAAGGAGGATGGACAGGGACAGGTAGGCGGAGATGTTGATGAACATGCTCCAGAACAGGGTGTGGGTGTACGGGTCCAGCCCGGTCAGCCCGAAGAGCTCCTGCGGGCGCAACAGGGTGAAGCCGAAGGGGCCGTTCAACAGGAAACTGCTCTGCCAGCCGCCGGCCCGCAGCAGCGAGGGGAGCAACAGCGTGTAGAACCAGACCCCGAAGCCGGCGACAAGTCCCGCGATGGCGCCCGCCTTGTTGCCTCGGGGCCAGTAGAGCCCCCCTACCAGGGCCGGCGCGAACTGGATGGCGGCCGAGAAGGAGATGAGTCCCATGTTGGCCAGCATGTAGTTTTCACCGACCACGCTCTGGTACAGATACCCCAGGAGGATCACCAGCACGATCCCCAGGCGCTTCAGGTTAATGAGCAGTTGCGGGAACCAGGCGCGCGGCTTGAGCTTGATCACCACCGGCAGCAGCACGTGGTTCAAGAGCATGGTCGATACCGCGATCGATTCCACCATGACCATCCCCGCCGAAGCGGAGAAGCCACCCAGGAAGGCGACCAGGGCCAGCCACTGGTAGCCAAGCTGCATGGGAAGGGTGAGCACGAAATAGTCCGCCCCGGCGTTGCTGCCGTTTAGCAGCACCCCGGCCAAGGCAATGGGCATCACGAACAGGTTCATGAGGAACATGTAGGCGGGAAAGCGCCAGGACGCCGTGTTCAGGTGCGATTCGTGCGCGTTCTCCAGCACCATGACCTGGAACTGGCGCGGCAGGAGCATCACGGCGCCCATGGAGAGGGTCAGGATGCTGAACATGGAGGCGTAGGAGTTGTCGCCGTGGTCGCCCAGCGTGGTGAGCCGCGTCAGCATGAGCGGATCCTTCTGGTGCATGCGCTGGAAGATGTCCCCCATGCCGTTGAAGGCGAAATAGGTGATGCCGATGCCGACGGTGAGCATGGCGATCAGCTTCACCAGCGATTCGAGCGCGATCGCCGCCACCAGGCCGTCGTGGCGCTCCGTGGAGAGGAGGTGGCGCGCGCCGAAGAGGACGCTGAAAACGGCCAGAAAGAGCGCGGTGAAGAGCCCCGGATGGGGAGAGGGGATGTAGATGCGCTCCATGAAACCCAGGTGGAAATCGTGGTACCCGGTGATGATGGTGAACGAGGTCGAGACGGCGCGCAGCTGCAAGGCGATGTAGGGCATCACCCCCATCAGGGTGATCACGGTGATGATCGCGCCCAGCCACTGGGACGAGCCGTAGCGGGAGCTGATGAAGTCGGCGATGGAGGTGATGTTGTTCTCCTTGGAGATCCGCACCATCTTCTTGAGCAGGAACCACCAGGAGAACGCGGTGAGGGTGGGGCCCAGGTAGACCGGGAGGAAGTCTATGCCGGTGGTGGCGGCCTTGCCGACCGAGCCGTAGAAGGTCCAGGAGGTGGCGTAGACGGCGATGGAGAGGGCATAGACCCAGGGGGTGGCGGTGATGCTGCGGCCGGCCTTCTGCCGCTGGTCGGCGTAGTAGGCGACCAGGAAGAGAAAGGCTATGTAGAGCAGGGCCGTGCCCCACACCCAGTTGACATCCAGCATTACATATGCTCCCTGGTGTCGCTGTCCTTGCGTGCCGCCCGGCTGAACAAGTAGACGATGAAGATGGAGAAGACCCAGCCGATCAGCAGGTAGAGGTAGAGCAGCGGGATGCCGAAGGGAAGGGTCGGTTTGTTGAAGATGCTGATGAACGGATAGTTCATCATCACAAGGCCGAGGACGAAGCAGATCACCCAGGTGTCCTTCAGTTTGAGCCGGTGCAGCACCACTTGCTTCAGTTTGTTCTTCATGCCGTCAACCCCATGGCGGCCAGCACCCGGTCCGCCTCGTCCCAGACGGGGAGGGTGCTGTCGAGGAGCAGGCTTTCCCCCTCTTCGGGGTACTGGAATTCGGCCTGCTGCCGCTGGTACTGTTCCCACCGGGCGTCGGAGACCTCGGTGGGATCGTGGCGCCGCCGCTCCAGCCGCTCGCGAGCGACCTGTTGCGGGCAGCGGGTTTCTATGATCAGGAAAGGGCGCCCAAGCCGTGCGGCCAGTTGCCGAAACAGCTCCCGGTCGGAGCGCCGCTGGAAGGTGGCGTCGACCACGATGCCCCTGTGCTCGGCAAGGGAGCGCTCGGCCCGGCTCAAAAGGGCGCGGTAGGTGGCCTGGTCCATCTCCTCGTTGTAGATCCCGTCCCGGTAGGCGGCGCTTGGCTCCACACCGGAGGGAGCCACGCCCGCGAGCTCCTTGCGCACCAGGTCGGAGCGGACCAGGTCCAGTCCCAGCTCCCGGGCGAGCTCGGCGGCCAGACTGCTCTTGCCGCTGCCGCTCAGGCCGCAGGTGAGGACGAGAACCGGGGTGAGCCGGCTTCTCAGCGTGTAGCCGCGGGCCAGGCGGAAGTAGCGCCGCGCCGCGCTGCCGACGGCCGCGGATTCGGCCGCGTCCTGCCCGGGCTGGGCCAGGCGCAGACTGGTCACCTTACCGCGCACGAAGGCCCGCTGCGCCTTGTAGAAGTCGAGCAGCGGCGCCATGCCCCGGTCGCCGCTGGCCTCGCCGTAGGACAGCAGCAGCGCGCGGGACAGGTCGGCGCGCCCGGCGTACTCGAGGTCCATGAGCAGGAAGGCGAGGTCCGCGGCGGTATCTATGTAGCGGAACTGCTCGCCGAACTCGATGCAGTCGAAGATGCAGACCGGATCGGTGAGACAGATGTTGCCCGAGTGGAGGTCGCCGTCGCAGTCCCTGATGAAGCCGCCGGCGATGCGGGCTTGGAACAGCGTCTCGCTCTGCGCGAGGAACGCGCTCACCCATTGGCGGATTTCCGCCAGTTCCCCGGCCAGCAGGGTGTTGCCGACGAACGGGGCGCTCTGGCGGAAGTTCTGCTCCCAGTTCGCACCGATCATGGCCGGGGAGGCGCAGGCGTCGATGTGCGGGCCGCGCTCCGCGCCCGCGTGGAAGGAGGCGACGGCCGCCGCGATGCGGGTCATGTCGGCGCCGGAGACGGTTCCCTCCCGGAGCAGGCGGTCCAGCATGAGCTCCTCGGGGAGGCGCTTCATCTTGACGGCGTAGTCGATGACCGCGCCGGTACCGGTAAAACCCGCGCCGCGCGCGCTCTCGCGCAGTTCCACGACCCCGAGGTAGACCTCGGGGCACAGGCGCCGGTTCAGGCGCACCTCTTCGCCGCAGTAAAAGCGGCGCCGGTCCAGCGTGGTGAAGTCCAGAAAGCCGTAGTCGACGGCCTTTTTTACCTTGTATACGAAGTGGTCGGTGATGAAGATGAAAGAGACGTGGGTCTCGACCAGGCGCACCTTTGCCGTCGGTTCGGGGTAGGCCGCTGCTTCAAGTAGCGATTTTATAAGCTTTTGATCCATCGTTTTGCCGGTAAGCTGATGATTTCACTTGAGAATAGTATCATACCGCATTTGAGGTGCAACAGTCTAAAATGCATCTAAATGTTGTTTGACGCTGGTACCTATTTATGCTAGCTTTCATGTAGTGAACCGCGCCACCCCGGATACTGTATCCCACCGGGGTGCCGCGTTTTTTAGATTTTGCCCGAAATCTACCGAAGCCACAGGTAACCCATGACCAAGAAGTGTCTAGCGCTCCTTTTCCTGCCCCTGCTGCTCAACGCCTGCGCCACCACCGAACAAGCTTCGGAACTGCCGCCGCTCGCCGAACTCGGAGCCATTACCGCGCCGACCCCGCCCCCCGGGGCAGGGAGGAACCTGTCGCTGTTCGCCGAGGCCAGGCTGCGTGCGTCCGAAGGGGACCAGGACGGAGCCCTGCTCCTTCTGCGCGAAGCGATCGCCGCCGATCCCTCCTCCGCCTTCCTGCATAACGCCGCGGCACAGATCTACCTGCAGCAGAACCGTCCCGAAGAAGCGCTAAGCGAGTGCCAGGCCGCCATCGCCATCGATCCCGCCTCGCTTCAGGCCGAGCAGTTGTGCGGCAACATCCTGATGAGCATGCAGCGCGAGAAGGAGGCGGTCCAGCACTACAAGAAGGTGATCGAGCTCGACCCGACCAAGGAAGAGGTCTACCTGCACATCGCCATCTACTACCTGAAGAACTTCGAGTACGAGCAGGCGGTGGACACCCTGAAGGCGCTGGTGAAGGCCTCCCCCGATTCGGCGCTCGGTTACTACTACCTCGCCAAGACCTACGAGCAGATGCGTCTTCCCAAAGAGGCGCTCGCCTACTACAAGAAGGCGGTCGACCTCAAGCCCGATTTCGAGCAGGCCCTGATCGAGATGGGGATCTCCCAGGAGACCCAGGGGCTCATCCCGGACGCCATCGACAGCTATAAGGATCTCCTCGAGATCAACCCCAACAACGCCAACGTCATCCAGCACCTGGCGCAGCTCTACATCCAGCAGAAGCGCCTGGAGGAAGCCCTGGCCCTGTTGCAGCAACGAGGCGGCAAGTCTCTGGAGACCTCGCGCAAGATCGGCCTGCTGCTGCTCGAACTGGAGCGCTACGACGAGGCCATCAAGACCTTCCAGGACATCCTCGTGGCCGAACCGACAGCGCAGCAGGTCCGCTTCTACCTCGCCTCAGCGTACGAGGAGAAGGAGGACGTGGACCAGGCCATCGTCGAATTCAAGAAGATCTCCCGCGAGTCCCCGTACTACCTGGACTCTCTCGGGCACCTGGCCTACCTGTACAAGGAGAAGGGACAACCGGAGAAGGGGATCGTCCTGCTGCTGCAGGAAATCGGGGAGCAGCCTTCCCGCATCGAGCCGTACCTGCACCTGGCCGGGTTCTACGAGTCGATGGAGCAGTACCAGCGCGGCGTCGACACCCTGAAGAGCATGGACCCCAAAATGCAGGCCGATCCGCGCGTGCTGTTCCGGCTGGGCATCCTCTACGACAAGATGGGGCAGAAGGAGCTTTCCGTCGCCATGATGAAGAAGGTGCTGGCGGTGACCCCTGACGATCCCCAGGCCCTCAACTACCTGGGCTACACCTACGCGGAGATGGGTGAGAACCTGGAGGAGGCGCTGACCTACCTGAAAAAGGCGGTGAGCCTGAGGCCTGACGACGGGTTCATCCTGGACAGCCTGGGGTGGACCTACTTCAAGCTCAAGCGCTACAACGAGGCGATCGCGCAACTGGAGCGGGCCGCCGAGCTCTCCGAAGGCGACGCCACCGTGCTGGGGCACCTGGCCGACGTCTACTGCGCCACCCACGCCTTCAAGAAGGCGCTGCCGCTCTACAAGAAACTGCAGAAGATGGAGCCCGAGCAGAGCGCCGAACTCGCCGAGAAGATCAAGCACTGCCGCCAGGAAGCCGGTGAGAAATGAGCCTGGCCCGCACCGTCTGCCTCCTGGTCCTCCTTTTTCTGACCGCCTGCGGCAAGGATGCGCCGTGGAATAAGGCGCAGGGGCAGGGGGGATCGCAGTTCGTCACCGGGAGCATCGGCGAGCCCTCCAACCTCATCCCGATCCTCGCTTCGGACAGTTCCTCCAGCGACATCTCCGGGCTGGTGTACAACGGGCTCGTGCGCTACGACAAGAACCTGAAGCTGGAGGGGGACTTGGCCGAATCGTGGGAGGTTTCCCCGGACGGGCTCAAGATCACCTTCCACCTGCGGCGCGGGGTGAAGTGGCACGACGGCCACGACTTCACCTCGCGCGACGTGCTCTACACCTACCGCGTCACCGTCGATCCCAAGACCCCGACCGCATATGCCGAGGATTTCAAGCAGGTGCAAAGCGCCCAGGCCCCGGACCCGTACACCTTCCGGGTCACCTACGCCAAGCCCTTTGCGCCGGCGCTCGCCTCCTGGGGGATGCCGATCCTGCCTGCGCACCTGTTGGAGGGGAAGGACATCACCAAGAGCGCGCTGTCGCGCAATCCGGTCGGCACCGGTCCGTACATCTTCAAGGAGTGGGTCCCCGGGCAGCGGCTCGTGCTTGAGGCGTATCCGAAGTACTGGGAGGGGGCGCCGCACCTGGCGCGCTACGTCTACCGCATCATCCCGGACAACTCGACCATGTACATGGAGCTGAAGGCGGGCGGGGTGGACATGATGGGGCTCTCCCCGGTGCAGTACCAGCGCCAGACTACGAGGGAGGAGTTCCTGGCGCGCTTCAACAAGTACCGCTACCCTGCCTCGGCCTACACCTACCTGGGGTACAACCTGCGCCTGCCCATGTTCCAGGACGTCAGGGTGCGCCGGGCCATCACCTGCGCCATCAACAAGGAAGAGATCATCCAGGGCGTGCTGCTTGGGATGGGACAGATCGCCCACGGCCCGTACAAGCCCGGCACCTGGGCCTACAAGTCCAAGGTCGACAACGATCCGGGCTACGATCCGGAGCGCGCGAAGGAGCTGTTGCAGGAGGCGGGTTACCACATGGGGGCGGGCGGCATCCTGGAGAAGGACGGCAAGCCGCTCAGCTTCACCATCATGACCAACCAGGGGAACGACCAGCGCCTCAAATGCGCCCAGATCATCCAGATGCGCCTGAAAAAGGTCGGTATCGACGTGAAGATCCGGGTCATGGAGTGGGCCTCCTTCCTCACCAACTTCATCGACAAGGGGAAGTTCGAGGCGGTGCTGCTGGGGTGGACCATATCCCAGGACCCCGACCTTTACGACGTCTGGCACTCGTCCAAGACCGGGCCCAAGGAACTGAACTTCATCCATTATCTGAACCCGGAGCTGGACCGCCTCATCGTGGAGGGGCGCGGCACCTTCGACATGGCCAAGCGGCGCGACTGCTACTACAAGATCCAGGAGATCCTTGCCAAGGACCAGCCTTACACGTTCCTGTACGTGCCCGACGCGCTGCCGGTGGTGACCTCGAGGATCAAGGGGATAGAGCCCGCGCCTGCAGGGATAATGCACAACTTCATCAAGTGGTATGTGGAACAGTGAGCAATTGACAATTGACAATGGACAATTGACAACGGTTTGCAGCAGCGCCGCCTGGAGCGGTGCACGATACGTGAGCTGAGGCACAGACATACAACCGGCCTGCCGCTGCTAATGACATAGCGCGGCGGGCTCATGCAACACTTCAGACAACTATGGCCAACTACCTGATCAAAAGGATACTCATGCTGGTCCCGCTCCTCCTGGGGATCACGCTGATCACCTTCACGGTGATCCATCTCGCGCCGGGGGAACCGGTGGAGATGGCGACCGCCATGAGCCCCAAGGCCTCGGCCGCGACTCGGGCCCGGTTGCGCGAGTTCTACGGGCTGGACAAGCCGCTGCACGTGCAGTACGGGATGTGGCTCTCCAACCTCTCGCGGCTGGACTTCGGCCGCTCCTTCGCGCCGGACAACCGCCCGGTCCTGGACAAGATCAAGGAAAGGATCCCGATCACCATCTCGCTCAACGTGATCGCCCTGATTCTCGAGTTCGGCCTGGCGCTCCCCATCGGGATCATGGCGGCGGTGCACCGGGACACGTTGCTGGACCGCGCCATCTCCGTCTTCGTTTTCGTCGGTTTCGCGGTGCCGACCTTCTGGCTGGCGCTTTTGTGCATGTACCTGTTCGGGGTGAAGCTCGGCTGGCTCCCCATCTCGGGGATCCACTCGCTGGGTAGCGACCAGTGGTCCTTCTTCTGGCGCAGCGCGGACCTGGCGAGGCACCTGGTGCTCCCCGTTTCGATCGCCACCTTCGGGAGCCTCGCGGGGCTTTCGCGCTACATGCGTTCCACGATGATCGAGGTCCTGTCGCAGGACTACATCACCACCGCCCGGGCCAAAGGGGTGAGGGAGCGGGTGGTGATCTACCGGCACGCCCTCAAGAATGCGCTCCTTCCGGTGATCACGCTGCTCGGCTTCTCGCTTCCGGCTCTCATCGGCGGCAGCGTCATCTTCGAGACCATCTTCTCGATTCCCGGCATGGGGCAGCTCTTCTACCAGGGGGTGATGGCGCGCGACTACCCGCTGGTAATGGGGATCCTGGTGATCGGCGCCTGCCTCACCCTGATCGGCAACCTGCTCGCCGACCTCTGCTACGCCCTGGCCGATCCGCGCATCAGGCACGGGAGGGGATGATGAGAGGCAGGTCGAGGTCGAGGTCGAATAACTGGCAGCATTCAGCAGTTCGGGGGCGCCATGCGTGACCAGGTGAGCAGTCCGTTCCGGGAGTTCTGGGAGCGCTTCACCGGCAACCGTTTCGCGACGGCGGGGCTGGTGGTGATCGTGGCGCTGTTCGTGCTGTCGATGGCGGCCGCAGTGGTGACGCCCTACAGCCCCGATACCATCGATGCGTGGCACGTACTGCTGCCTCCGTCCGGAAGCCACTGGTTCGGGACCGATGAACTGGGGCGTGACGTTTTCACACGTGTCGTGTACGGCGCCCGGGTATCGCTCAAGGTCGGTTTCGTCGCGGTCGGCATTGCGGTTGTGATCGGGACGGTGATCGGTCTCTTCGCCGGCTTTTACGGCGGCTGGATCGACTCGGTCCTGATGCGGCTGGTCGACATCATGCTCTGCTTCCCGACCTTCTTCCTGATCCTCGCCGTGATCGCCATGCTGGAGCCTTCCATCTGGTACATCATGGTCATCATCGGGCTTACCGGCTGGATGGGGGTGGCGCGACTGGTGCGTGCCGAGGTGCTCTCGCTGAAGAGCCGGGATTTCATACTGGCGGCGCGGGTTCTGGGGGCGTCGGATCTGCGCATCATCTTCCGGCACATCCTGCCCAACGCGCTGTCGCCGGTGCTGGTTTCCGCGACGCTCGGGGTGGCCGGCGCCATCCTGACCGAGTCGGCGCTGTCGTTTTTAGGGATAGGCGTGCAGCCGCCGACGCCGAGCTGGGGCAACATCCTGACCTCGGGCAAGGATTACATCGAGTTCGCCTGGTGGTTGTCACTGTTCCCGGGTGTGGCCATCCTGGTGACGGTGCTTTCCTACAACCTGGTAGGGGAGGGGATACGGGACGCGCTGGACCCGAGACGGCAGTAAGAGGCAGAAACCGTTCAATGTTCAACGTTCAACGTTCCGGCCTTTGAACTGGCTGTTGGGAGGGCGTCTTGACGGCTTCTTCAGTGCAGGTGGCCTGGAAGCTGACACCCGGTGCGGGCGCTATCACGGTGAGGTTGCAGGAATCGGAGGCGCCCGCTGAACGTTGAACATTGAACGTTGAACATCTTTTAAGACAAGAGGATTCCATGGCTGAACTTTGCGAAGAGGCATTCGACGTGCTGAAGGTTGATAAAAGGGATTACGTGCCGACGACTCTCGAGGACGAGGTGCGGGTGGATAAGCTGGTGAGCGACCTGCTGCACCGGTTCTACGAGGAGATACAACAAACGGGGATGACGCCGGAACAGGCGACGGCTTTGGCCGGCGCGGCGGATTACTTCACCCGCGATTTCGTGGTCTCCATCAAGGGGCGCAGCATCTTCGACGAGCGTCCGGGGATCGTGCGCCAGTTCGCCGGCAACTGGTACATCGTCAACACCATGGAACCGCTGGCTTCCGAGATCGACGGGTACCTGGCCGGGATCCGCGAGTTCTACCGCTTCCTCTACGGCCACCAGCTCATCTCGCTCAAGTTCCTCCAGGCCATCGAGGCGGAATGCTCGCAACTGGATTACTACGCCGGGCGCATCGAGTCGTTCTGGGATATCGTGGGGGACGGCTACAACGCCTGGGAGCGGGAGTGCACGCTTAAGGACTAGAGAGGCGAAAAACGTTCTAGGTTCTACGTTCTATGTTCTACGTTGAAAAACTCGGTTGGGGCAGGTGGGGCGCTGCTGGAGAGGCTGCGACAGTAGGGCCGCTTGGGCTGGGCGAATGATCATTCGCCCCTACGACCCGACCTGTCTGGTGGGCGTAATCCGCCTGAATCATGAACGTATCACCTGTAGGGGCGAATAATCATTCGCCCCTGCTCTGTTCCACCCCTTCGCAGCACTTCGCTACCTTGCCGCAGCCCACCATACAGGAGCCGTTACCGCTTGAAAGACCTCGTCGCCAACGTCCGCTCGCAAGATCTGTTCTCCCCCGGTGAAACCGTCGTCGTGGCAGTCTCCGGCGGGGCCGATTCGGTGGCGCTCCTCGACATCCTGTCCCGGCTCGAGATCGAGGGGCTCAAGCTGATCGTCGCCCACTTGAACCACTGCCTGCGCGGCACTCATTCAGATGACGACGAGAAGTTCGTCGCGGACCTCGCCACTGGCTACCGTCTCCCCTTTGTTGCCATCCGGGTCGATGTCGCTTCGTTTGCCACGGCCGAGGGGCTTTCGCTCGAGGACGCGGGACGCCAGGCGCGCTACGCCTTTTTCCACGAGGTGGCCAGGCGCCGAGGCGCGACCGGGATCGCGGTCGCTCACCACCTGGACGACCAGGCGGAGACGGTCCTGATCCGCCTGCTGCGCGGTGCCGGTGCCACCGGGCTCAGCGCCATGAAGGCAAGCGGCGCCAACCTTGTGAAACGCCCGCTGCTCAAGGTGGGCCGGGAAGATATTGAGCGGTACTTGAAGGAGCGCGGCTTAACCTGGCGAACCGATGAAAGTAACTCCGATACCACCATCCTGCGCAACAGCATCCGCCATGAGCTGATCCCCGTCCTGAAGAAATACAATCCCAAGGTCACCGAACGGCTCGCGGCCACGGCGGAAATACTCGCGGCGGACGAGGAACTCCTGGATCACCTTACCGCCGGCGCCTTCGACCGGCTCGCCTCATCGGTAGACGATGAAGTGAGCTTCGGCATCAAGGCCCTGCTTCAGGAACACCGGGGACTGCGCCTGCGTCTTTACCGCCACGGGCTGAACGAACTGCGCGGGGACCTGAGGTGCATTGCGCTAACACACCTGGAAGCCATCGATCGCCTCGCCGGCTCCAGTCGGCCCAATGCCCGCTTGAAGCTTCCGGGCGACCTGCGCGTGAAGCGCTGCTACGACAGGCTGAGCTTTACCTGCGCCGAGCCTTCGGTTCCGAGGCCGTGGGAACTGGTCGTGCCGGGGGAGGGGAGCTATCCGCTGGAAAACGGGATGACGCTCACGGTGCGCCGGGTGCCGCCTCCGGAAGATCCGGCCACCGGCTCCAGAAAGATCGCCTACCTCTCGGAGGATGCGGCGCCTTTCCCCTGGCTGGTGCGCCCGTTCAGCGCCGGCGACCGCTTTACGCCGCTGGGAATGACCGGATCGCAGAAGGTGAAGGAGTTGTTCATCAACGAAAAGCTACCTCTTCATGAACGTGGCCGCGTGCCGCTTGTTTTCAGCAACGGAGAGATCGTCTGGGTTGCCGGTATGCGTATCGGTGAGAGAGCACGGGTAACTTCCAAGACTGGCGCGGTTTTGCGGGTCGAAATTCTTGAAATTACACCTTAAAGCTCTTGTCAACCTGCACCCTTTATGGTAATCCTTTTTACTCATTTGAACGCTTTTTTCTTCATTCTCATAAGGAAGCCGGCATAGGCGACCGTTCAACCAAGCAGCACGCTTTCTGTGTCATGACAAAGTCATTGCAGATTGAGTGTTTGCAGCATACCGATTGATCGGGAGGAAACTTGAATCAATTTTATAAGAACTTGGCGCTCTGGCTTGTTATCAGCTTGATGATGATCCTGTTGTTCAACCTGTTCAACAAGCCCAAGCCGACCCAGGAAAAACTGGACTACAGCGACTTCATCGAGGCGGTGGAAACCGGCAAGGTGAAGAACGTGAACCGCCCGGTGGCCTCGGTGGTCATCCAGGGCGACGAGATCCTCGGCAAGTTCGCCGACGGCAAGGAGTTCAGGACCTTCAAACCGGCGGACGCCAACCTGACCGACAAGCTGATCGAGAAGAAGATCGCCGTTTCGGCCCGCCCGGAGGAGGAGCACTTCTCCTGGTTCTCGCTGCTGGTCTCCTGGTTCCCGATCATCTTCCTGGTGGCGGTCTGGATCTTCTTCATGCGCCAGATGCAGGGTGGCGGCGGCAAGGCGATGGCCTTCGGCAAGAGCCGCGCGAAGCTGCTTACCGAGGCGCAGGGTCGCATCACCTTCGAGGACGTGGCCGGCATCGAGGAGGCCAAGGACGAACTGGAGGAGATCATCTCCTTCCTGAAGGACCCCAAGAAGTTCACCAAGCTCGGCGGCCGCATCCCGAAAGGGGTTCTGCTCATGGGCCCTCCGGGCACCGGTAAGACCCTCCTGGCCCGCGCCATCGCCGGCGAGGCCGGGGTGCCCTTCTTCTCCATCTCCGGTTCCGACTTCGTCGAGATGTTCGTGGGCGTAGGCGCCTCCCGCGTGCGCGACCTGTTCGTGCAGGGCAAGAAGAGCGCACCGTGCATCATCTTCATCGACGAGATCGATGCCGTCGGCCGTCACCGCGGCGCAGGTCTGGGCGGCGGTCACGACGAGCGCGAGCAGACCCTGAACCAGCTCCTGGTCGAGATGGACGGCTTCGAGTCCAATGAAGGGGTCATCCTGATCGCGGCGACCAACCGTCCCGACGTCCTCGACCCGGCGCTGCTCCGCCCGGGCCGCTTCGACCGCCAGGTCGTGGTACCCCGTCCGGACGTCAAGGGTCGCGAGATGATCCTCAAGGTGCACACCAAGAAGACCCCGCTGGCACCGGACGTCGACCTCGGCGTGGTCGCCCGCGGCACACCGGGCTTCTCCGGCGCCGATCTCTCCAACGTGGTCAACGAGGCAGCGCTGCTCGCCGCCCGCAAGGAGAAGAGCATGGTCGAGATGATCGACTTCGACGACGCGAAGGACAAGGTCCTCATGGGCGTCGAGCGTCGCTCCATGGTCATCTCGGACGAAGAGAAGAAGAACACGGCCTACCACGAGGCGGGTCACACCCTGATCGCGAAACTGATCCCGGGCGCCGACCCGGTGCACAAGGTCTCCATCATCCCGCGCGGTCGCGCCCTGGGCGTCACCATGCAGCTGCCGATCGAGGACAAGCACAGCTACTCCCGCGAGTCGCTCTTGGACCGCATCGCCGTCCTGCTGGGCGGCCGCGTCGCCGAGGAGATCATCTTCAACTCGATGACCACCGGCGCCGGCAACGACATCGAGCGCGCCACCGACATCGCCCGCAAGATGGTGTGCGAGTGGGGCATGAGCGAGAAGCTCGGGCCGGTTTCCTTCGGCAAGAAGGACGAGCAGATCTTCCTCGGCCGTGACATGGCGCACCAGAAGAACTACTCCGAGGCGACCGCCATCGAGATCGATCACGAGATCAGGCTCATCGTCGAGCAGAACTACGCGCGCGTGCAGGACCTCCTGAAGGCGAACCTCGACTCTCTGCACCGCATCTCCCTGGCGCTCATCGAGAAGGAAAACCTGACCGGCGAGGAGGTCGATCGCATCATCGAAGGCAAAGAGGTCTCTGCCGAACCCGTCGCCGCCGAGTGATGACGGCAAAGACGTGGGAACTTTCCCGACGTACCCTGTCCCTGGAGCGTCCGCAGATCATGGGCATCTTGAACGTGACTCCGGACTCCTTCTCGGACGGGGGGCGCTTCTTCTCCCTGGAGGCCGCAGTTGAGCGGGCCTGCGATCTGGAGCGGGAGGGTGCCGACATCATCGATATCGGGGGCGAAAGCACCCGGCCCAATGCTCCGGCGGTCAGCCTGCAGGAGGAACTGGACCGGGTGCTTCCCGTTATAGAGGCGCTCAGGGGACGGATCACCGTTCCCATCTCCATCGACACCTATAAGGCCGGGGTCGCCAAGGCGGCCTGCGCCGCCGGGGCCGAAATCGTGAACGACGTCACCGGTCTCATGTTCGATCCGGAGATGCCCGCCGTCGCGGCCGCAGCCGATGCCGGCGTCGTGGTGATGCACACCCGGGGCATGCCCGACACCATGCAGAAGGACACGGGCTACGACGACCTGATCGCGGACGTGAAAGAATATCTGGCCGGTTCCATTGCGCTGGCCAGGAAGGCGGGACTCCCCGAAAAGCGGATAGCGATCGACCCGGGGCTCGGCTTCGGCAAGAGCGTCCAGGGCAACCTGGAACTGATCAAGCGGCTGGAGGAATTCCTGCCGCTGGGACGCCCCATCCTGGTGGGACCTTCCCGCAAGTCCTTCGTTGGCGCCATTACCGGCCGGGACGGGGGAGAAAGGATTTTCGGCACCGCTGCCGCGGTCGCTATGTCGATCGTGCACGGGGCCACCATAGTACGGGTGCATGACGTGGCAGCCATGAGGGACGTCGTCTTGATGACGCGGGCGCTCATGTAGGCCGCGGCCCGAAAACCGGAAGCGCAGCTTCCCGACCGGTGCGGATGAACTCATTCCTGCAAAACATAGGCATACTGCGGGACCTCCTGGACCTGTCGCTCGCAATTCTGATCGTCTCCAGGCTGGCGCGACTGCTCAAGGGAGTGCTCGCGCTGCGCATCCTCGCCATCCTTTCGGTCCTCGTTGCCCTGCACCTTCTGGCGCGCTTCTTCTCCCTGCAGACCGTCCGTCTCATCGTCGACCTCATCCTGGCCTCGTCCGTGGTGGGGCTCGCGGTCATCTTCCAGACCGACATCCGCAGGGCGTTCGCGACGCTGGCGAGAAGCCGCACCGAGAAGGACGTCGAGATGTCGGACGTCATCGACGAACTGGTCTTCGCGGTCGCGGGGCTGGCCCAGAAGAAGATCGGGGCGCTCATCGTGATCGAGCGGGCCATCTCGGTGGACAGCTACCTGGCGGTCGGAACCGACATCGACGCCAAGGTCACCAGCGAGCTGATTTCGTCGATCTTTTTGCCGTACTCGCCCATCCATGACGGTGCGGTGATCATCCAGCACGGCAAGCTGACGAAGGCGGGGTGTTTCCTGCCGCTCACCCAGAACCTGGAGGTCAGCAAGAGCCTGGGGACCCGGCACCGGGCGGCCATTGGGCTCACCGAACTGGTTGACGCCGTGGTCGTGGTCGTTTCCGAGGAGACCGGCACCGCCTCCGTGATCGTGGGGGGCAAGAAGACCGATGTCATCGACATGCCCTCCTTGGGCAAGACCCTGAGAAGGCTGGTTGAGCCGAGGTGGCTTAAATGACGACGCATGTCAAGGGACGCGAATGGCTCAAGGGGGTGAAGGTCCTCTCGGTGCTTCTGGCCGTGCTGATCTGGCTGAGCGTGATCCTGGAGCGGCCCGGGGAGATGCTGCTCACGGTCCCCGTGGTGCTGGAGCGGATGCCGCACGGGTTGCAGTTGGACGGTGCGGCTCCCGCCGAGGCCGAGGTGGTCGTGTCGGGGCCGCGCATTCTGCTCTTTCTGCTCCCCTTCCACCAGACCAGGTGCGGTATCGACTTAGCCGGTGCCCAGCCCGGGCAGCAGCAGGTATCGCTGAAAGAGGCAGAATTCAACCTTGATGCGGAGATCAAGGTGATGCACGTAGCGCCGGCTACGGCGAGCATAACCTTGGCAACGAAAGAAACCAGGTGATGTAGCTACCAATGCGCATCCTCCCCCTCCCTTGACGGGAGGGGGCAGGGGGGTGGGTGAAGCTGCCAGCAGCGATGAAGGTGGCTGATTCCCCCACCCCCTAACCCCCTCCCGCAAGGGGAGGGGGGACATAGACAGACTAATTTACGAGGTGAAGTGATGAAGAAGCTTTTCGGTACCGACGGGGTCCGCGGCGTGGCCAACGTCTACCCGATGACGGCGGAGATGGCCATGCAGATCGGGCGCGCCGCCGCCTACATATTCAAAAACGGCAAGAAACGTCACCGCATCGTGATCGGCAAGGACACCCGCCTTTCCGGTTATATGCTGGAGAGCGCACTGATGGCAGGCATCTGCTCCATGGGGGTGGACGTGCTCCTGGTCGGCCCGCTGCCGACGCCGGGGATCGCCAACATCACCTCGTCGATGCGTGCCGACGCCGGCGTGGTCATCTCCGCCTCGCACAACCCGTTCGAGGACAACGGCATCAAGTTCTTCTCGCGCGACGGCTTCAAGCTTCCCGACGAGACCGAACTGATGATCGAGGAACTGATCTTCTCCAAGCGCATCGACTCGCTGCGTCCGACCGCGAAGGAAGTGGGCAAGGCGTACCGCATCGACGACGCCCAGGGGCGCTTCGTTGTCTTTTTGAAGAGCACCTTCCCCAAGGATCTCGACCTCTCCGGGCTGAAGATCGTGCTCGACTGCGCCAACGGCGCCGCCTACAAGGTGGCCCCTGCGGTGTTCGAGGAACTCGGGGCCGAGGTGATTCCGATCGGCGTCAAGCCCAACGGCACCAACATCAACGCGGATTGCGGATCGCTGCACCCGGGGGTGATGAGCGAGGCGGTGAAGCAGCACGGCGCAGACCTGGGCATCGCGCTCGACGGTGACGCGGACCGCGTCATCTTCGTGGACGAGTACGGCAACGTGGTCGACGGCGACAAGATCATGGCCATCTGCGCCACCGACATGCTCAAGCAGGGTACCCTGAAGCACAACACCCTGGTGGCTACCGTGATGAGCAACATGGGGCTCGACATCGCCATGAAGCGCGCCGGCGGCGAGGTGATCAAGACCGCCGTGGGTGACCGCTACGTGGTCGAGGAGATGCTGAAGGGGGGCTACAACCTCGGCGGCGAGCAGTCCGGCCACATGATATTCCTGGACCACAACACCACCGGGGACGGCATCCTCTCGGCCCTGCAGGTGCTTGCCATCATGCAGCGGCGCCAGAAGCGGCTCTCCGAGCTCGCCCTGGTGATGCATTCCCTGCCGCAGGTGCTGGTGAACGTGCGCCTGCCGCAGAAGACGGACGTGATGCAGATCCCGGAAGTGGCCAAGGTGATCACCGACGTCGAGGAGAAGCTCAAAGGTGAGGGGAGGGTGCTGATCCGCTGGTCCGGCACCGAGCCGCTCTTGCGCATCATGCTGGAAGGCAACGACGAGGCGACAATCCGCAATTGGGCCAACGAGATCGCGCAGACCGCGTCCGCTGCCCTGGGAGGTGAGAATCGTGGCTAGACTGGGAGTCAATATCGACCATGTGGCGACCCTGCGTAATGCGCGCGGCGGGGTCGAGCCGGATCCGGTGGCGGCAGCCGCCATCGCCGAGCTTGCCGGCGCCGACCAGATCACCATCCACCTGCGCGAGGACCGCAGGCACATCCAGGATCGCGACCTGAAGATCCTGCGCCAGACGGTGAAGACCAGGCTGAACCTGGAGATGGCGGCAACCGACGAGATGATCGCCATCGCGCTGAAGGTAAAGCCGGAGTGCTGCACCCTGGTCCCGGAGAAGAGGGCGGAACTGACCACCGAGGGGGGGCTGGACGTCAGGATCCACCAGGACGCGCTCAAGGTCGCCATCGAGAAACTGCAGGCAGGCGGCATCATCGTCAGCCTGTTCATCGATCCGGACCCGGACCAGATCAAGGCCGCCAACAAGATCGGCACCGACTACATCGAGATCCACACCGGTTCTTTCGCCGATGCGCCCACCTGGAGGGAGGAGAACCAGGAGCTGATCAAGATCGAGAACGCGGTGAAGCTGGCCAGGAAGCTCGAAATCGGTGTCAACGCCGGGCACGGGCTGAACTACACCAACGTGAAGAAGGTGGCGGCAATCGGCGGCATCGAGGAGTTCAACATCGGTCACTCCATCATGTCCCGCGCCATCCTGGTCGGCCTGGACCGCGCCGTGCGGGACATGTCCGAGCTGGTGCGGTACGCATAAGGAAAAGGGGACAGGCTGCTTTTGTAAGTAGCCAGAGAGCAAGGGGGACAGGCACCTGCGGAGCCAGTCCCCTGACCACAAATACAAGGGGACAGGCACCTGCGGAGCCAGTCCCCCAGACAAAGGAGATGAAAATGGCACGAGCTGCAGCAAGTCATATATTGGTGGCAACCGAGGAAGAATGCGTCGCGCTGAAGAACCAGATCGAGGCGGGTGCCGATTTCAGTGAAGTCGCGCGCGCCCATTCCCTCTGCCCGTCCGGCAACCAGGGCGGACGCCTGGGAGAGTTCGGCCCTGGCCAGATGGTCCGCGAATTCGATGAGGTCGTCTTCAGCGGTGAAGTGGGCAAGGTGCTCGGCCCCGTGAAGACCCAGTTCGGCTACCACCTGATCCTGATCACCAGCCGCACGGCTTAGGGATATCCCCCTCCCTGACCCTCCCCCTCCGGGGGCGGGAACGTGCACAGCCTCAGCGGCGCATGTTTCATGGGATGTAGGGGCGAATAATCTGGGTGCTCAACACGGAGGAACTTGATGGCAGGTAACAACGAGAAACAATCCCTAGTCGGCCTCATCTTCAGTGCACCGGTCCTGCTCGGCCTGGTCGGCGTTGGGTGCATGGTTTACGGCGTTGCTGAGGGATTCAAGGTCATGCAGTTCTTCTTCGGGGTCTGCATCGTGTTGGGCAGCGTCGGTCTGCACTTCATCAGGAAGAAGGATTGGGACGCGCACTGGAAGGAGATGGAACAGGTGCGCGAGGCCCACGAAAAGAGGATGACCGAAGAGGTGGAAAAGAAGAAATAGCGGCCGAGAGGCCGGTTAGAAGTTGGCAAGGCGGGGGATGATGAGATCCTCCGCCTTTTTTTTATGCCCAAAGACCTAACGCAAAGGCGCCAAGGCGCTAAGACGCGGAGGGATTCAAAGCCCTGGTAAAGTCCCCCTTGTCAAAGGGGGACTTTAGGGGGAGTTGCTGTAGTTGAGGAGAGGCAAAATCCCCCCCGTCCCCCCTTTGCAAAAGGGGAGAGCCCTGAGTCCATAGGCACCCTTTGAATTTAACCCTTTGCGGTTTGCGGTCTTCTCTGCGCCTTCGCGACTTTGCGCCTTTGCGTTGAAGCTTTTCAGGTTTTAGCTGCTAGTGTGCCGCGCCGGGTGGGAGGTGCTTCTGAGGCTTCTTCAGCAATAAAAGGAGCGGGATGATGACCAGGAAGGCGATGCCGACAATGAAGAAGATCCGGTTGTAGGAGAGCATATAGGCCTGCCTGACGACCTTGCCGTAGATGATGGCGAAGGCCCCCTGCTCGGCGGCGACGGGACCCAGTCCACGGTTCACCATGGCACCCTTGAGCATGGCGACCTGGGACTGCGCCATCGGGTTGTAGGGATTCACGTGGGCCACCAGGCTGGTCTGGTAGAACTGCGAGTAGCGCGCCAGCAGGGTGGCGGAGATGGCGATGCCGACGCTGCCGCCGATGTTCCGCAGCAGGCTGAAAATCCCGGTGGCGTTGCCCATCTCTTCCTTGGAAATGGTGGCCAGGGTCACCGTGGTGAGCGGCACGAAGATCATGGCGAGGCCTACCCCCAGTACGACGCGCGGCCAGACGAAGTCGCGGTACGCGGCCTCCAGGGTGAAGCCCTGCATGATGTGCATGGACCAGGCGGCGATGAGCAGCCCGACGAAGACCACTTTCCTGCCGTCGTAGCGCTGGATGATCGCCCCCACGAAGGGCATGCAGATCAAGGTGGCGACCCCGCCCGGGGCGAGCACCATGCCGGCCATGGTGGCGTTGTACCCCATGAGCGTCTGCAAGAAGAGCGGTATCAGCATGATAGAGCTGTACAGGCAGAAGCCGACCGCGAACATCACGAGGTTCCCGGCCGAGAAGGAGACGTTCTTGAAAAGGCGCAGGTTGACGATCGGGTGCGGGTGGGTGAGCTCAACGTAGACCAGCGCTGCCAGCGAGACGGCGGTAAGGATGGAGCAGGCGACGATGAAGCCGGAATTGAACCAGTCATCCTGCTGCCCCTTGTCCAGGACGATCTGCAAGGCACCGAGCCCCACGGTGAGCAGCGCCAGTCCCCAGTAGTCGATGGACGCCTTGGCACGTTTCAGGTAGCTCGGATCGTAGATGAAGAAGGTGGCCATGACCACGGCGATGATGCCGATGGGGATGTTGATGTAGAAAATCCAGCGCCAGCTCATGTTGTCGGTGATCCATCCCCCCAAGGCGGGGCCGATGATGGGGCCGAACATGGCGCCGACGCCGAAGATCGCCATCGCCATCCCCTGTTGGTAGGGGGGGAAGGTTTCCATCATGATCGCCTGGCTCATCGGGATGAGAGCGCCGCCGGCGGCACCCTGGAGCACCCTGAAGAAGATAAGCAGGCCCAGGGACGGGGCGGCGCCGCACATGAGGGAGGCAAGGGTGAAGAGGGTAATGCAGGTGATGAGGAAGCGCTTGCGGCCGAACATGCGCGCGAGCCAGCCGGTCATCGGGAGGACCACGGCGTTACTCACCAGGTAGGAGGTGAGCACCCAGGTGATCTCGTCGGTACCGGCGTTGAGGCTTCCCTGCATGTGCGGGAGCGCCACGTTGGCCACCGAGGTATCGACGATCTCCATGATGGCCGGGAGCATCACCGTGATGGTGATCAGCCACTTGTTGATGTTTTTTTCTTCAGCGCTCTTTTTCATCAAACCGCCAGTTGAGTTGCGTTCGCCATTCACACCATCGCCCTACAGGCGAGGGTGGTCGCAGGCCGGGAGAGGGGGCTGTAGGGGCGAATCATCATTCGCCCAACCGCACGTGCCCAAGGGAAGGGGACGTCGATGTCCTTAGTGCCCGAACCCGACCACCTGCCCGAAGGTCTGCCCGGTGAGGATGGTCGGGACGACGCTCATGCCGACACGCAGCAGGTGCTGGGGATCGCTCCTCCTGTCGATGGCGATGCGCACCGGAATCCGCTGGGTCACCTTCACGTAGTTGCCGGTGGCGTTTTCCGGCGGCAGCAGCGAGAACGCCGCTCCGGTGCCCGCCATGATGCTCTCGACCTTGCCGGTGAAGTGACGGCCGGGATAGCCGTCCACGGTGAAGTCGACCTCCTGCCCCGGACGCACGTTGGTCAACTGGCTTTCCTTGTAGTTCGCAGTGATCCAGGCGTCCTCGAGGGGGACGATGGCCATGAGCGCCTGCCCGGGCTGCACGTAGTTCCCCACCTCAACCCCCTTCCTGGTCACGAAGCCGTCGCTGGGAGCGACGATGCGGGTGTAGGAGAGGTTCAGCTTGGCGGCCTCCAGATCTCCCTGTTTCTGGGCGACCCTGGCATCCTTGGAGCCGCTGCCGGACATGCCGATCATGGCCTTGGCGCGGTTCTCCGCTTCCTGCGCCTCTCTTACCTGGGCCTGGGCCACCTTGTGCGCCGTGCGGGAGCGGTCCAACTGCTCCCTGGGGATCACTTCCTTGGCGTAGAGGGACTCGGCGCGCTTCAGGTCGAGGCTTGCCTGGTCCAGCCGGGCTGCGGCCAGGACGACGTTGGCGCGCGCGCTCTCGACCTCTGCGTAGTCGCCGGAGGTTTCGTTCTTCGCCATTTCCAGGGAAGCGGCAGCGCTCTTGAGCCGCGCCTGGTAGTCCGCCGGGTCCAGTTCGACCAGCAGGTCCCCCTTGTGCACGAACTGGTTGTCCACCACGGCGACGCGCTGCACCAGGGCCGGAATCCGGCTCGCCACCGAGTGGACGTGGGCCTCGACGAAGGCGTTGTCGGTTTCGATATGGGTCTTGCTGCGGACCCACTGGCGCACGCCGAAGAGGGAGCCGACCAGTATCAGGATCAAAAGGATGATGCCGCCGCGCTGCTTCTTGGTGAGGCCGCCCTTCGCGGGTGCCGCGGTCGGTTCATTGGTGGTGGTTTCATCTGCCATGTGTGTATCTCCGGTATCGGGTGCGGCCGGGCGTCCGGTCGCTGGCCCGTCGATGGTGGTGTCGGCGGCTACAGTTCGCCTGTTGCCCGCTTGACCCTGGCGGCGGCGACCTGAAGGTCGAACACGCTGCGGTAGTAGTCGGTCCTGGTTTTGGTCAAGAGCGTCTGGGCGTCCACGACTTCGGTGGCGGTGCCGACATGCTCCTGGTAACGGTCCTTGGTGATGCGCAGGTTCTCGACACCCTGGGTGATGGCCTTCTCCGCCACCTTGATGCGGGCGTCGGCGACTTTCAGATCGTTCACGGCCATGGCGTATTCGAGCCGGGTCCTCTCCTCAAGGTCCCTCAGCCTCTCTTCATCGCGGGAACGGGCCTGGACGGCCTGCCTCACCCTGGCCGCGGAAGCCGGGCCGTCGAAGAGGTTCACCTTGAAGCCGACGGTGACCGCGGTGATGGCCTGCTCGCGCACCTTGCTGTTGGAGAGGTAGTCGACGCCGAACTTGGCGAAGAACTCGGGGTAGTGGCTGGTCTTTGCTTCCTTGACGGCGAACTCGTCGGCTCCGACCAGGGCCTTCTGGGCGGCTATTTCGCCGCGCCTGGAGAGATCGGGAGCGGCGCCCGCGCCCGGCAGTTTAGGCAGTTGCGATTCATCCTTCAGTTCGGCCCGGAAGTCCGGGGCGGCACCGGTGAGGTAGTTCAGTAGCAGCCACCCGTTTTCCACCTCGTTCTGCGCACTCAGGACGTTCTGCCGGCTGGAGGCGACCCGCACCTCCGCCTGCAGGAGATCGTTCCTGGTGACGACGCCCTCGTCGAAAAGCGCCTGGGCCGTTTGGCGGTGCGATTCCATCTGCACAACCTCGTCCTCGGCGGCCTGCACCAGTTTCTGCGCGGTCATGATGCCGTAGTAGGCCTGCACCACCTGCAGGAAGAGGTCCTGCTCGTTGCCCGAATAGGCGTAACCCGCGGCCTCGCCGCGCATCCTGGCGATCCCTTCGCCCGCGCTGGTGCGGCCGAAGTCGTACAGCGTCTGGTAGACGCTGAAGTTGAAGAAGGGATAGCGCGGGTCCTGGGTCTCCTGCGACTGGTTGCCGAATTTGAAGGCCTGGGCCTTGGCCTGGGCGACGTAGCCGCCCTGCAGGTCGACGCGGGGGAGCCGGGCGGTGCGGGCGACGTTCACCTGCTCGCGGGCGATCTCGACCTCGCGGGAGGCCGATTTGAGCCCCTGGCTGGTGGCGGCGGCGCGTTCGAGGGCATCCCTGAGGGTGAGTGGCTGGGCATAGGCCGTGCCGGTCACCGCGCAGCAGAGTAGCGCCAGCAAAAGTGTGACTACATGCATGAAAGCTCCAGAATCAGTTGCGGATCTTCTCCAGCAGGGATTTCAAGGTTTCCACTTCCTGTGGATCGAGCTTGGCGATGAACATCTCCTGGGCCCGTAAAGCGATGGGGGCCAGGACCGGTTCCAGTGCCTTCCCCTTTTCCGTGAGGCAGATGCGGTAGGCGCGGCGGTCGACCGGGTCCGTCTTGCGAACCACCAGCCCCTCCTTTTGAAGGCGGTCAATGAGGCCGCCCATAGTGGTCCGGTCTATCTGGCTCTTGGCTGAAAGCAGCGCCTGGCTGAGGCCGTCCTCGCGCCAGAGAAAGCCAAGAAGGCCGAACTGCTGCGGGGTAAGGTCGTGTTCCTCGAAGTGTTCCTTGAAGATGAGGCAGGCCCGCTGGTACGCCTTCGCCAGCAGGAATCCGACGGTCCTCTCAATGTCGATGGGGGTTGTCTTCATTTCGTCCATGGCTCTTCCCCGTGTGCATCGGTTACTGTTCAACGTTTCGATTTGCCGTGCAAAAGTGGACCCAAGCAGGGTGCTCATTATGCATATAATCAGTACACTGTCAATAAGGCAAACGGTGCCGCACCTGTCGCATCGAGTCGGCACCGAGGGGGTAGACACAGAGATTCAGGATACTGTTCAATGGGCATGTTGTCTAAGGGGTTATCGTTGTTGCAGGAGGCATAGAACGATGCGTTGAATGGATTAGATAATATTTACTTTTGCGTCTCCGGTGCTATCTTGTAACCGGCCTAGACGGCTGTTACTGCATCTGCCCAGGGGGCGTACATGCGGATACTGATAGCGGAAGATGACCCTACTATTCGTCAAATGATGGTCACCCTGCTGAGGCGGCTGGACCACGATTGCGAAGGTGTCGACAACGGGCGCAAGGCCGTGGAAATGTGGGAGCAGGACGGATTCGATTTCATTTTCATGGATGTTCAGATGCCGATCATGGACGGCCTGAGCGCAACCAGGACCATCAGGGAGAGAGAAGCCGCAAGGGGAGGGCACGTGCCGATCATCGCCCTCACTGCACATGCGATGGAGGAAGACAAGCAGCAGTGCCTCGCTGCGGGCATGGATGACTACCTTTCCAAACCGATTGACCTCGATTTACTGTTTTCCCTGCTGGAAAAGGATTACCCGCCGCGAAGCTGACCTTCTCACTTGCCTGCATCTCCCTTAATATCAAGCCGAAGCCAGTGGTCTTTCCCCAGGGGGGGCACCCGCAGGTCGGTTGCTCTCCGCCTTTCCGTCTCCCCCATCCTGTTCCCCCCAGCAGGAGATGTCCTTTTACAATAGGAGCCTTATGATATCTTAATGTGGTCCGGCGGCCTGGCATTCCTGCCTGCCCCAGGAGGTACCTATGAGTAAGGACGACTGGTTCGTTCAATCTGGCCGCAGCTTGACGAACTACCATCGTTTTCAGGAGCAGATCTTTGCGGAACAGGTGGATCAACTGTATCGGCTTGCTCCATTTGGGATGTTCGCAGCGACCATCAATGCGGTACTGGTATTTTTCGTGCTGAAGGACGTGATGCGGTTGAGTTATCTGACCACCTGGCTGGTGCTCGTGATTCTGGTGACCGCGTTGCGCTTTGTGCTTACCCTCCGCTATCTGAAAGGCAGCCGCGACCCGGCACTGGCTCAACGGTGGGCCAACAGGTTCCTGGTCGGCCTGGTAGTGGTCGGCATATGCTGGGGGGGGATCGGGGTTCTTCCCTATGAGCACGGTGTGCTGGCACACCAGGTGTTCGTCGCTTTCGTGTTGGGCGGCATGGCTGCGGGAGCGTCCACCACCTTCGCCACGGTCAGGCATGCCTATTCAGCTTTCGCCGTTCCGACGCTGGTGCCGCTCGCAGTGCACTTCATCCTGATCAACGATGCCTTTCACCTGGTCATGGCGGTCATGGTACTGGTATTCTGCCTCCTGCTGTGGCGCATTTCCGTGCACAACTACGAGCTCAACAGGACGTCGCTGCTTTTCAAGTACGAGAACCGGGAGGTCATAGAGACGCTGGAGCGGTCCAAGGAACGGGTTGATCACCTGAACGCGCAGCTGATGGCCGAAATCGGGGCGCGGGTCGTAGCCGAGGAGGAACTCCGGGCCCAACAGGAACAGCTCGAACAAGAGGTCGAGGAACGGACCGCGGCTCTGCGGGAGAGCAACGAGCTGTTGCTGAACGAGATCGAGGAGAGAAAGCAGTACGAGGCTGCCCTGCTGGAGACCGGGAAACGCCTGGCGGTGGCCCAGCAGAACGCGGAGGCGGCCAACCGGGCCAAGACCGAGTTCCTGGCCAACATGAGCCACGAGATGCGCACGCCGCTGGCCGGGGCGCTGGGGATGATGAAACTCGTGCTCGATATGGAAATAGGAGCCGAGGAGCGAAACCTGCTCGAGATGGCGAAGCGCTCCGCCGACTCCCTGGTGCGCATCATCTCGGACGTGCTCGACTTCTCACGCCTGGAAGCCGGCAAGATGACCTTCGAGCATAAGCCCTTCGCACTGACTGCGGTTGTGAAGTCGGCGGTGGAAGTCGTTTCCCTGGTGGCCGAGGAAAAGCGGCTGCGTCTTAGCTGGGAGGTGGACCGGATGCTGCCTGAGGTGCTGACCGGTGATGAGGGGAGGGTGCGCCAGGTGCTGGTGAATCTGCTCGGCAATGCGCTGAAATTCACCGAGCAGGGTGAGATAGAGGTGAAGGTGGGCCCGGCTGGCCAAGGAGAGGAGGGGATAATCCTGTTCTCGGTGCGCGATACCGGCATCGGCATCCCCGATGATCAGCTGGAGAGGATCTTCGGCAGGTTCACCCAGGTGGATTCGTCGTTGACCCGGCAACACGGCGGGACCGGGTTGGGGCTTGCCTTGACCCGGCAGATCGTGGAGAAGCTGGGAGGGCGAATCTGGGCTGAGAGCCGCGAAGGTGCAGGGAGCACCTTCTATTTCACCCTTCCTCTTACGGCGGCAGTCGACGGCCCATCGGCCGAGGATGTCGTTCCATCCTGAGCACACCTTCCGCGAGCGGTGTCCCTTGCCGGGTGCTCATCTCGCCTGCTCGTTACCTGCCACGATTGATCAACGTTCCCCGAAACGCATCGCAACCTTTTGCTGCGCGCTCTCCTGGTTTTCCTTGGGTGCCACCTTCTGCTGTTCCGCCTGCTTGAACGGGGGGAGGCGATACAGCCTCTGGTACATCTGCATGCTGCTCACCACCTTCTTGACGTACTCGCGGGTTTCCCGGAACGGGATGCTTTCCACGAACTCGTCCTGGGGAAGATCCCCGTAGGCTTTCTGCCAGCGCTTCACGTTGCCTGAACCCGCGTT
Source organism: Geomonas oryzisoli (assembly GCF_018986915.1). Classification (NCBI taxonomy): domain Bacteria; kingdom Pseudomonadati; phylum Thermodesulfobacteriota; class Desulfuromonadia; order Geobacterales; family Geobacteraceae; genus Geomonas; species Geomonas oryzisoli. Next base: position 1,726,886 of record NZ_CP076723.1, read on the forward strand.
GTAGGCGGCTACGGTCAGGGTGAGGTTCCGGTCGTACAGCTCCAACAGGTCCTTCAGGTGGCGCGTGCCCAGCTTGATGTTCAGGTCGGGGCTGGTGAGCCGTTTGGAGCCGCCCTTGGACATCGCCTCGGCGGTCTCGGGCATGATCTGCATCAGGCCGACCGCACCCACCGGCGAAAGGGCGGCCGGGAAGTAGTTGCTCTCGGTGCGCATCACCGCGTACACCAGGCTCTCCGGCACCGCGTGGGCCGCCGCGTTCTTGGCGACGTCGTCGCGGTAAGCCAGGGGATAAGTGACACCGAGGACGGTGCCGTTGTCCTTGTCGCCGCGCCTGGGTTTCTCGTTGGCCATGGTATGGTAGGCGCCGTTATAGTTGCCCATCTCCAGGTACAGTCTCGCGATCCCCGCCGGGTTCTTCCCCTTCTTGGAAAGAGAGAGTTCGCGGGCGGCCTCTTCGAAGAGCCCCAGGGCGATCAGCGCCTTCTCGCGCTCGAAACCGGACGGCAGGGGGAGCGCTTCCGCCATGTTCTTCGGGGGCTGCGGCAGCGAATCTCCCGCCTGGAACTGGTTGCTGATCAGGGCGTAGTACCCCAGGGGGAACTCGGTGCCGAGGGTGGTCAACGCCGCCTGGGCCCCCTTTTCGTCGCCGGTCCTGGCGAGAGTCCGGGCGAGCCAGTAAAGCGCCTTGTCCCGGAGGTCCTCGCGGTCGGCGAGCTTCCTGAACTGGGCGGCGGCCTCCTGGTAGTCACGGGCCTGGTAGCTGCACCAGGCCGCTTCCCACGGCACGTTGCCGTTTTTCTGGCTGGGTGCCATGGCCAGGTACTTCCTGAACAGCGGTACCGCTTCACTCCAGTGCCTTTGGAATCGTTTCAGGTAGGCGGCTTCCAGCATCGCCTCCTGGGCCACGGCGCCCGCTTTGGGGTCCTGGGCCAGCTTAAGGAAGAGCTGGAAGGCTTCGTCCCCCTTACCGGTTTTGTCGAGGGTGCGCGCCAGCCAGAGATCCGCCTCGGCGTTGGCGGGCAACGAGCCGAAGGTGCTTTGCGCCTGCTGATAACGCTTCGAGCGGTACAGGGACTGCCCCTTCTTGAACTTCACCTTGCGGGCGAACTCCTCGTTTTCGCCGCTGAGCGGGATCTCGGCGTAGGCCTCGGCCGCTTTCAGGTGGCGACCGAGGTTGGACAGGGTGCCGGCGCGCTTGTAGAGTTCGGCGCTGGTGTAGGGTTCGGTCTTGACCCCTGCCGCGGCGAGACTCTGCAGCTCCAGCGCTGCCTTGTCGCCGTAAGGCGAGGCGGGGTAGACCAGGTAGATGTTGCGCAGCACGGCCGCGGCTGCCGCGGTGTCGCCCAGCTTCACCTTGCACAGCGCGGAACCGAAGATGGCCGAGATGGAGTCGTTGCCGGAGGGGTAGCGTTCCACGAAGGTGGCGTAGCTTTGCTGTGCTTCCTTGGGGTAACCGGCCGCCGCGAGGGTGTCGGCGTAGAGGATCAGGGCCTGGCGCGCCAGGCGGCTGTCTGCGTGGTCCTTGAGCAGTTTGTACAGGGGAGGGAGTGCCTGATCGTGGCGCTGCAGTTTGGAAAGGGCGAGTCCCTGGTAGTAGAGGGCGTAATCGGCCAGCAGCGGGTATCCATCGGCCGCAGCCGGGAGCTGTGCCGCGGTCTCTTCCCACTGCTCCATCTTGGCCGCGGCCATTCCCGTCATGAAGGAGCGCAGCGCCGGATCGTTGATGGTAAGGGCGGCGTCGTGGGCCCCGCGGAAATCCTTGACTTGCATGCGCTGGGCGGCTGCGCTGAGCGAGGTGTCGGGCTTGTTGAGGTTGACGGCTGAGGCGGGAAGGGTGGCGTACAACACGATCGCTGCTGCTGCAATGGTACGGCAAAACATGGCTACTCCCTGTCGTTACAAAGGCTAACCCGTATTTGTACCGAAGCGCAGCGCAAAAGGCAATGCAAAAGCAATTGACAATTGACAATGGATAATTGGCAATGAAATCGATCCGCCGCCACACGCGCATCTCCTCCCCACGTCGCCGGATTCGTCCCCCTGGAGGGGGAACCGCGCCGAGGCGGCGCACGTTGTCAATTGTCAATTGTCCATTGTCAATTGGTCCGTCTTGACTTTCGGATGCCCCTTCTGCATTATCCAACGATGTTGATTTCACTATGGTTCGCGGAAGGGTTCTGCTATGCGCAAAGGTAAAGACGCGATTTTGAGGCTGCTCGGCAAAGGGGAGCCGGTACCGTACCGGCAGATGCTGAAGGCCCTCAACGTCTCCCGGCACGAGCGGGGGCGCCTGGACGACCTGCTCGATTACCTGGTGGAGACGGGGGAGATCGCCAAGCTTCCCGGGCGGATCTATACGGTGGCTGGGGCGGGTGACACCGTGCGCGGCAAGCTCTCCACCCACCGGGACGGCTACGGTTTCGTCATGCCCGAGGACGGCGGCGAAGACCTCTTCGTTCCAGCGCGCTACCTCGCTGAATATATGAACGGCGACATCGTCGAGGCGCAGGTGGTGTCGACCAGGCGCGACGGCAAGCGGGAAGGGCGCGTGACGGCCCTCGTGCAGCGCGGCGTCACCGAGATCGTCGGTCGCTTCGAGGCGGTCGGCAAGGGGGGGAGGGTGATACCCGACGACCCCAAGCTCGGGCGCGACCTGTTCGTCACCCCGGGGGCCGCCGGCGGCGCCTCCAAAGCCAAGACCGGACAGATCGTGCTGGCGGCGATCACCTCGTACCCGTCCGGCGCCCGGCCGCTCGAGGGACGCATCGTCGAGGTGCTGGGCGAGGCGGACGACCCCGAGGTGGAAGCACTCACCGTGATCAAGAAGTACGAGCTCCCGAACGTCTTCGACGCCAAGGTCATGGCGGAGGCGGAGCAACAGCCTCAGGAGGTGACCGATGAGGCACGCCAGGGGCGCGTCGACCTGCGCGAGAGGTTGACCGTGACCATCGACGGCGAGACCGCCCGCGACTTCGACGACGCGGTTTCCGTGGCGCGCGAGGGTGACAAGATCCGGCTCTGGGTTTCCATCGCCGACGTCTCGCATTACGTCGTGGAAGGCTCCCGCCTGGACACCGAGGCCTACCTGCGCGGCACCTCGGTCTATTTCCCGGATCGCTGCATCCCGATGCTCCCCGAGCAGCTCTCCAACGGCATCTGTTCGCTGAACCCCCAGGTGGAGCGGCTTACCATGACCGCGGAGATGCTTTTCGACGCGGCCGGTGCCCGGGTGGAGCAGAAGTTCTACACCAGCGTGATCAAGAGCGCGGCGCGACTCACCTACACCACCGTGAAGAAGATCCTGGTGGACCAGGATGCCGAGGCGATCGAGGCGAACCGGCACCTGGTCGCGGACCTCAAGGTGATGGAGGATCTGTCCCTCAGGCTGAATGCGGTGCGCAAGGGAAGGGGGAGCATCGATTTCGATCTTCCCGAACCGCAGATCGTTCTCGACCTGCAGGGGGAGACCACGGCCATCGTGCGCGCCGAGAGGAACCTCGCCCACCGCATCATCGAGGAGTTCATGCTGGCGGCGAACGAGGCGGTGGCCCATTTCCTGGAGACGACCCCCGTGCCGTCGCTGTACCGCATCCACGAGAACCCCGATCCGGTCAAGCTGCAGGACCTCTCCGAATTCGTCTTCGGTTTCGGCTACATCCTCAAGGTGATGGACGAGAAGGTGAGCCCAGTAGCCCTGCAGAAGCTCCTCGCCGAAGTGGCGGGGAAGCCCGAGGAGCGGCTCATCAACGAGGTGCTTCTGCGCTGCATGAAACAGGCCCGCTACAGCGCGGAAAACCTGGGCCACTTCGGCCTGGCCGCCTCGTCCTACACCCACTTCACCTCTCCGATACGGCGCTACCCGGACCTCGTGGTGCACCGTATCCTGAAGCGGGTGCTCTCCGGGAAGATGAAGGGGGTGGACAAGGACCGTCTGGAGGCGCGGCTCCCGGAGACGGCGCTGCACACCAGCAAGCGCGAACGCGTCGCCATGGAGGCCGAGCGCGAGATGGTCGACCTGAAGAAGATGCAGTTCATGCGGGACAAGATCGGGGAGGAGTACGACGGCTACATCACCGGCGTCGCCCCCTTCGGCCTGTTCGTCGAGCTCATCGATCTCTTCGTCGAGGGGATGGTTCCGGTCGCGACACTCCCCCAGGACTACTACGTGCACCTTGAGAAGAGCCACGCCCTGGTGGGGGAGCGAAGCCGCGCCATGTACCGCATCGCCGACAAGATCAGGGTGAAGGTGGCGGCGGTGAGCGAGCCGCGCAAGCAGGTGGAGTTCGCCCTGGTGGGCACCCTGGAAAAGCGGCCCATCGAGCCGATCGCGGACGTGCGCAACGCCTACCAGCGCATCCCCATCAAGGGGAAACGTCCCAAGCCCAGACGCCGCTGAAAGCTGTTGCGCTGGCTTTCTTCGCTGTGGTATAGAATTAGTTTGGGCTCTACGCGCCATTAATTAGGAGAAACAAGTTTTATGGTTCAAGAAAAGGTACTGCCGTTCATGGAGCACCTGGTAGAACTCCGGAAGCGGCTTATCGTTTGCGTGTTCGCCATCATCATAGGCATGGGGGTCGCCTGGAACTTTTCCACGGACCTCTTGAAGTTCGTGGAGCAGCCGCTCACCGGCAAGACCTACCTGTCCGATATCAAGAAATCCCTCTACGAAAAGGTGAAGCAGAGCTACCCGGAGGCGTACCAGCGCATGAAGCTGGGCGAGGAGCACGCCGTCGTGGAAAAGCAGCGCATGCTGAACTACAGCGCGCCGCTGGAGCCGTTCTTCGTGCAGTGCAAGATCTCCATGCTGGCCGGCCTGGTCATCGTGCTCCCGGTCCTTTTCCACCAGTTCTGGCTCTTCGTGGCGCCGGGGCTGACGCGCAAGGAGCGGCGGCTGGTGGTTCCCTTCGTCACCACGGCCTCGCTCGCCTTCTGCGCGGGGGCGATGTTCTTCCTGATCATCATCTGGCCGGTGATCATCAACTTCTCGCTCTCCTACGAGGCGAGTGGGTTGCAAAGCTGGTACAACATCTCGGCCTACATCAACTTCTGCCTGCGCCTGATCCTGATGTTCGGGCTCATCTTCGAACTCCCGATCCTTGCGCTGCTTTTGGCCCGCTTCGGCATCGTCAACTACCGCATGCTCGCCACGCGCAGAAAGTACGCGCTCCTGGCAAGCTCCATCGTCGCCGCCTTCCACGCTGACCTGGTGACCATGTTCGTCATCATGATCCCGCTCTATCTCATGTACGAGATCAGCATCTGGGTCGCGCTCGTCTTCGGGAAGAAGAAAGCACCCAAGGCGGATGTCGAGCCGGTCGAGGCCTGAGGGACAGTTCCGTTCATGGTCATTTTCAGAAGCGTCTCGGAAATCAAGGGGAAACTGCGCCGCCCGGTGGTCACCATCGGCAACTTCGACGGCGTGCATCTCGGGCACCGCGAGATCTTCCGCAGGGTGAGGGAAATCGCCCGCGAGATCGACGGCGTTTCCGTGGTGATCACCTTCGTGCCGCATCCTCTCAAGGTGGTGGCGGCACACAGGGAGGTGCGGCTGATCACCACCAGTCAGGAGAAGGACGCACTCATCGAGGGCTCCGGCATCGACTACCTGCTGGAGATCCCGTTCGATCAGGCCTTCGCCTCGATACCCGCGGCTGAATTCGTGCAGCGGGTACTGGTCGACGCGATCGGCCTCGAGCGGCTGGTGATCGGTTACGACTACGCCTTCGGTCGGGGCAGGGAAGGGGACGTGGGGCTTTTGAGGGAGCTGGGTACCCGCTTCGGCTACAGCGTCGAGGAGCTGCAGCCCATTTCCGACGGCGCCACGGTCTACAGCTCCACCGCGGTCCGCAGGCTGGTGAGCGCCGGCGACGTTTCCGCCGCCTCGCTGCTGCTGGGACGGCATTTCTCGGTCACCGGGAAGGTGGTGCACGGCCATGAACGCGGACGCGGCCTCGGCTTTCCCACCGCCAACATCGAGACGGAAAAGGACCTGATCCCGTCGGTCGGCGTTTACGCGGTCAAGGTCTGCCTCGGGGAACGGCTCCTGGACGGCGCCTGCAACATCGGCCCGAACCCGACCTTTGGCAACGACCGCCTTTCCATCGAGGTGTTCCTGCTCGATTTCGACGGGGACCTGTATGGCAGAGAAATCACCCTTTTCTTCATCGAACGGCTGCGCGGCGAGAAGCGCTTTGCCGGCCTCGATGAACTCAAAGCGGCCATCGCATCCGATGTGGAGCGCTGCCGCGAGATCCTCCGGCTGGCACGGCCGGTTGCGTCGGAAAGCGGCGGCGACTGGGATTGCATGGCGCCGGCAAAGCGTTGACGGGGAAACGTTAAAGGGGACAGGCACCTGACGGAGCCAGTCCCCCTGCCAGTCCCCGCCAGTCCCCTGCCGGCACCGCGCGGTGACCGGCAAGACCCCAGAAGACAGGAGCGAGATTGTTCACAGGAAAAACAGATAAAAAGCTCTTGTTCGGCCTTGCCATCAGCGCGCTCTGCCTCTTCTTTCTCTTCCGCAAGATCGATTTCCACAAGATGGCCGACGCCTTTGCCGGGCTGGACTACCGCTACCTGGTGCCGGCGCTGCTGCTCACCTTCGTCAGCTATTACCTGCGCGCCGTGCGCTGGAAATTCCTGCTGCTCCCCATCAAGAAAACCAGCATGGGCAACCTGTTCCCTTCCACCCTGATCGGTTACATGGCCAACAACCTGCTGCCGGCCCGGCTGGGGGAGCTGGTGCGCGCATATTCGCTGGGGAACAAGGAAGGAATCGATACCAGCGCCGTGTTCGCCTCGCTGGTCCTGGACCGTCTTTGTGACGGCTTCACCGTCCTTTTGGTGCTGCTGATCACCTTCTTCACCATCAGGCTCCCGGCCGGGATGGAAGGGATCCAGCACGGTCTGGTCACCGGCGGCTACATCACCTTCGCGCTGTACGTGGGCGTGCTCACCTTTCTCTTCCTGCTCAGGCGGCACACCGAGTTCACCCTCGGCATCGTGGCGCGCCTGGTGCGCCCGATCGCGCCGCACCTGGCCGAGAAGATCGAGGCCATGCTCCGCTCCTTCATTTCCGGCATCCGTTTCCCTGGCGACGTCGGCGGCGTCATCGGCATCCTGGTCAGCTCGTTGCTGATCTGGTTCACCGCGATCTGGCCCGTCGACCTGATGCTGCGGGCCTTCGGCGTCGTGCTCCCCGCGACGGCCGCCATGTTCATCATGGTGTTCCTGGTCTTCGCGGTCATGGTGCCGGCATCTCCGGGCTTCATCGGGACCCACCATCTGGCTTGCGTCACCGCCTTATCCGCCTTCCAGATCGGGAGCGAGCGGGCGCTCAGCATCGCGATCGTGATCCATGCCATGGGCTTTTTCCCCGTGACCCTCGCGGGCCTTGGCTGCCTGTGGCGGGACAAACTTTCCATCAAGAACATCAGCGAAAATACCTCTCAGGAGCAACTGCGTGAACAATAACGGAATCCTCGGCAGGCTGGACCACTTCGCCATCCTGGCCTTCAGCATCCCCTTGTTCATCTACCTTTTGACGCTGGCCCCCACGGTCACCTTTTTCGACAGCGGCGAGTTCCTGACCGCTATCGCGTCGCTGGGGGTCGCGCATTCGCCCGGGTACCCGCTGTTCATCAACTACGCCAAACCCTTCACCTTCCTCCCCATCGGCAGCGTCGCCTTCAGGATCAACTTCGCCACCGCGGTCTCGGCGGGCCTTGCCTGCTACGGCGTATACCTGCTGACCGTGAAGTTTCTCGAGGGAGAGGAAACCGCGTGGCAGGGGAAGGGCCGTACCCTCCCGGTGAAACTCTCGGCGCTGGCCGCGGCGGTCACCTTCGCCTGCACCGCGAGGCTGTGGCTGCAGTCCAATCACGACAAACCGTACCCGCTGCTGGCCTTTATCTGCGCAGTGGTTTTCTACCTGATGCTTTTATGGCGGGAGAGCTTTCTCGCCGGAGATGAACGCCCCGCCTACGTTTATCTCGGTGCCTTACTCTGCGGTCTGGGCGCCGGTGCGCACCAGATCATGGTGCTGATGATCCCTACCTACGCCTTTTTGCTCTGGTCCGCAGATCACCGCGTCGTCCTGCGTTTCAAGGAATTCTTCATCGCCTTCGCCTTCGGGGTGCTGGGGTTCGGGATTCACCTGCACCTGGTGGTGCGCGCCTTCCGGCAGCCGGTGCTCAACTGGGGTGACTCCAGGAACCTGGAGCAGTTTCTGTGGAACATCTTGCGCAAGGGTTACCCGACCGAGAAGCCCAACCGCGACCTGGGCCTGCTCTGGTCGCAGCTGAACGCCTTCAACATCCCCTTCGAGTTCACCGTGGTGGGGATGGCGCTGCTTATCATCGGGCTGGCGGTCCTCTTCTTCAAGAAGCGCGAACTGGTGCTGGGCTACCTGATCGCCCTGGCATCCTTCCTGGTGGTGATCGTCGGCTACTTCAACACCCCCGGCGAGTTGATCTTCCTGACCGAGGAATTCTTTACGCCGCTGTACCTCCTTTCCGCCGTCTTCATCGGGGTCGGGCTCTTCACCGTGTTCAAGGAGGCGGCCCAGCGCCTGCCCGATTCGACGCCGCTGCGCGTCGGGCTGCTCGCGCTGCTGTTCATGCTCCCGGTCACCATCTTTGCCCGCAACTTCGTTGAGAACGACCAGCACGAGAACTACATCGCCTTCGACTACGCGAGCAACACGCTCAGGTCACTGCCCCAGAACGCGGTGATGTACACCTGGGGCGACTCCGGGGCCTTCCCGCTGTGGTACCTGCAGGGAGTGGAGCGGATGCGCGAGGACCTCGACCTGCCGCACACCCCGCACCTGGTGTTCGACTGGTATCTGGACAGCATGCCGCGCATGTTCAAGGAGAGCCAGTTGCACAAGTTGCCGATGGAATACCGCTCGCCGGACAACACGCTGCTTACCTCGGTCATGGAGCAGTTCGGCCGCCGCCCCGTCTTCGTCGACTTCTCGACCAAGTACTCGATCAACTTCAGCAACCTCGCTCTGCACCAGCGCGGCATCACCTTCCGTCTGGACAGCCCGAGCGTGCCGCAGTCTCCGCCTGACCTGGACACCTGGCCCATGTACTCCCTGCGCGGGGTACTGGGCGACCACGACATGTTCTTCCGCGACCTCGACACCGGCAAGGCGATCCTCATCTACGCTGCCGCCCTCATCGAATCGGGACAGACCCGTCTGCGTATGGGGCAGAAGGAGGCCGGGGTGCGCGACCTGCAGATCGCGGCGGCGATCTCGCCCGAGAACAAGCCGCAGATCGACGCCCTATTGAAGGCGAGCGGGGTGCGCTGATGACGATCACGGGCAAGACCACGGTAACCGGGATCATCGGCTGGCCGGTGTCCCATTCGCTCTCGCCGGTCCTGCATAACGCGGCCTTCCGGGCGCTTGACCTGGACTGGATCTACGTCCCGTTTCCGGTGGCGCCCGAGCGTCTCGCGCAAGGGGTGGCCGGGCTCGCTTCGGTCGGCGTGGCCGGTTTCAGCGTCACCATCCCCCACAAGGTGGCTATTATCCCGCTGCTGGACGAGGTTACTCCCGAGGCCGAACTGATCGGCGCGGTCAACACGGTGGTCGTGCGTGAAGGCAGGCTCACCGGGCACAACACCGACGGCATCGGCCTGATCGCCGCCCTGCGCGACAAGCTCTCCTTCTCGCCGCAGGGGAAGCGCATCCTTGTGCTGGGTGCGGGGGGGGCGGCCCGCAGCGCCGTGGTCTCGCTGGCCCTGGCCGGAGCCGCCGGCGTCACCATAGCCAACCGGTCGCCCGATGCGGCCCAGGGCCTGGCGCACCTGGTCGCGCCGCGGTTGCCCCGGACCGAGTTCGCGACCGGGGGGCTCGGGATCCTCTCCGACCCGGGCTTTCTGGCCGGCTTCGACCTCGTGGTCAATACGACTTCGGTCGGGATGGCGGGAGACGCCTTCGCCGGCCTCGCGTTATCCGCCCTAAAGCCGGGGGCGTGCGTTTACGATATGGTATACGCCCCCCCCGTCACGCCGCTGCTGGCCCAGGCCGGGGCGCTGGGCATTTCCTGCGCCAACGGTTTGGGGATGCTGGTCGCGCAGGGGGAGGCTGCATTCAGGATCTGGACCGGGGCGACCCCGCCCGCCGGGTGCATGGAGGGCGCGCTGGCTGCGGTTTTGTAGGTTCCAGCAATTCCTTGACATTAACGCGATTACAAAATACCATTCACAGGATCTTTAACCCCTGAGGTAGCTATGCACGTAAGCAGACTGGGTGAACTGCTGGTCACAAACAACCTGATCACCAAGGAACAGCTGAAGCAGGCGCTCGCTGAACAAAAGTCTGCGGGCGGTCAACTGCGTCTGGGCTCCATCCTGGTACGTGACGGACTGATCAACGAAGCAGATCTCACCTCCTTTCTCTCGAAACAATACGGTGTGCCGACCATCAATCTCGCCGACTATGAGGTGGATGCCGCGGTCATCAAGGCAATCCCTGCCGAGATCGCCCACAAATACCAGATCGTGCCGGTGAACAGGGCCGGTTCCACGCTCATCATCGCGATGAGCGACCCGAGCAACATCTTCGCCATCGACGACATCAAGTTCATGACCGGGTACAACGTCGAAGTGGTCGTGGTCGCCGAGAGTGCCATCAAGGCCGCCATCGACAGGCTCTATGACCAGAGCGCCTCGCTTGCCGACGTCATGAACGACCTCGACATGGAGGACCTGGAGGTCATCGGGGACGAGGAGGAGGTGGATGTCGGCTCCCTGGAGCGCGCCACCGAGGACGCACCGGTTGTCAAGCTGGTTAACCTCATCCTCACCGACGCCATCAAGAAGAAGGCCTCCGATATCCATATCGAGCCCTACGAGAAGTACTTCCGGGTGCGCTACCGTATCGACGGCGTGCTCTACGAGGTGATGAAGCCTCCCCTGAAGCTTAAAAACGCCATTACTTCCCGCATCAAGATCATGAGTGAACTGGATATCGCCGAGCGGCGTCTGCCCCAGGACGGTCGCATCAAGATCAAGCTCGGCGGCGGCAAGGACATGGACTTCCGCGTCTCGGTGCTCCCCACCCTGTTCGGCGAGAAGATCGTTCTGCGTCTTCTCGACAAGAGCAACCTGCAGCTGGACATGACCAAGCTCGGCTACGAGCCCGAGGCGCTGGCTCACTTTCAAAAGGAGATCCACAAGCCGTTCGGCATGGTGCTGGTCACCGGCCCTACCGGCAGCGGCAAGACGGTCTCGTTGTACTCGGCGCTCTCGGAGCTCAACAAGGTGACCGAGAACATCTCCACCGCCGAGGACCCGGTCGAGTTCAACTTCGCCGGCATCAACCAGGTGCAGATGCACGAGGACATCGGCCTCAACTTCGCGGCCGCCCTGCGCGCCTTCCTGCGCCAGGACCCCGACGTTATCATGATCGGCGAGATCCGCGACTTCGAGACCGCCGAGATCGGCGTCAAGGCCGCGCTCACCGGTCACCTGGTGCTCTCGACCCTGCACACCAACGACGCGCCCTCGACGATCAACCGTCTGCTCAACATGGGCATCGAGCCCTTTCTGGTCGCCTCCGCCGTCAACCTGATCACTGCCCAGCGCCTGGCGCGCCGCGTCTGCAGCGAATGCAAGGTGGTGGAGGAGGTCCCGGTACAGGCACTGATCGCCGCCGGGCTCCCGGCCGATCAGGCGTCGTCCGTGGTCTGCTACCACGGTACCGGCTGTCCCAAGTGCAACGGCACAGGTTACAAGGGGAGGGTGGGCTTCTACCAGGTCATGCCGATGCTGGAGCCTATCCGCGAGTTGATCCTGAACGGAGCCAACACCGCCGAGATCAAGCGCGAGTCGATGCGCCTGGGGGTGAAGACCATGCGCCAGTCCGGCCTCACCAAGCTCGTCGAGGGGGTAACCTCCTTCGAGGAAGTGCTGAGGGTCACGGTGGCGGACGACTGACGGCTGCGGCACGAACTACTGAGAGGTATTCATGATCAACTTTCATCAAATGCTAAAGGAACTGGTGGAGAGAGGCGGCTCCGACCTCCACATCACCACCAACACCTCACCGCAGATCCGTATCGACGGGCACCTGACCCCGATGGACGTCCCGCCGCTCACCGCCATCGAGACCAAGCAGCTTTGCTACAGCATCCTCACCGACGCCCAGAAACACCGGTTCGAAGAGGACAACGAGCTCGACCTCTCTTTCGGCGTCAAGGGACTCTCCCGCTTCAGGGGCAACATCTTCGTGCAGCGCGGCGCCGTTGCCGGCGTCTTCAGGGTGATTCCCTACAAGATACTGACCTTCGAGGAACTGGGGCTCCCCCCGGTGGTGCGGGCCCTGTGCGACAAGCCGCGCGGCCTGATCCTGGTCACCGGGCCGACCGGTTCCGGCAAGTCGACCACGCTCGCTTCGATGATCGACCACATCAACATGAACCGGCGCGATCACATCGTCACCGTCGAAGACCCTATCGAGTATCTGCATCCGCATAAGGGGTGCATCGTGAACCAGCGCGAGGTGGGCGCCGACACCAAGAGCTTCAAGCACGCGCTGAAGTACGTGCTGCGCCAGGACCCCGACGTGGTCCTGATCGGCGAGTTGCGCGACCTGGAGACCATCGAGGCGGCGCTGACCCTGGCCGAAACCGGTCACCTCTGCTTCGCCACGCTGCACACCAACTCCTGCGCCCAGACCATGAACAGGATCATCGACGTATTCCCTCCCTACCAGCAGACCCAGGTGAGGACCCAGCTCTCTTTCGTGCTGGAGGGGGTAATGTCGCAGACCCTGATCCCGAGGGCCACAGGACCAGGACGCGCCCTGGCACTGGAGGTCATGGTCCCCAACCCGGCGATCAGGAACCTGATCCGCGAGGACAAGGTGCACCAGATCTACTCGCAGATGCAAGTGGGGCAGGAGAAGTTCGGCATGCAGACTATGAACCAGTGCCTAATGAATCTTTTGTCGCGCCGTCTCATCACCGTGGACGACGCGCTCGGCCGCTCGTCCGAACCCGACGAGCTGAAGCAGATGCTTGCGCCCGGGTCCGGCTCGGCGCAGATGCGGCGTCCGCCGCAACGATAGCAGCAACCAGTCCCGGCCTGCCGGGAAAGGAGTAATACATGGCACAATTCGATTGGGAAGCAAAGAGCAAGGCGGGGGGCGTCCAAAAGGGCGTCATGGAGGCCGCCAGCGCAGCCATGGTGGAGGCGCAGCTCAAAAGATACGGTTTCTCCGGCATCAGCGTCAAAGAGCACGGCAAGGGGCTCTCGTTTGAGTTGAAGCTCCCTGGATTTGGCGGACCCAAGAAGATCGAGACCAAGGACCTGGTCGTCTTCACGCGCCAGTTCGCCACCATGATCGACTCCGGCCTGCCTCTGGTGCAGTGTCTGGACATCCTCTCCAGCCAGCAGGAGAACAAGACCTTCAAGGAGATCCTGGTGAAGGTCAAGGAGAGTGTCGAGAGCGGCTCGACCTTCGCCGACGCGCTCGCCCGGCACCCGAGGGCCTTCGACCAGCTCTACGTCAACCTCGTGGCCGCCGGTGAGGTGGGCGGTATCCTCGACACCATCCTGGCCAGGCTCGCCGCCTACATCGAAAAGGCGATGAAGCTCAAGAAGCAGGTGAAGGGGGCCATGGTCTATCCGATCACGATCATGTCCATCGCGGTCATCGTGGTAGGCGTCATCCTCATCTTCGTCATCCCGACCTTCGCGAAGATGTTCGCGGACTTCGGCGGCGAACTCCCTGCGCCCACCAAGTTCGTCATTGCGCTCTCCAACTTCCTGGTCAAGTACATCGTGCTGATCATCGCAGCCATGTTCGCCATCAAGTACGCCATCGGCAAGTACTACGCGACCCCCAACGGCAAAAAGGTCATCGACGCCTTCGCCCTCAAGGCCCCCATCGCCGGCCCCCTGATCCGGAAGGTCTCCGTCGCCAAGTTCACCCGCACCCTGGGAACCATGATCAGTTCCGGCGTTCCCATCATGGACGGCTTGGAGATCGTAGCCAAGACGGCGGGCAACAAGATCGTCGAGGAGGCGATCTACAACGTGCGCCAGTCCATTTCCGAGGGCAAGACCATCGCCGAACCGCTTGCGGAAAGCGGCGTATTCCCCGCGATGGTGGTGCAGATGATCTCGGTGGGCGAAGCGACCGGCGCCATGGATGCCATGCTGAACAAGATCGCCGACTTCTACGACGATGAGGTCGACGATGCCGTCGGGGCTCTCACCTCCATGATGGAGCCTCTGCTCATGGTGTTCCTGGGGACCACGGTCGGCGGCCTGGTCATCGCCATGTATCTGCCGATCTTCAAACTGGCTGGCGCAGTCGGCGGTTAACCTGGATGATCGAAAAGAAAAAAGTCTTCTGGTTCATTCTGCTAAGACTGCTGGTGGTAACCGTTTTCATGGTTACCACCGTTTATCTCGACGTACACACCTATGATGTAAGTGGCGAGGTCGCCGGCAGGGTGCTGGTCCGGTTGATCGGCGCCACCTACCTTTTTTCCCTGCTTTCGCTGGCGGTGCTGCGCACCGCGCCTCCCCGGACTACCCGCACCCTGACCTATCTCCAGATCGTCTGGGACCTGATCCTGGTCACCGTTTTGATCCTGGTTTCCGGCGGGGTCACCTCGCACTACGCTTTTCTCTACTTCCTGTCGATCATCAGTGCCAGCGCCCTTTTGGCACGTTCCCAGGCCTATTACACCGCGTCCTTGTGCGTCATCCTTTACGGCGCCATCCTGGACTTCCAGTACTACGGCAGGCTGGTTCCCCTCGGGCTTTCCCCTTACCCCGCGCAGCAGTGGGGTGCCGAGTACCTGTTCTACCTGATCTTTCTCCACTGCGCCTCCTTCTTTCTGACCGCGTTTCTGGCGGGGCACCTGGCCGAGCGCGCGCGGGTGTCCGAGAGTGCCCTGAAGGAAAAGGCGATCGACTACGAGGAGTTGGAGCGGCTGAACTCGTGCATCGTGTCGACCATTGACAGCGGCCTTTTGACCATCAATGCCTCAGGCAGGATTCGCGTTTTTAATCGCTACGCCGAAGTGCTGACCGGCACCTCCCAGCAAGACGCCTACGACCGCCCGTTGGCAGAGGTGCTGCCCGGCCTCGCCAAGTTCGAACCGAACCTGTTCGAATCCGGGCAGGGGGAGTTTTCCCACACCGGGCCCGACGAACACGAACTGCTCCTCTCCTTCAAGTCGGTCCCGCTGCTGGACAAGGAGGGGGCGACCGCTGGGGCGATCTTCGATCTGCACGACCTGACCGAGATCAAGCGCATGGCGGCGGAACTCAAGCGGGCGGACCGGCTGGCTGCGGTGGGCGAGCTCTCGGCGCGGATGGCGCACGAGATCCGCAACCCGCTGGCTGCCATCAGCGGATCGGTGCAACTGGTGGCACTAAGGCCCTGGGTGGATGAAAAGGACGAGCGGCTGTTCTCCATCATCCTCAGGGAGACCGACCGGCTGGACGGCCTGTTGCGCGATTTCCTCTTCTACGCCAAACCCAACCAACCTACCAAGGTCCCGCTGAACCTGCACCGTGTGATCAGCGACCTGTGCGCCCTGCTTGCCACCGACCCCCGGCTGGAAGGGGTCGAGATCGTGCACGAAATTCCAGCAGACCTGGTGGTGCAGTTCGACAAAGACCAGTGCACGCAGGTGTTCTGGAATCTGCTGGTAAATGCCGCCGAAGCCATCACGGGAGGCGGCAGCATCAGCATAGAAGGCGCTGCGGTGCTGGGGCATGGCGGTCGCGGCGAGGTCCGCATCAGCATCAGGGACAACGGCTCCGGGATGAGC
Organism: Geomonas oryzisoli; assembly: GCF_018986915.1. Lineage (NCBI taxonomy): Bacteria > Pseudomonadati > Thermodesulfobacteriota > Desulfuromonadia > Geobacterales > Geobacteraceae > Geomonas > Geomonas oryzisoli. Next base: position 1,742,692 of record NZ_CP076723.1, read on the forward strand.
CCTGAGGACGTGAAACGCGTGTTCGAACCTTTCTTCACCACCAAGAAGGGTGGGACCGGATTGGGGCTCGCCACCGTCTACCGCATCGTCGAGACCAACGGAGGCCGGATGTCCATCAACAGCAGCCTCGGCCAAGGGACCACCGTCGTCCTGCACCTGCCGGCCTGACGTTCCGGGGCTTGATGCTCTGGGCCGGTACGCCGGCCCGCGGCGCAAGGCCCTCCCGGGGGTGTTCATAATGAGATCAGTGAGCGAGGAGTTTTAGATGCGTGCCAGAATTTTGGTTGTCGATGATGAACTGAGCATGCGGGAGTTCCTGGCCATCCTCCTCGATGGCGAAGGGTACCTGGTGGACCAGGCGGAAAGCGCCGAGCAAGCGCTTTCCTGCATCGCCGAGCGGCATTACGAGATGGTGATATCCGACGTCAGCATGCCGGGGCTTGGGGGGATAGAGCTCCTCACCAGGGTGAAGGCGCAATCCCCCGATACCGCCGTCCTCATGATCACCGCCTTCACTACCGCGGAGCAGGCGGTCGAGGCCATGAAACTCGGCGCCTACGACTACATCGGCAAGCCCTTCAAGGTTGAGGAAGTGAAGGTGCTGGTGCGCAAGGCCCTGGAAAAGCAGAGCCTGGTCCAGGAAAACAAGCGCCTCAAGGCCGAGGTGCAGGAGCGCTTCAGCTTCTCGGGGATGATCGGCAAGAGCAAGCAGATCCGCGAGGTCTACGAGCTCATCGAGAAGGTGGCCGACAGCATGGCCAACGTCCTCATCACCGGCGAGAGCGGTACCGGCAAGGAACTCGCCGCCAGGGCGATCCATTACAACTCTCCGCGCAAGAACGCGTCTTTCGTGGCGGTCAACTGTGGCGCCATCCCCGAGACGCTCATCGAGAGCGAGTTGTTCGGTCACGCCAAGGGTGCCTTCACCGGCGCCATCGCCGACCGTCCCGGCCTGTTTGAACAGGCCGAGGGGGGGACGCTGTTTCTGGACGAGATCGGTGAGTTGCCCCTGCAACTCCAGGCCAAGCTGCTGCGCGTGCTGCAGGAGCGCGAATTCAGGCGGGTGGGGGGCGGGGTCGCCCTGAAAGCCGACGTTCGCATCGTGGCGGCCTCCAACCGCAACCTGGAGGAACAGGTGCGCGAGGGGAGCTTCCGCGAGGATCTGTTTTACCGTCTCAACGTGGTCCAGGTCCGCATGCCGTCCCTCAAGGAGCGCAGCGAGGACATCCCGGCCCTGGTCGAGCATTTCTACAAGAAATACTCCCTTTGGAGCGGTTCCGGCGACATGATCACCCCCGAGGCGCTGCGCGCGCTGTTTAATTACCCTTTCCCGGGTAATGTGCGCGAACTGGAGAACCTCGTCGAGCGCTGCGTGGTGCTGGGGAGCCGCGTCATAGAGATCGATTGTCTTCCCCCCTCAGTGCGTGAGCATCACATAGTGGTTCCGGAAGCCGGGCAACTCGAGATACCCGAAGAGGGGATGGACCTGCAGGCCTACCTGGATCACCTGGAGCAGAAGCTGTTGGTGCAGGCGCTGGAGAAAAGCGGCGGGGTGAAAAAACGGGCCGCCGCGCTGCTGGGCATGACCTTCCGTTCGTTCCGCTACCGGCTGGCCAAGTTCGGCATGGACGAGGAGTGAAGGTGACGAAAAATGTCACCATGTGGTGGCCTAAATTGTCTCAGTGACGTTTTTTGTACCGGGTGCTCTTTGCACTGTAGCAGCAAATACTACGAAAAAACTGAGCTTTCTCTCTGGAACCGGTTTTGGCCTGCATATTGCTCACTAGTCAACGTCTTGCAACACTGTTAGCAAAACCCGGGCAGTAGTCGGCAAACCTCATTGAAAAGGAGAAAGAGATGTTAAACAAACTGAGAAGCAAAAAGGGCTTCACCCTGATCGAGCTCTTGATCGTCGTGGCGATCATCGGCATCCTCGCCGCCATCGCCATCCCGCAGTTCTCCGCGTACAGGCAGAAGGCTTACAACTCTGCCGCCCAGAGCGACCTGAAGAACTCCAAGACCGCTCTCGAGTCCTTCTACGCCGACAACCAGACCTACCCGTTCTAACATTCTTTATTTAAGAAAGGAGTTCGACATGAAAAAAGTATTAGCGATCATCGCCCTTCTCGGCCTGAGCGCCGGTGCGGCCTACTCGGCAACCACCTGGGCATATCCCTCCACTTCCGGCACCTACACCCTTGGCACCGCTGGCTCCACCCACTTCCTGGACATCAAGCCGTCCGCTAACGTGGGCTTTGCCTACGACGGCGGCACCACCGGCGTCGCCTACGTCGTGGGTTCCTACCACGCACAGGGGAGCAGGGTCTTCGGTGGCAGCTCCACCGACACCAACATCTTCTACAAGGACATCACCGCCCCCGGCATCGGCACCCTCCTGACCGGTACCGACCTCCCGGCCGTCCCGACCCCGCCCAATGGCGCCTTCAGCGCCGGCTGGACCGCCGCGAAGTAATCGCAGCCTGTATCCGTTTCACTCCGACGGGGTGCATCTTGATGCACCCCGTCTTTTTAGGCGTCCCGCAAAAGGTAGTCCATGTCCATATTCGAGAACTTCTTCAGGCTGAGCGTCTTCTCCCTGGTGCGCGACCGGTTCCTCTACCTCCTATTCTCCCTGGCGCTGATCGCGCTTTTGCTGATCCCGGCCTTCAGCATGTTCTCCATGCGCCAGGTGCAGGAGCTCTCGGTCACCCTCTGTCTCTCCGCGCTGTCGTTCCTGCTCCTCGTGGTGACCGTGCTCACCGGATCCTCGTCGCTTTGGCGTGACATAGAGAAGCGCTACACCTTCTCGGTGCTCGGGCTGCCCGTTTCCCGGGCCGGGTTCGTGCTCGGCAAATTCTCCGCCGTCGCGCTGCTGCTCGCCGTGGTCGCCGCCGTCTTCGGCGCCGGCTCCTTTGCCGCCATCAAGGTTGCCGCCGGGGTCTATCCCTCCGACATTCCGGTTGCCTGGGGCGTCTTCTGCGCCGCTGTCGCCTTCGATGTGCTGAAATACCTGATGCTGCTCGCGATCCTCTTCTTTCTCTCGGCCCTCAGCACCTCCTTTTACTTCCCGTTTCTTGCGGGCATCGCCGTATTCATTGCCGGAAGTGCCAGCCAGGAGGTGTACGAGTACGTGCAGGGTGCGTACGGCAAGGGGATCACGCCGGCTGCCAAGGCTGTGATCACCGGCATCTACTACCTGCTTCCCAACTTCGCCGCTTTTGACCTGCACCCCCACGCGATCTATGCCCTGCCCGTCCCCCCCGGCGGCGCGCTCCTGACCTTCGTCTATTGGTTGTGCTACACCGGCGTCATGCTTTCGCTCGCCGTCTGGAGCTTTTCCAGAAGAGAGCTGACATGATCGGGAGGGTCGTCTTCGGCATCCTCCTGTGCTCGCTCGTCGCCGTCGCGGTCCCGTTCAGCAGGTCCGTCGCCGAGCGCCCGGTACTGGTGAAGCTCGGCGTGCTCCCAGCGGCGGAACCGCTCAAGATGATCAGCGGTGACCAGCGCTACCTGCTGGCGCAGTGCGCCGTGGTGAAGGTCCTCTTCTACTATGGGACCCTGGTGGAGAAGTTCCAGCAGAAGATCGCACTGCAGCCTGAGTACGGCAACATGTTCGGGACGCTGCAGACCGCGGTGGTTCTCGATCCCTGGAACGCCGACGCCTACTACTTCACCCAGGCCGCCTTCACGTGGGAGCTCGGCAAGGTGGACGAGGTGAACCGGATGCTCGAGTACGGGATGAAGTCCCGTACCTGGGACTACCAGCTCCCCTTCTTCGCCGGGTTCAACGCCGCCTACTTCAAGAAGGACTACGCGAATGCCGCGCGCTATTTTCAGCAGGCGGCCCGGCTCCGCCCGGACCCGCTGCTGACCAACCTCTCGTCGCGTTACTTCTACGAGTCCGGTGAGAGTCGGCTTGGGCTCGCCTTCCTCGACTACATGCAGCGACACGCCACCGACAGCAAGGTGATCCGTCTCTACCAGCTGAGAAAGCAGGCGCTTCTTGCCGTCATGGAGCTGCAGCAGGCCTGTGACCGGTATGCCGCCAGGTTCGGCCACCTCCCGGAAAAGATCTCGGACCTTGTCGCTGCCGGACTCGTCGAGCGCGTCCCTGCGGACCCTTACGGCGGCAGTTTCTACATCGATGACAAGGGGAAGATCCGGAGTACGAGCAAGTTCGCTTTCGCCCCGCAGACGGCATGGCCTGAAAAAACGACCCCGAAGGAGATGCACCCCTAATGAACGCAGTCGAGATATCGCACCTCTCCAAAAGCTACCCCGGCAAGAGGCTGGGCAAGGTGGCCGCGCTGCACGACGTCTCCCTTGAGGTCGCCGCAGGCGAGGTCTTCGGCTTCTTAGGTCCCAACGGCGCCGGAAAGAGCACCACCATCAAGATCGTCATGGGGCTGTTACGACCCGGTACGGGTAGCGTCCGTGTCTTCGGCACTCCGGTGCAGAGCGTTGAGAGCCGCCGCAAGGTCGGCTACCTCCCCGAGAACCCCTCCTTCTACGAGTTTCTGACCGGGCGCGAGTACCTCGCCTTCGTCGGGAGGGCCTTCGGCATGGACGATGCCGCCATCCGTTCCGAGTCGTCGCGGGTCCTGGAGTTGCTCGATCTCTCCGGCGCCGCCGACCGCCCCATCCGCGGGTACAGCAAGGGGATGGTGCAGCGCCTCGGGCTCGCCCAGGCGATGGTGCACGATCCCGACCTGTACATCCTCGACGAACCGATGAGCGGCCTCGACCCGGTGGGAAGGGCGCTGGTCAAGGAGATCATCAAGGACCTCAAAAGACGCGGCAAGACCGTCTTTTTCAGCACCCACATAACCGCCGACATCGAGATCGTCTGCGACCGCGTGGGCATCGTCGCCGGCGGCAGGCTCAGAACCGTTGACAGCGTAGCCAACATCCTGCAAAGTGGCGTCGTCGGCTACGAGATCGAGATAAGCCGCGCCGGTGCTGTCGAGGTCATCCAGGTGGAGCGGGACCTGCTGCAGCATCGGTTGTCTGAACTTATGGACACCGGTGCGGTCATCGAGCGGATCGAACCGGTGCGCAAGGACATGGAGGCCTTTTTCCTTGACATCATTTCCAGAGAGCCTGACGGTTCGCGATAGCAGGGCGGTCCTCCTCCTGATCGGGGTCGTCGTCGCGCTCTTCCTTCCGGCCGTCTGGTGTCCCTCCAACCCCATCGACGATCCCGGCATCCTGAGCGTCTACGGCAACGACCTGCTGACCCTCGCCGAAGTGGTGAGTCCTGGGGGGGGGTACTACTACCGCCCGCTCATCGCGCTGAGCTTCTATCTCGACTACCACGTGCTGGCACAGGACATCAGGCTTTTGCACCTGGAGAACGTCCTCATTCACGCCACCAACGCCGTGCTGCTGTTTCTTTTCGGTCGGCGCCTGTTCCCTAAAGCAGCCTCCGTTGTCCCTCTGGCTGCCGCCCTCATCTTCGCGCTCCATCCGGTGAACACCGAGGCGGTGAACTGGATCGCCGGGCGCACCGATCCTCTGGCCGCTCTGTTCGTGCTCCTTGCCGGACTTGCCCTCTGCCGCGGGCTCGCGACGGGAAGGGGGCGGTGGACCGTGGCGTCGGTCGCGCTGACGCTTTTTGGCGCGCTCGCCAAAGAGACGGCCCTCTTCATGATCCCCGCGTCATTTTTGATCGTCCAGGCGTGGATCTCCCAGCACCCGCAGCGGTCGGATTCGGCCAGGCGGCAGCGCATCGTCCTTGCGGCAGCCTCGCTTGCCCTTTCGCTTCTCTTCGCCTTTCTTTTCTCGTATCGTGCGCTTTCCCACGGCAACAGCGTTGCAACGCTCATGCAGGGGCACCGGCCTGACCTCTTCGGCTCGGTGCTGGTCCTGCTCAAGAGCGCGGGGTTCTACGTGAAGAAGATGCTCTTCCCGTGGCCGCTCAACATCGCCATCGATTCCGTTTCCGCCTGGTACCTGGTCCCGGCGCTTGCGGCACTGCTCCTTTTGTGGCGTTCCCCCAAAACGAGCCCTTGGCTCGCGATGACCTGCACGGGATTCATGTTCCTGATGCCCCCTCTCGCGGTGGCGCTCTTCGGTGTCGCCTGGACGCCCGTTGCCGAGCGCTACCTCTACATCCCCTCCCTGTTTTTCTCTCTGGGGGGCGCCGGGTGGTTCTTCAGCAGCGCGGCTTCCCTTGGCAAACAACGGCTGGCCGCGCCGGTTTTGGTGTCGGTGCTTGTCATTCTCGCTTTCGGTACCTGGCAGAGGATCTCTGTCTGGCGGGACAACATCGCGCTCTACCGGGACGCCGTCGCCCAGAGTCCGGACTTCGCCATGCTGCACAACACGCTGGCGGTTTTGTACGCAAAGGGGGGGAGAATCGACGAGGCGCACCGTGAGCTCAACCTCGCCTCCTCGTTGGAGCCGAGCGAACTGCTTAAGGTGCTGATACGGAAGAACCGGATCAGCCTCGCTATCTACGGAGTGCCCCCCGAGGAGGCACGCCGCACGCTGAACCTGTACCTGGGTAAACCTGCCCAGGAGGATACGGAACTCCTCGATGCCCTGCGCAAGATCGATGTCGTCCTGATCAGGAAGGCGCCCGCGGGTGCGGAGCGAGACGAGATGTCCCGCGAACTGGTCGAGGTGAACGAGGAGCTGTACGCCAGGACACGCGATCCCCTGCTGCTGTACCACACCGGGCAACTGCTCCTGGGCCTGGGGGAGGAGAAGCGGGCCGGAGCGTACTTCGGCCGGAGCTTCGGCGCAGCATCGGAGGGGGCGTATTATAAAGCCGCCGCAGGCAAACTTGCCGCGAAGTACGGGGAGGGGCGGTGACCGGTTACCTGAAGCTCATGCGGCCGCACCAGTGGCTGAAGAACCTGATGATCTTCTTCCCGGCCCTGCTGTCGGGTGTCATCATCCAGCCGGGCGTTGCGCAGCGGGGGGTGCTTCCCATGCTCGCCTTCTGTCTTGGTTCCAGCGCCACCTATGTCATCAACGACCTGCTCGACGCCCCCAAGGACCGCAACCACCCGAGAAAGAGCAGGCGCCCCATCGCCTCGGGGACGGTCGGGACGCGCCCGGCCCTTTTTCTGGCGCTGCTGCTCGCAGTCTGTAGCATCGGCACCGCGCTGCTCGTCCCCGGCATCTTCCCGCTGCTCCTCGTGAGCTACCTGGCGATCTCCGCCTGCTATTCGCTGAAATTGAAGGACGTGGCGATCGTCGACATCTTCTGCATCGCGGCGGGCTTCGTCCTGAGGCTCGAGGCCGGCGGCGATGCTCTCGGTGTGGCCATCTCCGAATGGCTTTTTCTCTCCGTGTTTCTGCTCTCGGTGTTTTTGAGCACCGGCAAGCGGCTGTGCGAGCAGCGCGGGCTGGGTGAAGGGGCGGGGAGCCATCGCAAAAGCCTGGAGGGATACCCCCCCGGGTTCCTCGATATCGCCATGGCGATGACCGGGGCCGCGGTCCTTGTCACCTACACCATGTACTCCCTCTCCAAGCCGCACCTCATCTACACCGTGCCGCTTTGCACCTTCGGGCTTTTCCGCTATGCGCTCAGGGTGAAGGCCGGGGGTGGGGGGGACCCGACCGATGCGCTTTTGAAGGACTTCCCGCTTTTTGCCACCGGCCTTCTCTGGCTGATCATGGTCGCTTCCGGGATCTACCGATGAGCGTCTACGTCGTCCTGGTGAACTACAACGGCTGGCGGGACACCGTGGAGTGTCTTGGCAGCCTTTTCCGCTCCGATTATTCCGGATTCCGGGTGGTGGTCTGTGACAACGGCTCTCAGGACGGCTCCCTGGACCACATCGAGGCGTGGGCACGGGACGCGGACTGCCTCGGCGCGGCGGGAACGTCCCGCCTGGTCCGCTACCGCCGCGGCGAGGCGGAATCGGGCGGGCAGCGAGACGAGCGTGCTCCCCTGGTCCTCGTCGACTGTGGCGGGAACCTCGGCTTTGCCGGCGGCAACAACGTCGGCTTGCGCTACGCCCTTTCCCGCGGCGACCTCGACTACGCCTGGCTGCTCAACAACGATACGGTGGTGGCTCCGGATGCCATGCGCCGCATGGTGAGCAGGCTCGAGGAGCACGGTGGGAGCGGCCTGTGCGGCTCGACGCTTCTGCACTACGGGGAACGAGACCGCGTGCAGGCCCTGGGGGGCGGCTGGTACTGCAAGTGGCTCGGTCTCGCCTGGCACCTGGGCCGGCTCGGGCGCTGGCCCGCGCACGCCGACCGCGACCGCGTGGAGCGGCGCATGAGCTACCCGGTGGGGGCGTCGCTCATGGCGAGCCGTGACTTCATCGAGACGGTGGGGCTTCTGTGCGAGGATTACTTCCTCTTTTTCGAGGAGCTCGACTGGGTGCTGCGCGCGAACGGTCGCTTCCCGCTCTCTTGGGCGCCGGAAAGCCTGGTGTACCACAAGGTGGGTGCGAGCGTCGGGACGAGCAGCAATCCGGCCCGCAAGAGCGCTGCCTGCGACTACTGGAACGTGAGAAACCGGATCTTCTTCACACGGCGCTTCTTCCCGTGGGCGCTGCCGACGGTATACCTGGCACTGTTATGCACCCTGGTGACCCGGCTGCTGCTCGGGAGGTGGGACCGGGCGGCGATGATACTGCGCCTGCTTTTGGGGCGTGAAGGGGGGATACAGTGAGCGGCACCAAGGAAAAGGCCATCAACCTGTTGCGCCGCACGCTCCCCGTGTGGGAATGGTTCCTCGCTCCCTTTACCCTTTTGGGCGCGCTTTTGTTCGCGTTGATCAGGAGGGGAGGCATCGAGCGTCTGCCGCTTACCCGCAGGATCCTCCTCCAGGTCGGGGTGTTCCCTATCTCGCGCCACTACTACGAGCCGCAGTTCGACCATCGGGCTATGCGCCGTCCGCTGGATGCCGAGCGTCCGCTCCCCGGCATCGATTGGAACGAAGCCGAGCAGATCGAGCTTTTGGGCCGTTTCCATTACGCCGACGAACTGTTGCAGTTCCCCGAAAGGCCCCGGGACGGGCGTATCGAGTTCCACTACGACAACGCCATGTTCCCACCCGGCGACGCCGAGATCCTCTACTCGATGGTCCGTCATTTCCGCCCCGGGAGCGTCATCGAAATAGGAAGCGGCAACTCCACCCTCATGGTGGTGAACGCGCTCCAAAAGAACGCCGAGGAGGAGCAAGGGTACCGCTGCCGGCACATCTGCATCGAGCCGTACGAGATGCCTTGGCTCGAGCAGACCGGCGTCACCGTGCTGCGCGAGCGGGTGGAGAGCGTGGACCGCGAACTGTTCGCGACACTGCAGGCGGGGGACATCCTCTTCATCGACTCGTCGCACATGATCAGGCCGCAGGGGGACGTGCTCGCCATCTACCTGGAGATCCTCCCCCTGCTGCGTCCCGGCGTCCTGGTGCACATTCACGACATCTTCTCGCCGCAGGACTACCCGAGGGAGTGGGTGGTCGACGAGGTGAAGTTCTGGAACGAGCAGTACCTCCTGGAGGCCTTTTTGACCATGAACCGCGAGTTCCGCGTGGTAGCGGGCCTCAGCTACCTGAAGCTCAACCACTATGACCTCCTTTGCGCCTGCTGCCCGGTCTTTGCCCGGCAGGGGGGCGGCCCCGGTTCGATGTGGCTTAGGAGGGAGCAGGCGCGGCCATGAAGATAAGCGTCATAACGATCTGCTACAACAGCGCCCGCCACATCGAGAAGGCGATGGCGAGCGTCCTTGCCCAGTCGTACCCGGATCTCGAGTATATCCTCGTGGACGGAGGCTCCGTCGACGGCACGGTGGACATCATTCGGGAACACGCGGCGCGGGATGCGCGGATAAAGTGGGTCTCCGAGCCGGACCGCGGCATCTCCGACGCCATGAACAAGGGAGTGGCCCTCGCCACGGGGGAGGTGATCGCCCACCTGCACTCGGACGAGTACTACCTGGACCGGGAGGTGCTGGCCGAGGTGGCGGCGACCTTCCGCCGCTCTCCCGGAGCACTCTGGGCCACCGGCGGCTTCCACTTCGTGGACTCGCAAGGGCGCTTTCTCAAAGAGATCAAGGTGCGCCGTTACTGTTACCGGAGGCTCATCCACTCGAACATCATCCTGCACCCGGCCACCTTCATACAGCGCGACGCCTTCCTTGCCGCCGGAGGCTTCGACCTCGGTGTCCACTACTGCATGGACTACCATCTCTGGCTCAGGCTCGGGGCCATGGGCGACCCGGTTCCCATCCGCCGGGCCGTCGCCTGTTTCGGTGTCCATGGCGGTAGCCGTTCGCTGGCTCAGGCCGAGGCGGCCTACGCCGAGGAACTCAAGGTGCGCCTGGATTTTCTGAAGAGCCGCTCCATGTGGCAGTTTCCCTACCGACTCGAGTACCAGGTGAAGAAGCGGCTGAACCGGCTCTTCGTGCGCAGGCTGTTCGCGGCTGCGGACGCGCCCCCAAAGGAGGCACCGTGACCGGCTTACGACCGAAGGTGTCGGTGGTGATTCCCTGCTACAACCACGGCATCTACCTCGACGAGGCGGTGGACTCGGTCCTCGCGCAAAGCTTTACCGACTTCGAGATCGTCATCGTCAACGACGGCTCCACCGATCCCTACACGGTCGATCTCCTTGCGCGTTACCGCCGCCCGAAAACCCGGGTCCTGCACACCGAAAACGCCGGCGTCTCCAGTGCGAGAAACAGCGGCATCGCAGCCGCCCAGGGTGACTACATCCTGCCGCTCGATGCCGACGACCGCATCGCCCCGAGTTACCTCGAAAAGGGGGTCGCCATACTCGACGCCCGCCCCGAGGTCGGTATCGTCTACTGCGACGAGCAGATGTTCGGGGAGCGTGACGACGTCTGGATCATGCCCGAGTACGATCCCGTCGCGCTGCTCTTCGACAACCAGATCTTTCCGTCCGCCTTTTTCAGGAAGAGCGACTGGGAGAAGGTGGGGGGATACAGTTCCCGCTTCGTCTACGGGTGGGAGGACTGGGACTTCTGGATCACCATGTCCACTCTTAAGAAAGAGGTGACAAAGATACCGGAGCTGCTGTACTATTACCGCATTCGCAGCGAGTCTCGCGATCATTCGATGCGTGTATGGCAGAAGATCGCGATGATGTCGCTCATAATCCTGCGGCACAAAACCCTGTACTTGAATAACACCCACCTTCTTTGTCACAAGATCCTCCAGTTGACGATCAAGTACATGAAGTCGGCTTTTCTTCGGCATGACAAACACACCGGCTAAGGTCCGACATTGTGGGGCTCGTTTTGAACAACAGGAGAGGCTCTAAGTCTGACATGGCAGAACAGCAAGAGATTGTCATAACGCCCGGGACCGGCGCGCTCCACTACTGGCGCGAGATCTGGCGCTACCGTGAGCTGTTTCTATATCTGGCATGGCGCGATATCGTGGTCCGCTACAAGCAAACGGCGATAGGGGTTGCGTGGTGCGTGATCCGGCCGCTTTTGACCATGCTGGTGTTCACCCTGGTGTTCGGCATGCTCGCCAAGCTCCCTTCCAACGGGGTTCCCTATCCGCTGATGGTCTTCGCGGCGATGCTCCCCTGGCAGTTCTTCGCCAGCGCTCTCTCCGAAAGCAGCAACTCGCTGATAGGTAACGCCAACCTTCTCACCAAGGTCTACTTCCCCCGGCTCATCGTTCCCGTCGGTGCCATCATGGTGAGTCTGGTCGACTTCCTCGTCTCCTGCGTGATCCTGGCCGGGCTCATGGCGTGGTACCGGTGCGTCCCTGACTTCAGGATACTGCTGCTTCCCGTCTTCCTCCTGTTGCTGGTGCTCTCGTCCCTGGGGGCAGGGCTATGGTTCTGCGCTCTCAACGTGCAATACCGCGACTTCCGCTACGTGGTGCCGTTTCTGCTGCAACTGGGGCTCTACGTTTCCCCGGTTGGCTTCTCCAGTTCCATCGTCCCCGATGCGTGGCGCTCCCTGTATTTCCTGAACCCGATGGTCGGCGTCATTGACGGCTTCCGCTGGGCGCTTCTTGGTGACGGCTTTCCCGTCAACTGGTCCGGTCTCGCCTTCTCGTCGCTTCTTGCGGTTCTCATACTGGCCAGCGGGGTATGGTACTTCCGCATCACTGAACGCAGTTTCGCGGATGTGGTCTGAGCATGGCTAGCGTCATTACGGTGGAAAATCTGGGCAAGAAGTATCTTCTTAACCGCCAGGCGGGGCGGCAGTCTTACGTGGCGTTGCGCGACGTGCTGGCGGAGGGGGCGAAAAACGCCGGGCGGCGCCTTCTTGGGCGAGGCGGCGCGGTCTGCGGCGCCGCCGGCCAGGAGGATTTCTGGGCGCTGCGGGACGTTTGCTTCGAGGTGAAGCAGGGGGAACGCGTCGGCATCGTCGGACGAAATGGAGCCGGAAAGTCGACGCTGCTTAAGATCCTGAGCCGCATCACCCCCCCTACCACCGGGAGCGTCCGGCTGCGCGGCAGGGTGGCGAGCCTGCTCGAGGTCGGTACCGGGTTTCATCCCGAACTCACCGGCCGCGAAAACATCTACCTGAACGGCGCCATCCTCGGGATGGGGCGGAGCGACGTCCGCAGGAAATTCGACGAGATCGTCGCCTTCGCCGAGGTGGAGAAGTTTCTGGACACGCCGGTGAAGCGCTACTCGTCCGGGATGTATGTGCGGTTGGCTTTCGCGGTCGCGGCCCACCTGGAGCCGGAAATCCTCATTGTGGACGAGGTGCTGGCGGTCGGAGACACGCAATTCCAGAGGAAATGCCTCGGGAGGATGGAGCAGGCGGGGAGAGACGGTCGTACCGTGCTCTTTGTCAGCCATAACATGGCGGCGGTGAGGGAGCTCTGCAGCAAGGCGATCGTCCTGTCTGCCGGGCGGAACATCATGGAGGGGGGGACCGACGAGGCGATCACCACGTACCTCAACTCGCTGCAGCCTTCCGCCAGGCGGGACGTCATCAGGTCGAAGTGCGACAGGTTCGAACTGAAGATGCCGTACTGGGTGAACCGCAAAGGCGAACCGGTCACGGGATACCGCTTCGGCGACGACTGCATCCTGCGCTTCGAATTCAACTTCCTTGTCCCGGTGCGGCGCATCAACCCCGGCTTCGCGGTACGGGAAGCGCAGGGACGGCGCATCTTCACCTCTCACCTACTTGACGACGGCGCCTTCGCCTTCCCCGATCAGTTCACGGGGAAGGTTGTCATCGACACCGACCTCAATCTCTGCTCCATCGCACCCGGAACCTACGAGGTGGTCTTTGGCGTTCGCGATGAGAACGAGCAGAACGTGCTCTTTTCGGAAGGGGAGCTCTGGCTTGAGATCAACCGGTCCGGACCGGCTAAAAACGGCGCCGAGGGCGTGCTGTGGCACACCAGCAGCTGGCAGTTACAACGGGATATCCAATGACGAAAAAGACAAGCCTCATCATCACGACCATCAACGAACCGTCGGTTGCCGTCAAGGCCTTCTCGGCCATCGACGGCCTGGCGCTGACCGTCGTGGGGGACAAGAAGACGCCGCAGGCTTGGTCATGCGCGAACACCACCTATTTGCCGGTGGACGCGCAGCAACAGCTGGGATACGCCATCTGTCGCCTGCTTCCGTATCATCACTACGCGCGCAAGAACGTCGGTTACCTCCACGCCATGAAGTGCGGGGCGGAGGTGATCATCGACACCGATGACGACAACGTTCCCAAGGAGGGGTGGGGCTTTCCTGCCTTTTCCGGCGACTACCTCCAGACGCCGCGGGACCACGGTTTCGTCAATGTCTACAGCTACTTCACCGATCAGCACATCTGGCCGAGGGGGTTTCCGCTCAACCTGATCAGGCCGGGCGGCGCAGCCCTTCCCCCCCTTGCCACGGGCGACATCCGGATCGGTGTCTGGCAGGGGCTTGCCGACGGCGACCCGGACGTCGATGCCATCTACCGCCTGGTGCTGAACAAGCCGTGCACTTTCAAGGAGAAAGAACCTCTCGTTCTCGCCGAGGGGACGATCTGCCCGTTCAATTCGCAGAACACGGCCTTTGCACGCGAGGCATTCCCGCTGCTCTACCTGCCGTCCTTCGTCACCTTCCGGTATACCGACATACTGAGGGGGCTTGTGGCACAGCCGATCATGTGGCGGTGCGGCCTTCACCTTGGCTTCACTCAGGCGACCGTCGTGCAGGAGCGAAACCCTCACGACTACATGCAGGATTTCGTTTCCGAGATCCCCTGTTACCTGCACGCCGACGAGGTGGTCGAGGTCGTCTGCGGCGCCCTGCGGGGTGACTCGTCGGTGGCCGACAACCTGTACCTGGCCTACGACGCCCTGCGCCGGAAGGGGATCGTCATGGAAGCCGAAATGGAGCTCCTCTCGCTTTGGCTGAAGGATCTCCCATGACCGGCACGAACGGGGAGCCGATCCTTCTTTCCATAATCATCCCGTCCTTCAACCAGGGGCACTTCATCGAGAACGCGATCCTGAGCGTGACCAAACAGAGCTATCAAAACTGGGAGCTCATCATCCAGGACGGCAATTCCGGTGACGAGACCGCGGAAATCTGCCTGCGCTACACCGCGGCCGACCCGCGCATCAGTTTCGTGAGTGAGCCCGACCGCGGTTACGCCGACGCCGTCAACAAGGCGCTCAAGCGCTGCCGGGGGACGGTCGCGGCCATCCAGAGCTCGGACGACTTCTACGCGAGCGACAGCGTCTTTTCCGAGGCAGCGCGCATCTTCCGGCAGCACCCTGCGCTCGTGATGGTTTCCGGCTACTCCGTTCTCGCCGATGCCGATTTCCGCCAGGTGCTCGCCCCGTTCGACCCGCAGCAAAACGGCTTCATCCGCCCGGAAACCGTCTTCACGCTCACCAATCATTTCGCCCAGGGCGCAACCTTCTTTTCCGTGGCCAGGGCGCTGCTGGTCGGTGGTCTCGACGCCGAGGTGGACATGGTCGCCGACACCGATTTCTGGGTGCGGCTCTCCAATTACCACCCCGCTGTGGTCAATAGCGTGTACCGCACCTCGCAGACGTGGGCCTGCGTCACCATCCACGAGGAGCAGAGGAGCACGAAGCTGCACCGCTTCTATCTCGGCCGGGCGAAAATGGCGCTACGGCATCTTAGAGACGACAGGATCCGTCTCGACCACGGCTTCAAGGAGCGAAACGCCATGAACCTGATCGCCACGGCCTACGATTACTACCGCCTGATCGGCGAGGATACCGCGCCGGTGGAGGAGCTGCGGCAGTCACTTGGTGCGAGCTCCCCGTGCGAGCCCCTGTGGCGGCGGGTCGCAAGCCGGCTTGGCAGGGGGCGGCGCATCGCCGAGGACAGCTCCATGCACAGCCTGACCACTCACGCTCTTGGCCACAACCTCAAATGGTTCTAAAGAGGGTATGGATATAACCGCGCCGATTCTTTTTCTCGTGTTCAACCGCCCGGAGACGACGCGCAGGGTCTTCGAGGCGATTCGCCAGTCCAGGCCGTCACGCCTGTTCGTCGCGGCCGACGGCCCGCGCGGGGAGGTAGCCGGTGAACGGCAGAAGTGCGAGCAGGTCCGGGCGATAGCCACCGCGGTCGACTGGGAGTGCGAGCTCGTCACCCTTTTCCGCGACCGCAACCTGGGGTGCAAAAAGGGGGTCAGCTCGGCGCTCGACTGGTTCTTCAGCCACGTCGAAGAGGGGATCGTCCTGGAAGACGACTGCCTCCCCGAACCCTCGTTTTTCCGGTACTGTCAGGAGCTTCTCGCCCGCTACCGGGATGACGCCCGCGTCATGCAGATCTGCGGTCTCAACGTCCTCGGGGAGTGGCCGGGGAGCGGCCACAGCTATTTCTTTTCCGGCTACGGGCCGATCTGGGGGTGGGCCTCCTGGCGCCGCGCCTGGCGCCACTACGACGTGGAGATGAAGCTGTGGCCCGAAGTGAGGGGGAATGGGGTGTACCGTGACTTGTGCCAGGACGGTGCCGAGGCGGCGTACCGGCTGCAACTCTACGACCGGCTGCACGCCGGCGAGATAGATACCTGGGACTACCAGTGGGGATTCGCCAAGATGGTCAACTCCGGGCTCTCCGTCATCCCCGCCGCAAACCTCGTTACCAACATCGGTTTCGGCGCTGATGCTACCCACGTCAGCGACGCTACCGATCCTTATGCCGAGCTGAAGGTGTACCAGGCCGACTCAGTGCTCAGGCATCCGCCGTACCTCGTCCGTGACCGGCGCGCCGACCGCAGGTACCTGGAGGAGTTTGTTGGTGTGAAGCCTGCTTCGTTCCGGGAAGCGGTCCTGAATCTGGTGAGACGGAGGGGAAGATGAGCGAGACCCCCTACGCCCTGCTCATGTCGACGGCGAACCGGCTCACCATGAGTCACTTGCGGGAGTTCTGGCGCTCGCTGCTCGTCCCGATGGATTACACCCGCACCAGGGAGATTCCGGCGCTGCTCGCGCAGAGCGGGATCCTCGAGCGCAAGGGAGAGCCGCTAAAGATCCTCGACATCGGTTCGCCCCAGATCCTTAGCCTCACGCTTTGCCTTCGCTGCGATGACTGGGAGGTCACCTACCTGAACCCCTTCGAGCCCGAGTTGGAGGACATGCGCCGCAAGGCATCGGCGCTGGGAGTGAGTTCGCTCAACATCCTGAAAGGCGATATCACGCGCCAGGAGGCGCTGGCCGATTTGGGTACCTTCGACTACGTATTTTCCTGTTCCGTCTTCGAGCACATCCACCCGGAGCATGGCGGCGATGTGATCGCCTCAAGGAACATAGCCCCCCTCCTGAAGAGGGGGGGGAGCTTCGTGTTCTCGGTCCCGTACGCCAGGGAAGGGTTCCACGAGTACATCGAAGGCGATGCCTATGCCGTCAAGGGGGACGCCTCCAAGAAAACGTTCTTTCAACGCTTCTACGACGAACGGTCTCTGCGCGAGCAGATCCTGGCGCCTTCGGGGCTCACCACAGCGGGGCAAAGGTATATCGGTGAGCGGCGCTATCACGGAGACGACATACGCAAGAGGATGGCCTTCCTCATCGGTTTCGGATGGCGGGCCCTCGTTCTGGGGAGGTTCTTCCGCGCTATCTCCGGCTTCTTCATGGAGGAGTCGCCGGAGTACACAACGCTTGCCAAGCCGTACCTCGCGGTATGCGCACTGGTTAAGGAATAGATGACAGTTATGAAGATCGGGCTTATCACCACCCTCGACACCAACATCGGCGACGATTTCATACGCGATGGCATCCGCGGTCTTCTTTCGGAGCGGTACCGGGGGCGGACCATCGAGTTCGTCAGCGTCAATAAGCACTCCCCGTTCACCGTGTACCCGCCCTGGCATCCGGTCCACGTCCGCAACCTGGCCGGTCTGCTTCCGCTGGGACGCGACCGCGTCAGGAGCGCCATCGAAAGGGTATGCTCCCGCATCGGGGAAACCAGATTCGATTCCTGCGATCTCATCGTCCAGTGCGGCGCTCCCGTCTTCTGGCCGGAATGCAGCGCAAGCGAGTGGGCGGTCCCGCTGTGGCACCAGGTGGTTGGGCGGCTTAGCAGCCGGATCCCGGTGCTGAACCTCGCCGCAGGTTCCTGCTATCCGTGGGAGCGGCAGCCCGTAAAACTGGAACCGGAGGCGGATGCGAAGTATGTCAGGGACATCCTTGGCTACTGCCGGCTGACCACCGTGCGCGATCCGCTGGCCGAGAGGCTGTGCAAGTCCGTGGGCGGCGACGTCGTTCGCCTTCCGTGCAGCGCCTTCCTCGCCTTCGAGCCGCCGGCTGCGCGCGAACCGGAGTACGTCCTCGTCAACTACATGCCGGGCGGCGGGCACTACGAGTGGGACCAAGGTATCGATCCCTCCATCTGGGAGGGGACCGTCCGGCGCCTCGTCGCTGAACTGCGCAAGAGCGAGAAGGTTGCCTTCCTCTGCCACGATGATCGCGAGCTCGCCCTGGCGCGCGCTCTCGCTCCGGACCTCCCCGCCTTTTTGCCAAGGAACTCGGTGGAGTACGGCGCATGCATAGCCCGGGCGAAATTCGCCCTCTGCAACAGGATGCACGCCTCGGTCGCCATGGCGGGAATGGGGATACCGTCCATCGCCGTCTGCACCGATACGCGACTGCTCATGGTCGCGGAACTGGGGCTTCCCGCCTATTACGTGAAGGACGCGACCCCGGACCTGCTCCTGGAGCGGACCGGGCAGATGCTGCGGACTCTCGACGACGAGCGTGAGCGGCTGCTGACCCTGCAGGCGCAAACGCGGCAGGGGTACCTGGCCGCGCTGGACGGCGCTCTCTCCGCGTCATGAGCCGCTTAAGGGTACTGATCCTCAGGCCGGACAATATCGGCGACCTCGTCCTCTTCAGCGGGGCGCTCCCTCACATCAGGGAGCTGTACCCGGATGCGGAGATCACCCTGGCCGTGCAGGAGCATGTTACCGGCCTTTTCCTCTCCTGCCCCTTCATCGACTCCTGCGTCCCGGTCGGCACGCTTTCCTGGTGGGGTATCCCCGGGCCTGGTGGGGGACGCCTGCAGGCCCTTGTCAAAGCGGTCATCGACGGCGTCAACGGCGTTCGGAACGCGCTGCGGCCCCCTTTCGACGTAGTCATCTGCCCCTTGAAGTCCCCCGACCGGCATCACCTCGAGCTGGTGGCCCTCCTGCACGCGCCGCAGCGCTACGGCGTCGCGGGCTGCACCCTCAACCTCCCGCAAGCCGGCCTCCCGGCGAGGTTGCGGCCGCGGACGCTCTTCACCCGCTATTACGACGTCTCACAGGAGGACCCATGGCGGCATGAGCTGCAGTTCAACGCCGACTTCCTGCGTTTCGTCGGCTGCCGCGATGTCGCCCCTCATGATATCGCGCCGGTGTTATGGCTTTCCGAGCGGGACAGCCGCCATGTGCCCGCGCTACGGGATCCGGAGCGGAAAACGGTGGCGCTCTTCCCCGGGGCGGCCGCAAAGATTCGCTGCTGGGATGCGGCCAACTATGGCGAGTTGGCCGGGCGACTGCAACTCCCGGTAGTGTATGCGATATTCGGCAGCCCCGGCGATCACGGACTCGCTGTCGAGGTAGAGACCGCCATCAAGGCACGCTGTCCCTCGGCGACGGTAGTCAACCTGGCGGGACAGACCACCCTCAGGGAACTGGCCGCCTGTATCGGGCATTGCAATCTTTTCATCGGGTCGGAAACTTCGGGCCTGCACATGGCTATCGCCGCCGGCGTGCCGTCCGTCGGCATCGTCGGGGGGGGGCATTTCGGCAGGTTCGTGCCGTGGGGCGACCCGGAGCAGCATATCTTTCTGACCACGGAGCTTCAATGCTTTCACTGCAACTGGAAATGCGACAGGGGAGGGGAGTGCATAGCGAGCGTCACCGCCACCGAGGTCGCACAGGCGGCAACGCAACTGCTGCAGCGCCCCCAGGAGTGCCGTTCATGACCTTAGCTCACATGCCGCTACGCGCCGGAGGAACGCCGTGGCGCGCGTAAGGCTTTCCGTGATAACCCCGGTGTTCAACTGCGCACGCTTCATCGAGTTTTGTCTGGAGAACGTGATGCGGCAGGAGTGCCCCGAGGTCGAGCATGTCATCGTCGATGGCGGCTCCACCGACGGCACCGTCGCCATCATCGAGCGGTACGCGGCGCTCCATGACCACATACGGTACGTCTCGGAGCGGGATGAAGGTCAGTCCCACGCCATGAACAAGGGGATCGCCATGGCGCGGGGGGAGATCGTCGGTTTTTTGAATGCCGATGATTACTACGAGCCGGGAGCGCTCAGGGAGGTCCTGACCCAGTGGGACGGGCTGCCGGAACCCTCCCTTTTGGTGGGAAACTGCAACGTCTGGGACGATGATGGCAAACTCTGGTTCGTCAGCAGACCGGCCGGTATCAGCCTCAACAACCTCCTCCTCGGGCGCTACGTCGAGGCGTTCCCCATGAACCCGGCGGCGTACTTCTACCACAAGTCCCTGCACCTCAGGGTGGGCCCTTACCGCGTCGAAGAGCACGCCGCGATGGACCTCCACTTCATCTTCCGGGCGGTTCAGCACGCGCACGTGACGTACCGGGACCGCACCTGGGGGAATTACCGCTACCTCGAAGGGACCAAGACCTACGAGGGTGACAAATGCGGCGCGAACCAGGCGAGGGTACGGCAGATCACCGAACAGTACCGCCGGCAGCAGCCCGCGTTGCGCCGGATCCAGCTTGTCCTGCTCGAGAAGTTCGGGCGGCTCTTCCGCAAACCTGCCGGCGTCCCGGAGATACATTGAATGGAGCGGATACCGTTCGTATCGGTCATCATCCCGACCTACAACCGTGCGCACCTGCTGCTGCTCACGCTGGAGAGCTTTTTGGCGCAGGACTACCCGCGCGATCGCTACGAGATCATCGTCGCCGACAACAACTCAAGCGATGCTACCCGCGACGTGGCGCAGCGCTACCCGGACAGCTCGCCGGTGCCGGTCAGGTACCTGTTCGAGCCGCGCCAGGGGGTGCACTACGCGCGCAACGGCGCCGCCGTCCAGGCCAGGGGTGAAATCCTCTACTTCACCGACGACGACATGGTCGCCGAGCCGGGGCTTTTGCGGGAGTTGGTCAAGGTGTTCGAGCTGGCCCCCGATATAGGCAGCGCCACCGGGAAGGTGATCGGAAGGTTCGATGAGCCTCCCCCACGGTGGGTCAGGCGACATCTGATCAACTACCTCCTGAGCCTCACCCCCGAGGCCACGCCGGAAGAAGTGGTAATTTCCGAGACGGATATGGTATATAGCTGTCACCAGGCGGTCAGGCGCGATGCGTTCTTCCGCTGTGGCGGATTCAACCCGGAGAACACCGCCGGCGTCTGGATCGGCGACGGGGAAACCGGGCTCGGCATCAAGCTCGCCCAGAGCGGCTACCGCTTCGCGTACACGCCGCACTCGGTGATCCACCACCTGATACCGGCCTCGCGGACCACGCTGCGCTACCTGGTGCAAAGGATCGGCAACCAGGGATACTGCGATTCGTACACCGCCTACCGCACGCACCGCAACCGGGGACGCCTGGTACGGGGGATGCTCTGGCGCAACAGCGCCGGTGCCCTGAAGACGGCGCTGGTGACGGCGGGGCGCCTCATTCTCGGGAAGGAATCGTGGCAATTCATTCCGGCCCGCATCGCCTACCTGCACAAGAGAAACCTTTACGACCTCAGACTGCTCAGTGACCCGGCGTTTCGCGGCATGGTGGAAATAGACGACTGGCTGTCGCAACGCTGATCAAGGAACCGACATGATCGAACAGATAACCGAGGATGGAAAGATTCTCGCCATCATCATCCCTCACTCCTTCGCGGAGCCGGGAATCCGGTTCTTCACTCCCGACGACTTCTCCCAGCAGCTGGCCTACATGTCGCACCCGCAGGGGAAGGTCATCGATGCCCACGTGCACAACGCGGTGCTGCGCGAGGTGGTGTACACCCAGGAGGTGCTCTTCATTCGCAAGGGGAAGTTGAGGGTCGACTTCTACAACGACGGGCGCGAATACCTGGAAAGCCGGGTCCTCGTAGCCGGGGACGTGATCCTGCTCGCCTCCGGCGGCCACGGCATGGAAGCGCTTGAGCCCCTGGAGATGATCGAGGTGAAACAGGGACCGTATTCCGGTGACCAGGACAAGTCCCGCTTCGACGGCGTGGCGTGGCAGAACATCGTGCTTCAGGAGAGATGATGGACTTCATCCCGGTAAACGAACCGCTTTTGGACGGCAACGAGAAGAAGTACCTCGCCCAGTGCATCGACACCGGCTGGGTCTCATCGGAGGGGCCGTTCGTGCGCAGCCTGGAGGAGATGTTCGCGGCGCGCATGGGCAGGAGGTACGGGGTAGCTGTGTCAAACGGAACGGTCGCCCTCGAGGCTGCCATCGCAGCGCTCGAGCTGCCCCAGGGGAGCGAGGTGATTCTCCCCACCTTCACCATCATTTCCTGCGCCGCCGCGGTGATCCGCGCCGGTCTGGTCCCGGTTGTCGTGGACGCCGACCCCGCCACCTGGAACATGAACGTCGACCGGATCGAGGAAAAGATCACCCCCAGGACGTCGGCCATCATGGCCGTGCACATCTACGGACTACCGGTCCCTATGGCCCCGCTTCTGGAGATCGCCGAGCGCCACGGCCTGAAGGTCATCGAGGATGCGGCCCAGGCACACGGGCTTTGCTGCCAGGGCAGGCCCTGCGGCAGTTTCGGCGACATCAGCACCTTCAGCTTCTATCCGAACAAGCTCGTCACCACCGGGGAGGGAGGTATCATCCTCACCGATGATCCCGTGCTCGCTGAGCGGTGCCGGTCGCTGCGCAACCTCTGCTTCCAAGAGGGCAAGCGCTTCTTGCACGAGGAACTCGGCTTCAACTTCAGGATGAGCAATCTTCAGGCGGCCCTGGGAGTTGCCCAGCTCGAGCGGCTCGACGAGTTCGCCTCCCGCAAAAGACGCATGGGAGAGCGCTACAGCGCACTACTTTCGCAGATGCCTGGTATCACGCTCCCGGTTCCCGCGACGCCACACGCCGACAACATCTACTGGGTCTACGGCGTGGTCCTCGACGAGAGTATCGGCTTTGACGCCGAGGAGGCGATGCGCCGGCTTTCCGCCCTGGGTGTCGGCACGCGCCCCTTCTTCTGGCCGATGCACGAACAGCCGGTCCTGCGCAGGCTGGGACTCTTTGCCGGTGAAAGCTACCCCGTCGCCGAAAGACTCGCCCGTCGCGGCTTCTATCTGCCCAGCGGTCTCGCTCTTACCGATGTCCAGATCGAGCGTGCGGCTGCCGCGCTCGCCTCCGTCATCGGGCCGCAGACCGGCTCAGCATCGGATGTATCCGGCCAGGTGACGGCATGACCGTATTCGGCGCCTACGCCCATTACTACAACCTTCTGTACCGGGACAAGGACTACACGGGCGAGGTGGAGTACCTGGACGGTCTCATCCGCCGCCACCTCCCGTCGGCCGGCAGCGTGCTCGATTTAGGCTGCGGCACCGGGCGGCACGCGCTCTTGCTGGCGGGCCGCGGCTATCGCGTGACCGGGGTCGATGTCTCCGAGGAGATGTTGCGAACGGCCCGGGCGCAGGCCGTGTCGGCCACCTCCTTCCACCAGGGAGACATCCGCACTATCCGGCTCGGGGAGAATTTCGACGTGGTGGTCTCCCTGTTCCACGTCATCAGCTATCAAAGCGGCAATGCCGACCTCGCGGCGGCCTTTGCAACCGTGAGGGAACACCTAAGGCCGGGCGGGATCTTCATCTTCGACTGCTGGTACGGCCCGGCCGTCCTGAGCGATCCGCCGGTGGTGCGGGTCAAGCGGCTCGAGGATGAGGAAGTTCGGATCGTCAGGATAGCCGAGCCGGTCCTGCACCCAAACGAGAACCTGGTCGACGTAAATTACCAGGTCATGGTGTGCCATACGGGGACGGGCGTGACCGAGGAGCTTCGGGAGACGCACCGCATGCGTTACCTGTTTCTTCCCGAGTTGGAGGCCATGCTCCGGCAGGCCGGACTCCATCTTGACGGCGCCTTCGAGTGGATGACGGGCAACACGCCGGGTGTCGACACCTGGGGCGTCTGCTGTGTGGTGCGGGGATGAGGCGGATTGGGCTTTTTCTCGATGTCGAGCCGCATCTCGGCGGGACCTTCCAGTACAACCAGGCCGTGCTACACGCCCTGGCAGCGCTCCCGTCAGCCCACTTCCAGGTCGTGGTCGGCTACACCAGCGAGCTGTGGCGGGAGTATCTTGGCGAACTGCCCGTTGAGAGTTTCCGGGTCCGCTCCGGGATCATCGGGCGCGGTGTCGGCTACCTCTGGCACAGGCTCGACCTGCCCCTGGGCCCCTGGCGCGCGGTCAATCCCCTGTTTCACCCCATGGCGCGGGATCTCCTTGGCAAGAAGTGCGACCTCTGGATATTTCCCTCCCAGGACACCCGCGGCTGCGAGTTCCCGGTCCCCGCGCTCATCGCCATCCACGATCTCATGCACCGCTACGAGAGCCGCTTCCCCGAGGTGGGTACGCCCCGAGAGTTCAGGATACGCGAGAAGCAATATGCTTCCATCTGCCGTTGGGCGCGAGGAGTGCTGGTCGATTCGCGGATAGGTGCTGCTCAGGTGAGGGAGTCGTACGGGCTTCAGGAAGAGCGGATTCACGTCCTGCCGTTCATCGCCCCCCCCCATGCGTGGAACGATTCGCCGCCGCCGGGGTTTGATGAGCGGTACCACCTGCCGGAGAAGTTCGTGTTCTACCCGGCCCAGTTCTGGGAACACAAAAACCATGCGCGGCTCGTGCATGCCATCGCCCGCCTCAAGGGGGACTTCCCCGATCTGAAACTCGTGCTGGTCGGGTCGCTGAAAAACGCGTACGACGGCCTGGTGGCGTTGATCGGGGAGCTGGGACTCAAGGACGCGGTGCAGTTTCTGGGGTACGTGCCGGACGAAGATATGCCTGAACTGTACCGGCGCGCCCGCGCGCTGGTGATGCCGACCTTTTTCGGGCCCACCAACATCCCGCCCCTGGAGGCCTTTGCCGCCGGCTGCCCGGTTGCGATATCGGACCGCTACGGCATGCCTGAACAGGCGGGCGACGCAGCCCTCTTCTTCGACCCGGAATCGGTGGAAGCCATCGCCGAGACGGTTCGCAGGCTCTGGACCGATGACGCCCTCTGTGCCGAACTGGTGCGGCGCGGCACGGAGCGCGCCGCCTCCTGGGGACAGGTTCAGTTTGGCCAGCGGCTGCAGGAGATCATCGAAACCATCACCTGATCCGGCTTTCACCCCACTCATCATGCACCTGAGGTTACTGTCCTAAATGTCCCACCCGACTGCACTTGCCCTCGCTCTTTCGCTTTACCTCTTTGTAGCCGCCGCTTATTACGGCCTGGGTAAGGGTGTCGCGCGGGTGCTCGGAATGGCCGCGGGCAGCGACAAGCCGGCGCACTCCGTGATGAGCCTGATCTGGCTCGGCTGGGCCTGCGCGCTTTTCCTGTTTCAACTGCTTCATTTCTTCCTGCCTATCGCTTCGCAGGTGTCGCTGCCCGTCTTCTCCGCCGGTGCACTTTGTTGCCTCGTCTGTCTGGCACGAGGCGGGCGGCGTCCTTCCCCGTCCGGCTCCTGCACCCCCGTCCCCGTTGCCGGCGCGATCCTGATGCTTGTCCTGGCGTCCTGGCTCGTCTCCAGAGCGATGCTCCCTCCGACCAACTACGATACCGGCCTCTACCACCTCAATGCGATTCGCTGGATCAATACCTACCCGGTAGTGCCCGGGCTGGGAAATCTCCATGGCCGGCTTGCTTTCAACCAGTCGTTTTTCACCTTCGCGGCTTCCTTGACTGTTCCGCCGGTCTTCGAACACGGCAGGTTTCTCGGTAACGCCCTGCTTTTCCTGTTCGTCGCGGCGACCGCCTGGACCTCCCTGACACCCGTCCTGCGCAGGCCTTCTCTCATCGTGGAAGCACATCCGTTTCGTTTTCTTCCTTCCTTGTTCCTACTGCCGGTACTCGCCTTTATAGCCATCTCTTCCAACGGCATAGCATCACCGGCTCCGGATCTTGCTTCTCTGCTGCTTCAGTGTTGCATCTTCTTGCTGCTTGGAGAGGGCATAGCCGATTGGCAGGACGGTCATCAGGACCAGGACTACCGGGTAATGCTCCTTCTGCTCCTCGCCTCAGCGGCGGTTACCGTGAAACTCAGCAACCTCGCTTTCTCGAGCGTCATCGTCTGTTTTGCCGTTGCGTACTGGCTGAAAACGCGAGGCCGTACTATCAGGAGCGGTTTTACCCTCTTCACGCCGCCCCTGCTTATGTTCCTGGTTTGGGCAGGGCAGGGCGTCATGCTCTCGGGAGTACCGCTTTATCCTTCAACTGCCGGTCGCCTGCCGGTCGACTGGGCCGTGCCGGTTGAAAGGATCGTCAGCGAGGCCCAATCCGTTTATAGCTGGGCGAGAACTCCGGGGGCATCCCCAAAAGATGTGCTGCACAATTGGGGCTGGTTCCGTCCCTGGCTGGTAAGGGTGGCCACAGGAAACGTACTCGATGTGACCTATCCCTTGCTCCAGTTCCTGTTTTTTGGTATCTGCGCTCTTATTGCGGGACTGTTTTCGAAAGTACGCCGCCGCAACTTGCTGCAGTGGGCTTACCTGGTGCCGGCCGTCATGTCACTGGTTTTCTGGTTCTGCACAGCACCTGATCCCCGGTTTGCCAATGCAGCTTTTTTTCTGCTTTCCATTGCATCGGCTCTGGTGTTTCTCTGCTCGGTGCAGGGATTGCTTTCTTCCCGTTTGTATGCGGACATGATCTGTCTGGTGTTTCTGATCGGCAATCTCCTGCTGGTCAGGCACCTGGTCTATAATGCCTCGGAGATCCGGGCGATCTCTACTTCGGGATGGCACCAGGTTCAACGGGTGGCCCTTGAGACAAGAAAGACCTCATCAGGGTTGACGGTGTACACCCCGTGCGAGGGTGATCAATGCTGGGATTCCGCTCTTCCCTCGACGCCGTACTTCAACCCCCACCTCAGGCTCAGGGAGCGAAATAGTGTTGCGTCCGGGTTCACAGTCATGTAGTGATAATGGGGATTTATCCAGGGGCCGCTTATGAAAAAAACAATCCATAACCTTTATCGCAAGGCCGAGGCGTTTTGGGGCGGCCGCAGGCTCAGCAACTCACTGGACCGTTTCCCCTCGCAGCAGTCACAACTGCTGCTCTACCACATGTATCGGGAAATGGCACAGCGGCCGGACCGGCAGCTGCCAAGCTTCGCCGAGGTCGGCTTCCGCTGTCACTCCCAGTTTGAGGAAGACGGCATCCTCCTCTATATCTTCGCCCTCATTGGCACCACCAACAAGACCTGCGTCGAGATCTGCGCCGGCAACGGCATAGAGTGCAACACCGCAAACCTGATCCTGCATCACGGCTGGTGGGGGCACCTCTTCGACGGCGATCAGCGCAAGGTGGAACAGGGGCTTGAATTCTACACGAACTCGAAGCAGACCTTCCTCTACCCCCCGCGCTTCAACCGGGCGTGGGTGACCGCAGAAAACGTCAATGACATCTTCACCTCGTCCGGTGTCCCGGCCGAGATCGATCTCCTCTCCCTCGACCTTGACGGCGTCGACTACTGGGTCTGGAAGGCCATCGACAAAGTCCGCCCGCGGGTGGTCGTCTGCGAGACCAACAACGTGATCGGGCCCGATCAGGCCCTGACCGTCCCGTACCATCCCGCCTTTGAACGGCCAAAGCAGGATTTCGCAGGTGCATCCCTTGCGGCCATGACCTCGTTGGCAAATGAGAAGGGGTATCGTCTGGTCGGAACCCACCGCTACGGGTTCAATGCCTTTTTCATCTTGAGAGGAGTCGGCGAACAACTGCTGCCTGAAGTTCGCCCGCAAGACTGCCTCGGCGATCCTTACAGCACCGAGGCGCGTGCGACGAGGTGGGCGGAGGTAAAGGACATGAATTGGGTGAGAGTGTGACACATCCGGATTGCGCCGGCAGGGCGGACCAATCGCATATGCGCAACGTCATCTGCTGCTGGAACGACAGGAATCCCTCCCATTTCGAGAGCCACGTCCCCCTCTTGTTCTCCGGGCGCAGGAACCTGGCACTGGGTTTTTCCAACGAGATCGACCTGCTCTTCCTCAATGGCTTGGATCTGCTCGGGGAGAGGTACAAGGAGCAGTTGGAAGAAGTCGGGTACCGGCTTCACGACGTCAGCGATCTCTACGCCGGCACTGCCGACAGATACGCAGCCCTCTGCGCTTTTGGCGGATACGAGATGAAGTGTTTCCTGAGATGGCCTGTCATTGCCTCGTATTTTCGCGGTGACCGGATCATTCACTATGACGGGGACATCGTTTTCAACGAAGATCCCGCAGTCATCGGTGTGTTGTTACAGGGAAGTACCTTCGTCCTGCAGGGGTGCCCTGCCGTCACCTGCATCAGCGACCTTGACTGGTTCTCCCGGTATCAGGAGCAATTGGACCTGCTGGTGGAAAATCCGGAGGGCTATTCGGCTCGTGCCTGGAAAGAGCGGGATGGGTGGCGGGTCTCGGAGACGCAGAAGTGGGCCGGGCAGCGCTCGCGGGAGGTCATCTCCAGCGACCAGGATCTGATCTCCCATCTGATCCATACCGACAGGATCCCGCAGGACCGGCCGGCGCAGCTCGCCCCGCTCCTCGGCTCCTACGCGGTTTTCGAAAACCCCCTCTACCTGCACGGCTGCACCTTCAACGACTTTCCCGACCCGATAGGCTACGAGCGCAGGTCCGGCATCGATTACGTGGGGGGCAAACGCGTCCTGACCTGGCACATGCAGAGCGACTTCAACCTCTACCTCTCCACCTTCCTGTTCCGGAAACGGTTCATGCCCTGGGTCGGGGGGAGGCTTGCCAACCACCTGGTCGAGCCGACGTTCCCCTACCGGCTCGGCTCCCTGTTCAGCCGTCTTTGCGGCGGTTACACGCGCCTGGACGTGTACCGGTACTTCTTCGAGCGCCACGATTTCGGCGAGGTCTTCGCCGACCGCACCTGGTGGGACAGGGGGGCCTTCCGCTGATGTCTCGCGAACCCAAGGCTCGCCGCCTCATGCCGGCAAACAACTGGCTGGTCCTGCTGGTCGTTGTCGCCTCCTTCTGGCTCTTCTCCGCCGTTGTCACGAACTTTCTGGAAAGATGCCAGGCGGTTGTGGCTGTGGTGGTGCCCGGGGACACCGCGGCGCAGCCTGACCCGCTGCCGCGCGGAGCCCGCGCCGCGATCGAGATGCTCCACGCCGCCGCTGCGGACAGGTACCGGTTCAGCGCTGGGGTCGCGGCCGACGGTGCGATGATGCAGCGGCTCGTCGAGGGGGCGTACCCGCTGGTCGTGGCGGACGAGGCACGCTACCTGGTCCGCCTCGAGGGAGAACCCTCGCCTGTTGGCTGCGACGCCCTGGCAAGGCGAAAGGGGGTTGCCCTTGATCTTTGCCGTTAGCGCGCTCTTTCTGTATCTTTGCGGGCTCGGTCTCCTGGTGACCCTTTGCGGCACCTTGCCCCTCGGGAGGCAGACGGCGACTGGGGAGCGCTTCCCGGCGCTTGCGGCCCTCGTCCTCGTGTCGGGTCTTCATTTCGACTATCTGCTCCAGCTGCTGCTGAAAGGGGTGGACCCGGCTCTTGCCGCGGGCGCCTTTTTCAGCGTCGCGGGGCTCGTCATCGGCTTTGTTTTCCTGCGAGCCCGAGTCCCTGGTACAGGTGCCGCCTCCGCCGGGGCAAGCGGCAGTCGTGACGTGGTGAAGTGGGGCGTCTTCGCGGCGCTCTTCGTGATGTTCGCGGCTCCCATCGTCCAGGAGCCCATCTTGGCCTGGGACGCGAGGTCGATCTGGTTCTTCCACGGCAAGATCATCTACTTCAACGGCGCCCTGGACCGGGCCGGGTTCACGCCCGCCGCGGTCTGTTTCTCGCACCCTGACTACCCAAAACTCGTTCCCGTGCTTTCCGCCCAGCTCGCCCGTTTCGCAGGCTCATGGGACGACTTCCTTCCCAAGGCGTCACTCCTTGCCCTTTTGCTCCCCGCGCTCCTGGCGCTGTTCTCCTTCTGGGAACGCGCCCGGTTGAGTTTCCTGTTCCTCGCCGGCCTGTTCCTCTTCGGCGTGCAGGGGGAACTGCTTTGGAACGGGCTCATGGACGGCTACCTCGCGCTCTATGCCGGGCTGGCGCTCCTGTTCCTGGGGCGGTGGTTCGAACGGGGTGAAAGGGGCGATGCCTGGTGCGCGGCCGCGTTTCTCGGCGTGGTCCTGAACCTGAAAAACGAGGGGATGGTGTATGTGGTGGTTGCCGCCTCCGTCTTCTTCGTCTTGGTCTGGATGCGGGACCGGTCGCTGCACCGGCTGCGCCTTCTGTTCGCGGACCGCCGGTTTTGGCTGCAGGTGGGGCTCCCCGCCGCCTGCTTCCTGGTCTGGACCTTCAAAAAGAGGAGCTGGGGACTGGTCAATGATCTCGACCTCGGTGTCCGTTCCCTCGGCAGGATAGGGGCGCACGTACAGGCAGGAGCGCTCGGCACGGTCGCCCAGGCACTGCTCGTCGACGCACTGCTCTGGAAGGCGCTGCTCCTGTTCTTCGCTGTCGCAGGGACGGCACGCCTCGCCAGAGTGCGCGTACCGTTCCAGGTGTGGATCTTCCTCGCCGTATCGTTCTGCTACTTCCTGGCCGTCTTCGCGGTATACCTCGCGACCCCCGCCGACCTCGCCTGGCATCTGGAGACCAGCGCCGCGAGGACCGTGCTCCCGGTAATGAGCGGACTCGTGGCTGCGGTGTATGTCATCCTGGGGGTGATCGAAGCCCCCCCCCGTACACAGGAGGGGGAGGGAGACCTTGAATGATTGTTGTCTTTTTCTTTACATGTCCAGTCAAACCGCGTATTTTACCCCTCTTGAACCTCCCCGGCACGAGGTCTCCCCGCTAAAAAACACGCCCATCAGGGCTTGGTGCCGGAGCCACTTCTTTTCAAATTTGGAGTCTGGATGAGACTGTCCGTAGTCATACCTGTCTATAACGAGAAAGACACCATCACGGTGATCCATCAGGCTGTCAAAAGCATTGACATCGTTTCCGAAATCATCGTGGTTGACGACGGTTCGACCGACGGAACCGGGGTGATTGCCCAGGGGCTCGCCGATGACATGACGCGCGTGCTGCTGCACGAGCAGAACATGGGGAAAGGGGCTGCACTGAGGACCGGCTTTCGTCACGCCACCGGGGATATCGTCGTGGTTCAGGACGCGGACCTGGAATACGATCCGGCGCAGTACCCGAAACTGATACGCCCCATCCTCGATGGCAAGGCCGACGTCGTCTACGGCTCACGCTTCGTGTCCGGAGACTACCGCCGGGTGCTGTACTTTTGGCACATGGTCGGCAACTCGTTTCTTACCCTTCTTTCCAACATGCTGACCAACCTGAACCTCACGGACATGGAGACCTGCTACAAGGCCTTCCGGAAAGAGGTTCTCGACCAGGTGGTCATAGAGGAAAACCGCTTCGGGTTCGAGCCGGAAATAACGGCGAAGCTTTCCAAGCTGAACGTCAGGATCTACGAGACCGGCATCTCTTATTCGGGCAGGACGTACCAGGAAGGGAAGAAGATAGGGTGGAAGGACGGCTTTTCCGCCCTCCGGTGCATCCTTAAGTACAACCTGTTCCGATGAGGCTTCGCTGCGGCGCCAAGCCGCTTCAGGTGCACATGGAAGGCAACCATTCTTTCCTGAGTTACTGTTTCGGCGCAGTGCTGATCGCAGCTGTGGCCTTCACTGTCAGCTACCGATCGGCTCATGTAACCATGCTGCTGCACAACCTCTCCACTCCGCGGAGCGGTGAGGTTGAGGTGCTGCCGCCGGAAGCGGTCTCCGTGCTGGATTGCGTAAGGCAGAGCGGAGCGAAGTCGGTCCAGTTGTCGAAACTCCTCGCTGACAACAGGTTCCTGGCACAGCCCATCACCGAGAGCATCTACCCCGCGCTGGTCACCGACCAGGGGCAACTTTACGTTTCCTACCTGTCTGAACCTCTGCCGGCTGGCTGTGTATCTCTGAAAGAAGCGAAAAGGGTGCGCATTGCTGCTTGCCGTTAGTCTCATGCTCCCATACCTCGCCGGGCTTGGTGCCTTGCTCTTTCTCGTCTGTGGGGACCTGCTGCAGGATGTCGCAGCGTCGGACTGTGCCGCGCTGCAAGGCCTGGCCAACGCGCTCATCTTCGGAGTCCTGGTAAATCACTTCCTCGTTCTGCTGTTGCCCGGCCTTGAAGCCGCTGCCGTGGCAGGCTCTTTTCTGTCCGGCGCCGCCGTACTCGCCCTTGCCGTCACCAGGAGGCCGGCAGGACAGCTCGCCCTCCGCTGGCTGTTACCGTCGCTCGTGCTCTATCTCGCCTGTTGCTACCTTGTCACATGCGAGCCTGTCTCCGGCTGGGATGCCCGGTCCATCTGGTTCTTCCATGCGAAGATGGTCTTCTACAACGGTTCCGTAGATGCGGGCGGCGACTGGACGCTGCCCTCCATGGGGTTTTCCCACACGGACTATCCCCTGCTGATTCCCATTCTCGCCGCCCAGGTCGCCTCGGTGGCAGGGTTCTGGAACGAATATCTCCCCAAGATGAGCCTTGCCGCGCTTCTTTTGCCGGCTTCTTTGTTCCTCCTGTCAATGCTGGGCAGGCGGTGGTGGCACCTGGTATTCATCTCCCTTCCTGTGTTCTTCCTGGGGCCGTGGCTCACCAACGGCTACATGGATGGTTATGTAGCCCTGTATGCAGGTTTTGGCTGCTTCTTTCTCGGTCGATGGATTGACGGGGGCGGCCGGCTCGACCTCGTTTCGGGAGTCCTGGCAGCCGGAGTCGTCCTCGATCTGAAGAACGAGGGGATGCTTTACGTCGTCATTGTGGCAACCGTACTCTGCTGTTTTCTGCTGCTCAAAAGGAGACGGCTCTCAACCCTGCACTGGGTTGGCTGGTGGAAAAGTAGTGCACTGCTTTTCGTGGTAGTTTCGGGGTGGGTACTTTGGGAAAGGGAAAAGCATTTTTTCCAACTGAAAAACGATCTCCAGCTCGGTCTCGGGTCGTTGGCGACGGTGCAGCACCGGTTGTCGGAAGGTGCCCTCCCTGTTATCTTGAAATACCTGTACGTGACGGACAACGTCAACCTGAGCCTAGGAATCTTTCTCCTTAGCCTGATTTACAAGGTTGGTAAAAAAGAGCACCTGGAATGGAGCGCGGCGTTCTGTGCGCTTACCGCAGTGATTTATTTCTGCGGTATCGTGACCATTTACCTTGCCACTCCTCACGACCTGATCTCCTTTCATCTCCCAACCGGCGACAGGACCATGCTCCCTGTGCACATCATGCTCCTCACCGCTGCCTTCTCGCTGTTCGCCGCTGACACCGGCGTGCCGGCACACTGAAAATGCGGGATGTCGTCCTAACATAGCCCCATATTCTTTACAACGTGCGCGGCATCGGGTATGTTATCGCCCCGTAAATCAACGTGGAACTAAGGAGTTTTTTGTGGGTATTCTGGACGCGGTCATACTGGGCATCGTGGAGGGGCTGAGCGAGTTCCTTCCCGTTTCTTCCACCGGGCATCTCATCCTGGCATCGGCTCTGCTGAAACTGCAGCAGTCCGAGGCGCACAAGGTGTTCGAGGTGGTCATCCAACTGGGGGCGATGCTTGCCGTCGTCGAGGTGTACCGCAAACAGCTCTTCGCCCGCCCCGACCTGATCAAGAAGGTCTGTTTCGCTTTCCTGCCGACCGGCACCATCGGTTTTCTGCTCTACAAGCTGGTCAAATCCTTCTTCCAGCCTTCGCTGGTGAGCTACATGCTCATCGCCGGCGGCGTCGCCTTCATCGTCATCGAACTGTGGATGAAGGACCGCCCGGCGACTACCCACACCCTGGACGAGATCAGCTACAAGCAGGCCTTCTCCATCGGTCTGGTACAGTGCATCTCCATGGTGCCGGGAGTCTCGCGCTCCGGGGCAACCATCATGGGCGGGCTTCTCTTCGGCCTGGATCGCAAGGACGCCACCGAGTTCTCGTTCCTGCTGGCGCTTCCCACCATGCTCGCTGCCACCTGCTACGACATCTACAAGAACTACACCGTGTTCCATATGGGAGACTGGGAGAACATCGCCGTCGGATTCATCACCTCGTTCATCTTCGGCGTGATCGGCATCAAGGCGCTTCTCAGGTTCGTCACCAGTCACACCTTCATCCCGTTCGGGGTCTACCGCATAGCGGTCGGGGTGCTGTTTTTAGTTTTCCTCTTCTAGGAAACCGGCCGTTCGCCCAACCAGTCCTTTTTTGACCTGCATCAAGCCACTCCTCTCCCGACAGTCCTATACTCGGATCCATGGAAACAGTCCGACCGGACGATACAACGAGTAGGAGAGGTGACACATGGCAAGGTTGATAGATGAGCTGAAAAAGGACCACGTGGCAATCGAGGATATGCTCAACCGCGTCAAGGATACCAGCATTACCAACAAGGAAGCGCACAGGCTCCTGCTGGCGGCGCAGTCCACGCTGCTTGCGCATCTGCGCAAGGAGGACGCGCAGCTCTACCCGGTATTGAACCGGGCCGCGCAGGCCGACCAGGGGCTGAAGCGCACGGTGGACTTCTACGCGAAGGATATGGAGGAGATCTCCAGCAACGCCGTCGCCTTCTTCAAGAAGTACTCCGCCGACGACGCGCCGATCGACATCGAGTTCGCCAAGGCCCTGGGCAGGCTCTTCGCAACCATTTCCCGGAGGCTGCGCAGCGAAGAGAACACGCTGTACGCCGCCTACGAGAAGTTGTCCCACTGATCCTTGCACACCGGGAACACAGGGGGTGCGCCTCCGTCGTTCCCGGCTTTTTCTTCTGTCCTCCCGCCCCAGGCAATACCACACCAGAGCAGGCTCCCTTTCAGCACGGCATCTCCGCATTTCTGCGGGAATAACAGTACCAGGTCAGGCCGATGCAGCTCACGTAGAAGGCGAGGAAGCCGTACAGGGCCGCGTGGGGGGCACCGGTCAGCGTTATCGAGCTGCCGAAGGCCTTCGGTATGAAGAAGGCGCCGTAGGCCGCGAAAGCGGAGCAGAAGCCGAGCACCGCCGCTGCCTCTTTTGCCGCTTCGGCCGCAGCCTTGGCTTGAGCCTCGCGCCTGAGGTCGCCCGCCGCGCGCTGGCGCTCGGTCAGGAAGATCACCGGGATCATCCTGAAGGTCGACCCGTTGCCGATGCCCGTGGTGACGAACAGGAGGATGAACATGGTTAAAAAGCCCCAGAAGCTGCCGGGGTCCCCGTGGCTGGGCAGGAAGTGGAGCACCCCGAAGGCGGCTGCCGTCATGGCGACGAAGTTCCAGAACGTGACCCTGGCTCCGCCCAGCTTGTCGGCGATCCATCCCCCGACGGGTCGGAGCAGCGCCCCGACTAGGGGGCCCAGGAAAGCGTACTGCATCGGGTTCACCGCCGGGAACTGCGACTTGATCAGGAGCGGGAGCCCTGCTGAATAACCGATGAACGACCCGAAGGTGCCCAGGTAGAGCCAGCACATGATCCAGTTGTGCTTGCGCTTGAAGATGACTGACTGCTCCTTGAAGGACGCCTTGGCCTCGGCGATGTCGTTCATGCCGAACCAGGCGGCCAGGGTGGAGAGGGCGATGAACGGGACCCAGATGAAGCCGGCGTTCTGCATCCAGACCGAGGTGGAGACCCCCTTGACGACGCAGACCTGTGGTTCGCCGCACAGAGCTCGGAACGTGCCGGTGGTAATTACCAGCGGCACCAGGAACTGCATGACGCTGACACCGAGATTGCCAAGGCCCGCGTTCAAGCCGAGAGCCGTCCCCTTGAGGGCCTTGGGGAAGAAAAAGCTGATGTTGGACATGCTGGAAGCGAAGTTGCCGCCGCCGAGGCCGCACAAAAAGGCCAGCAGCAGCATGGTGGTGTAGCTCGTCCCCGGGTCCCGCACCGCGAAGCCGATACCGACCGCCGGGATCAGCAGCGACGCCGTGCTGATGGTCGTCCAGACCCTGCCGCCGAAGATGGGGACCATGAAGGAATAGAAGATGCGCAGGGTAGCCCCGGAAAGACCGGGCAGCGCGGCCAGCCAGAACAGTTTGTCGGCGTCGAAGGAGAACCCGATCGACTGCAGGTTCACCACCACCACGCTCCAGACCATCCAGACCGCGAAGGAAAGGAAGAGGGATGGGATGGAGATCCACAGATTGCGGTAGGCGATAGCTTTACCCTGCTGTTCCCAGAACTGCGCGTCCTCCGGGTTCCATACTGCCAGTACTCGTGACGACATCATCCCTCCATAGATTGTCAAATGCCCTAAACTTCGATATCTAAATGACTCAAGTGCTGCATCCCCACGCGCCATGTCGTCCCCTCCCCAGGAGGGGGAGGGACAGGGAGGGGGAAATCGTTGTTGCTCCAAAAACGATTACTTCGACCGCCACCGGTACAAAAGCGGCGGGTCCTTCAGGAAATCAAACGGCAGGTAGAGCATGTGCACCAGCTTGGTGAACGGCAGCACGGCTACGATCAGGAAGGCGCAGGCGGCGTGCAGCTTGAACACCAGCGGGAGGTCGGCGACGTACTCTATCTGCGGCTGGAACGACACGATGGACCAAAGGTAGGGCACCGCCGTGTGCAGGTACCACTGCGAACCCCAGCGCATGAAATAGCCGATGTAGATCCCGGTGCCGGCCTGGAACAGCAGCAGGTACAGGATCAGCCAGTCCGAACTGAAGGTGACCCGTTTCAGCATCCCCGAGTTCACGCGGCGCAGCAAAAGGAGCAGCACCCCCAGCACGGCGAAGGCACCCAGTCCGAAGAGGACGCTTTCCACCCCGAGCAGGGTTTCCGGATTGCCGAGCAACCCCTTGAAAGCACCGGGAAACGCGAAACCGACCACGTGCGCCAAGAGGATGGGGAGGATGCCGTAGTGCCACGGGTTGATCCCCCAGTAGAGGGCCTTGCGCTCCAGGAACTGGGTCGAGTAGGCGGTCCAGGTCAGCCGGTTGCTTAAAAAACGGTACGGGGTGACCAGGAGCAACAGCGCCAGGGCCGCGTAGGGCAGGGCGATGAAGATCAAAGAGTTCAGCATGTTGCCTCCTCATGGCAGTCCGCGCTACACAAAAGCTCGGCCGCCTCGACCAGGGTGAGCCACGGGGACGTGTCGCGCTCAACCGAACTCCCGAGCAGCTTGTTGATCCCGGGCAGAACCAGTTTCTCGATGAACTCGCGGCGGACCGCGTCTTCGCCGCGGCCGGCGAGGTGTGCCAGGAAGGCGAGCACCACGCCCAGGTGGTCGGGAAGCTCGTTCACCGGCGCCTCGAAGTCGTGTCTGCCGTACTCCTGTTTCACCTGGATCATGTAGCCGCCTTTCTTCTGGTTGTCGCCGTAGAGGTGGTGACCCAGGTAGGGAGCCGCCGCGGGGTTGAAGTCGAAGCGGGCCACGTAATCCTCTTGCAGTTCCGCCAGCGTGGAATCGCTCAGCATCTCCCCGAAGAGATGGGTGCGCGAGTCGATGCCGCTCCGCCTCAAGTAGGAGGAGAGGGCGTCGTAGGACGTCAGCAGCTCTTCCCGCTGCTGCGGGTACTCGAAAAGCCGCGACAGGGCATGGTAACTCTGCTGCATGCTCATTTTGCCCCTCCCCTGGTCTTCTTGAGGATGCCGAAGCCGGCCTCCTGCTTGCGCCGTTGCGGGTCCTGCTCCTCGCGCTGCTGGGGCGGAATCACGTTGCGCTCGTTGTAGCCCGCCACCGTGAAGAGCCGGTACAGCCGCTTTGCCGCCGCCTCGTCCAGTCCCGCCTCCTGGAGCAGCGCCGGGTCCGCCGGCAGCCCCAAATTCTCCGCCCGCATCTGGACCCGGATGGCGATCAGCTTCTTCAGCGTCTCCTCGATGACCGCCTCGTTGCCGCCGGAGAGGAGGCTCGCCAGGTACCCGATGGGAACGCGCAGGGTCTGAAGCGCGGGGATCATGCCGTGCTCCAGGAGTTTGTGGGTATCGCCCCAGGTGGAGAGGACCGGCGACAGGGAAGGGATGTAGTACGCCATGGGGAGGGTCCTGAACTCCGGGTGCAGCGGGAGCGCGATACGGAATTCCTTCACCAGCGCGTAAACCGGCGAGGCGACCGCCGCGTCCAGCCACTGCTCCGAGATCCCGTTTTCCAGCGCCAGCCTGCGCACCTCCGGGTCGCGCGGGTCGAGGATGACCTCGCGGTGCGCCTCGACCAGTTCGGCATCCCCCTTGAGGGCGGCCGCCTCAACCGCGTCCGCATCGTAAAGAAGCACACCTACGTAGCGGATGCGCCCGACGCAGCTGTGGGCGCAGGCGTTGCACTGGCCGGTTTCCACGCGTGGATAGCAGAAGATGCACTTCTCCGCCTTGCCGGTGTTCCAGTTGAAGTAGACCTTCTTGTACGGGCAGGCGCTGGTACAGAAGCGCCACCCCTTGCAGACCTCCTGGTCCACCAGCACGATGCCGTCCTCGCCGCGTTTGTAGAGGGCGCGGGAGGGGCAGGAGGCGACGCAGGCCGGGTTCAGGCAGTGGTTGCAGATGCGCGGCAGGTACTGCATGAACATCGAGTCGTAGGATTCGATGACCTTCTTGTCCTTGAGGTTCAGGTCTTTCGCGGCGTAGACCTGGGACCCGGAGAGGTCGTCGTCCCAGTTGGGTCCCCCCTGGATCTCCTCGATCTTCTTGCCGGAGATCTGGGAAAACGCTTCTGCGACGGGCTGGTCCTTCCCCTCCTTGGCGCCGGCGAGGTTGCCGTAGTCGAAGTCGAAGGGCTCGTAGTAGTCCTCGATCTTGGGCATGTTGGGCTGGAAGAACATGTTGGCCAGGGTCGGGCCTTTGCCCATCGACTTCAGCTTCAGTTTCTTGCCGTCGACCACCCAGCCCCCCTTGAAGCGCTCCTGGTCCTCCCACTGCCGGGGGTAACCCACGCCGGGCTTGGTCTCGACGTTGTTCCACCACATGTATTCGGCGCCCTTGCGGTCGGTCCAGATGTTCTTGCAGGAGATGGAACAGGTGTGGCAGCCGATGCACTTGTCCAGGTTGAAGACCATCACTATTTGAGCTCTTACATCCATATTTGGCTCCTTGGAATCTTGCTTTGAATTCCCCCCTCCCGGCCTCCCCCCTCCGGGGGGGAAGAGTGCACGGTACCGGAGTCCCCGCCCCCGGAGGGGGAGGGTTAGGGAGGGGGAAGGGCGGCGATCTTTTCCTCTACTTGAGCTTCCTGACCACCACGTAACTGTCGCGGTTCACGCCGGTTGGGCCCCAGTAGTTGAAGTAGTAGCTGAACTGGGCGTACCCTCCCAGCATCAGGGTCGGCTTCAGGCGGATGCGGGACAGGCTGTTGTGCACGCCGCCCCTTTTGCCGCTCTTCTTCGACTTCTTGATGTTCAGGGTCCGCTCCGGCGCGTGGTACATGACGGCGGCGCCCCTGGGGATCCTGGAGGAAACGATGGAGCGGCAGACCACCACGCCGTTGGCGTTGTAGACCTCGATCTGCTCGTTGTCCTCGATGCCGGCCCCGGCCGCATCCAGGTGGTTCAACCAGACCGCCTGCCCGCCGCGCGAGAGGGTGAGCATTCTCAGGTTGTCCGAGTAGGTCGAGTGGATCCCCCACTTGCCGTGCGGCGTCAGGAAGTTCAGCACCAGCCCCGTTTCGCCCTCGGTCTCGTCGAGAAGCGCCGGGTTCAGCTTCCCCTTGAAGGTCGGGAGCCCCTCGTAGAACTCGCGGTAGTACGGGTGATCCAGGTAGAGCGACTGCCGCCCGGACAGGGTGCGCCAGGGTACCAGGTGCTCCACGTTCAGCGTGTAGGGGGAGTAGGGGCGCCCGCCGTTCACCAGGCCGCTCCAGATCGGCGAGCTGATCACCCGGCGCGGCTTCTGGGTCACGTCCTCCCACTTGACCCGGATCTCTCGCGCGCCTGCGGATATCTGCGCCAGCGGCTTGCCGACCCGCTTCTCGAGATTCTGGTAAGCGCGGTGCGCCAGTTCTCCGTTGGTCTCGGGAGCCAGCGACAGGATCGCGTCCGCCACCACCTTTTCATCGGCCAGGTCGACGTAGCTCTTGCCGTTCCAGCTCCGGTTGGGAAGCTCCCTCAGCAGCTTCTCGTGCTCGTCGTCGGCGTCGTAGTAGTTGCCGTGCGAGCCTAAGTGCCCGATGTTGGGGCCGAGCGAGAGATAGCGGTTGTAGAGGTTCACGTAGTCGCGCTCGACGATGGCCAGGTTGGGCATGGTCTTACCCGGCACCGGCTCGCATTCTCCGAGCTTCCAGTCCTTGACCGAGCGCTGGGCTATCTCGCCCGGTGTGTCGTGCAGAAGCGGCGCGGCGATGATGTCCTTCACCGGCTCGGGCAGGTGGGTCGCCGCCAGTTCGCTCACCTTCTTCGCGATCTGGCTGAAGATCTTCCAGTCCGACTTCGACTCCCAGGACGGGGGCACCGCCGCGTCCATGCAGTTCACGAAGGAGTGCATGTCGGTGGTGTTGAGATCGCTCTTCTCGTACCAGGTGGCCGCCGGGAGCACGATGTCCGAGTACAGGGTCGAGGTGTCCATCCTGAAGTTCAGGTCCACCACCAGGTCGACCTTCGCCTCGGGTGCCTTGTCGTGCCAGACGATGTCCTGCACCTGCCCCTTGGCGACCTCCTTCGCGGTGGCGCTCGCATTGGGGGCGCCCAGCACGTGCTTCAGGAAGAACTCGTGCCCCTTGGCGGAGGCCGAAATGGCGTTGCCGCGCCAGATGAACCAGACCTTCGGCGAGTTGCCGGCGGCATCCGGGTCCTCGATGGCGAAGCGCGTCTTGCCGCTTTTCAACCGGTCCACCAGCCAGGAGCGGGTGGCTTCGTCGTCACTGCACCCCTCGCTCTTGGCCTGCTTCAAAAGCTCCAGCGGGTTGGCGTTGAAGTGCGGCGCGAAGGGAAGCCACCCAAGGCGCACCGCCTTGGCGTTGAAATCCGCCGCGTGCATCGGCATCTTGTCGCCGGTCTCGGGTTTGAAGTAGTCGACGAAATTGCGGTCGTAGCGCCACTGGTCCGAGTGCATGTACCAGAAGCTCGGCGTGTTCTGCAGGCGGGACCCCTTGACCCAATCCTGCGCCATGGCGATGGAGGTCCAGGGAGAGAGCGGCGCCACCTTTTCCTGCCCCACGTAGTGGGCAAGCCCCGCGCCGTTTCTCCCGACGCTCCCGGTGAGGATGAGAGCCGTGATGGCGGCGCGGTAGATGAGGTCGTTGTGGTACCAGTGGTTCACCCCGGCGCCGATGATGACCATGTTGCGCCCACGGCTCTGCTCGCCGTTTTCGCCCCACTCGCGCGCGATCTTGATCAGCGTTTCGGCGTCGATGCCCGTGTGCTTTTCCTGCCACTTGGGCGTGAAGGGGAGGTCGGAGTCGTAGCCGTGCGGGTAGTCGCCGGAGAGCCCCCGGGAGACGCCGAACTGCGCCATGAGGAGATCGAAGACGGTCGTTACCACGATCTCGCCGTCCGCCGTCCGCACCCGCCGCACCGGCACCTCGCGGAGCGCGTCCTGTTCACCCTCGAAGCGGAACAGGACCTTGCGTGTCTCCTGTCCCAGGAAGGTGATTGCGGGGTCGATCTCGGCGCCGTCGACCACGTCCTTCATGTCGAGGTTCCACTGCCCCTCCTGCTTGCTCCAGCGCGAGCCGAGGCTGCCGTTGGGGACGCGCACCTCGCCGTTTTTGTCGGCGACGCACAGGCACCACTCCGCGTGCTCCAGCGAGGCGGAGCGCTCGAAACGCGCCGCGCGCACCAGTTCCCCCTGGCGCCACACGGGGA
Organism: Geomonas oryzisoli; assembly: GCF_018986915.1. Lineage (NCBI taxonomy): Bacteria > Pseudomonadati > Thermodesulfobacteriota > Desulfuromonadia > Geobacterales > Geobacteraceae > Geomonas > Geomonas oryzisoli. The sequence continues at coordinate 1,783,917 of NZ_CP076723.1, forward strand.
CTGGCTCCGCAGGTGCCTGTCCCCCTCCCGTCTGCCCCCCTTCCGGCGTAAGTTCCACCAGGAACGGGAAGTCGGTGTACTTCGTTACGTACTCCTCGAAGAAGGGGACCTGGCGCTCCGCGTAGAACTCTTTTAGGATCACGTGGTTCAGCGCCATCCAGAAGGCGCCGTCGTGCCCCTGCTCGACGGGGAGCCAGGCGTCCGCGAACTTGCTGGCCATCGAGTAGTCCGGCGACATGACCACCACCTTGGTGCCGCGGTAGCGCGCCTCGGTGAGATAGTGGGCGTCCGGGGTGCGGGTCATCGGGACGTTGGAGCCGCACAGCACGATGTAGGAGGCGTTGTACCAGTCCGCGGACTCGTTCACGTCGGTCTGCTCGCCCCAGACCTGCGGTGAGGCGGGGGGAAGGTCGCAGTACCAGTCGTAGAAGCTCATGGCGACGCCGCCGAAGAGTTGCAGGAAGCGGCTCCCCGCCGCGTAGCTGATCATGGACATGGCCGGGATGGGGGAGAACCCGATCACCCGGTCCGGGCCGTGCTTCTTGGCGGTGTAGATGCTGGAGGCGGCGATGATCTCGGTGACGGTCTCCCAGTCGCCGCGCCGGAAGCCACCCATGCCGCGCTGCCCGGTGTAGGAGGCGCGCGCTTCCGGATTCTCCACGATGCTCGCCCAGGCCTCGACCGGGTCGGCGTGGGCCTTCTTCGCCTCTATCCAGCGGTCCAAAAGCGCCCCGCGCAGGTAGGGATGCTTCACGCGCAGCGGGCTGTAGAGGTACCAGGAGAAGCTGATGCCGCGGGTGCAGCCGCGCGGCTCGTGGTTCGGGATGGTACCGTCGAACTGCGGGTAGTCGTTGGCCTGCAATTCCCACCCGACGATGCCGTCCTTCACGTGCACCATCCAGCTGCAGCCGCCGGTACAGTTGACGCCGTGCGTAGAGCGCACCACCTTGTCGTACTGGGCGCGGTTGCGGTAAAGCTCTTCCCACTGGCGGTTGTGCGCCGAGCAGTCATCCTTGATCCTGTTATGTGACATTACTTGGTTCTCCTCTTGAACAGCAGGACGGCGATGAGGCAGATGGCGAAGAAGCCGAGACCGGCGGCCGGATACGGATCGCTGGCGGGATGCTTCCTGGCGGCGGAGTCCTTGAACAGCGCGGTGAGCGCCGTCGACTCCTCGTCGGTCAGGGGGCGGTCCGCATAGATCTTCTTCATCACGGGGAAGCTGAGGCTTTTCAGTACGCCCCGCACGCCGTTCTCGCCCATCTTGCCGTAGAGGTTGGTGAGGTCGGCGGCGAGAGCGCCGCCGTATATGCCGGGGTAGTCGAAGCGGTGGCAGGACACGCAGGGGGCGCCCCCCTTGGCGAAGCGCTGCTTGCCGGTGAACAGGTCGCGCCCGGTCGCGAGCAGTTCCTTGGTCACCACGACTTCAGCCGGCTGCTGCGGTGCCTCGGCCTGGGCCGGTGCCGTCGCAGCCGGAGCCGGTTTATCGCCGGCGGGAGCGGGAGCGCCACCGCCGAGGAACGCGACGATCTTCTCGGCATCGCCGCGGTTAACGCCGACGTTGGGCATCTCGAAGCCGTACTTCTTCACCAGTTCCGCCTGTGCCGGATCCTTTTCGGCGGTCAGCTTGCCGGGATCGGTGACGATCTTCACCAGCCACTCGGTGGGGTGCTTCGCTCCGACCCCTTTCAGGTCGGGGCCGCCGCCGTCTCCGCCGCCGATGGTGTGGCAGGAGGCACAGTGCTTGTCGAAGAGCTCCTTCCCCCCGTCGGCACGGGCCGTGCCGGTAACGGCTGCTACCATCATGATTGCGATAATAAAACGGATCGGTGTCGACGGCGAATGTGGCATGGAGGCTCTCCTTCAGCTTCTGGCGTTTCGATACGTCATGCCGGTGCGGCCAAGGCAGGGCGTCGCGATGTTGTAAACACTTCGGATAGAGGAGACTCTAGAACAGGAGTTTGTTAAGGTTCTTGACCTAAATCAAAAAATCGAGAATCCATTTTGCGCTAATGAGGCCTAGACGGAGTTACGTTTCATTATAACGTCGCGTTTGGATTTTGCAGGTAGGGAGCAAGGTGAGGTTATGGTGCGGGAAACCATGCCGACGTGCGTGGCGGTTGGATTGGGGGGTGGCGTAGGTTATGCGCGCCTTGACAGTGGTCCAGCCCATTGTACATTTGCTCCGGAGATTTACCGTGAAGACAGGGGAGCACAAGTCACAGTGGAAAAAATCAGAGTATCTGTCAACGACCTGATGCAGCAGGGCTATGTCTACTACCGAACCGAACCGGTGGGAGAGAACTTTGATCCTGAGTTCAAGCCGGATCTGACTCCTAAGGAGATGCTGGAGATGGGTGTCTTCGGGGGCAGGTACATGACCGACTGTCAGGGTGAGTTCCCCAAAGAGTGGTTTGAGAAGGCGAGGCTCTGTCATGAGCGGCACGTTCCGGAATACAACTTCTTCGGCGTCAATGCTTCCAAGCCGCTATCCTACTGGCGCGAGAAGGGGTGGATCTACAGCGACGACCCGCGCGGCTGGTTCCAGTGGTACTGCCGCTACTACATGGGGCGCCGCTGCCCCGACGATGCGCGCCAGATCAAGCGCTGGAAGGCGATGACGCGGCACATCGCCCAGATCAGGCACAACTGCCCCGAGGGGGTCCTCACCTGCCGCAAGAGGCAGCGCCAGGCCTTGTTGCATTGGGCCTACGACAGCCGGAAATTCTGAAAGGCAGGGCGAATGATTATTCGCCCGCCTTTGACTCGCCTGACTCGCCTCCCTTCGGCTCGCCACCTACACCACCTTCCCCTCCTTCACGTTTCGATGGCCAGTGCGGGAAATTCGGCGCTGAACCGGGGGCTTACGACCGTCCCCAGGGTGACCCATTCCACCAGCTCCGGATCGATGCAGAGCCGTCCGCTCATCAGCGGTTCACCCGGGCGCACCCCTTCCAGCCAGAGGATCCGCTTCTTCGCGAACCAGTGGTCCGTCGAGAAGAAGCGCTGCACCTCGATCCTCCTTCTCACGTCGTGCCCGGCCAGGATGTACTGAGCCGTCTCGCCGGTGGGGAGGATGGAGCGCTGGTCCGCTCCGGTCACGCCGCCGAATTCCGGGAGCTCTCCCCCCTCGGGAAGCAGCTTACCCAGGATCTTGTTGAAGAAGCCGGGGCGCAGGTGGGGCGCCAGGGCGATCATCACCACGGCGAACTCCTCGCGGGTGGGGTCCTGGCTCTTGATGAACATCTCGATCGGGGAGTCCTCGCTGTAGAACTCCAGGGGAGGGGGAAGGAACTCCTCGGTCTGTTCCAGGCGGACCCGGAGGTACCCTGAGACGAGCTGGCTGAGCCATTCCAGGGCGAGCTCAAGGTTCACCGCGTCGTCGCTTTGGGGTGGGTGGCGGCTATGCTTCGGCATGGATCACGCCTCCCGATGCCTGCAGGAACGAAAGCACCATCTCGGGGTAATCGCTGCGGAAAAAGGTTTCATCCCCCGACCCGAGAGCCGCCCGCACATGGTACTCGCCGTTGTTCACCCGCACCACCTGGACCACCGGGTCGGGCGCCAACACCTCTTTCCTCTTGGCCGTCAGTTCCTTGTCGGTGATCAGCCTGCGCGCGGTTTCCCTGGCCTTGTGCTCGGAATCGAACACGGCGACGGCCAGACAGGAGAATGGCTCGAACTTGTAGCTCTCGACCTCGGGAGAATAGTCGTCGATATCGTTGATGCCCAAGTAGCCGAGCTTGAGCGGCTCGATCGCGACCTGCACCCTGAAGTGGAGGGTGACCCGCCAGACGAAGTCCCACTTGGATGCCCACCCTTTATCCTCCCAGTATTCACTGTAGTAGTTGCACCGGTACGGCTTTATGCCCCATTTGAGCGGCTCCGCCCCCAGGTCCAGTGCGGCGATCAGCGCGCTCACGAATCTCTCCGATCCGCCCCCCACCTGGTCGGAATCCCCCCGGGTCAGGATGAAGTCCACCACCGTTCCGTCTGCGCCGACTGAAGGATGCCACAGGTATAACATGCTCATTTTCGTCCCTCTCCTGGTCCGCGGAAGTTGATCGTTACCGTCTTTTTGTAACTGCCGGAAAGCTTGGCGTACATCGAGCTGTTCTCCCGGTACGGCACTACCTCGAGCCCCTTGCTGCGCATGATGTAGAGGATGAACGGGTACTGTTTTCCTCCCAGGGGCCCCCAGAGGTGGTGCACCTCCTCCAGCGTCGGCGAATAGATGTCGAAGATCAGCTTGAACGACTGCAACTGGTCCAATGGGACGATTGGGACGATTGGGACGATTGACGTGGTGATCGAGGCGGGGTCCACCGTGGTGGCAGATCATGGGCCTCATCTCGGTGTCGTTACCGCGGAAGCCGGCAAAGGTTGTCAAAGCGGCGGGTTGCAGGGTTGCCGAAACGTCGGGAATCTCCGCCGCAGCTGCCACGCGTAGCCCTTCCTGGTACTAAACAGGGTAACGAGAAAGAGCGTTTGATGATTATAATTAGAATAAGTAAATTTAACTTGGTGTGGTGAGGTGTCAACAATGCCGACAAAAAAAGGTTGGATCGGTAGTAAAGAGTGGTGCACCTGAACCAGAGTTTCCCCCTTGAGAAAGGGGGGGGCAGGGGGGATTTGCCTCTTGATTAGGAAGAAAAGCTAAAAGAGGAGGGAGGAGGAGAGGCTCTTATCCGAGCCCAGATGAATAGACGCCCCCCTGGCACCTGCTGCTGTGGCAGGGGCGTATCGGTGGCGTCACGAAAGGAAAGTCTCGAACCGGAGACAGGCAGTGACCCGGGCGTTTATGCCGCCTTCAGGGCGCGTCTTCGGTCATGTCCGGCATAGCTGCCGCCCATACCGCGCACAGAGTCGTGGCCGATGCGGACGTAGCCGTCGGAGCGGAAGAACCCCAGGATCTTCCCCTGCATGATCAGGGAGTCGAGAAGGTAGTCGTGCACCTTTGCGCTCTGGAACTCATCGTACACCACGCGTATCAGCATCGTCTTCTCCTCCCGCGGAAGGCATCCTCTCATACGAAATCGCATGGCACGGACAACCGGACAGGTGTGAATGACAATGGATGCCAACTGCTGCGTTACGAATCCCTCCAGGACTGTTACTGACTGACATCGCTGTGCCGCTTGCAGAATGACGGATAGAGCGAGCGGTCTGCGTCATGTCTCCATTCTAACAAAATAATTGGCACATGCCATCTCAATACTTTCCTTGGTGAGCTTGGCGGGGCGATCGTGATAGCGAGATTCGACGATGATCTGCTCTATGAGATCGCGCGGATGACAGGCATTGGGCACGGCGCCGTACTGCTTGTAACAGTAGCTGATCAGGTAGTCATAGGCTTCCTGGTTGAAAGGGACCTCGTTCGAGTCGCAGACCATCTTGAAGATCCTCTGGAACTCCGGCTCCGTGGGGCGGTCGATCTCCACCTTGTACCTGATCCTGCGCAGGAACGCCTCGTCCAAAAGCTGGGCAGGGTCGAGGTTGGTGGCGAAGATGACCAGCATGTCGAAGGGGACGGCGAACTTCATCCCCGTGTGCAGGGTCATGAAGTCGATGTGCCGGTCGAGAGGGACGATCCAGCGGTTCAGGATGTCCCGCGGCTCGATCTGCTGCCTGCCGAAGTCGTCCAGGATGAAGATGCCGTTGTTGGCTTTCAGCTGCAGGGAGGCCTCGTAGTACTTGGAGATCCGGTTGAAGTCGAGGTCGAGCATCCTCATGGTCAGTTCGCCACCCACCATGACCACCGGCCGGCGCACCAGGACCCAGCGCTGGTCCACGTGTTCGGGGAGCAGGGCCGGGGGGACCGGGATGTGGTTCACCGGATCGAAGACACTGATGATCTGGCCGCCGACGTCGATGGCGTAGGGTACGTAGATGAAATCGGTCGGGACGCGCCCCACCGCCTCGGCTATCGCGGTCTTGCCGTTGCCGGGAGGTCCGTAGATGAAGACGGTTTTCCCAGAGGTGATGGCCGGTCCCAGGCGCCGGAAAAGGTCCTCCCGGCAGACCAGGTGCGAAAAGGCGTCCCGCAGGGTCTGGTCGCTGATGGTGATGAACTTGACGGTCTGCAACTCTACCATGGTCTGGTACTCGTCGAGGGTGACCGGGGCGGGGCCCGCGTAGCGGCACAGGTCCATCAGCTCCAGGCTGCGCTTTTGCCCGGATTCGGTGACCTTGAAGCTGTAGGTGGCCGACGCGTAGCTCGTGGCTCCCTTTATCTCGACGAACTTCTCTCGCTTCAGCACCTCCAGCGCCCGGTTCACGATGGTGATGGGGAGCTTGATCCGGTCCACCACGTCCCCCATGCGAAACTCCCCCATGAAGACGATGTGCTTCAGAACCAGATCGGTTACAAAGGAGAGATCGAGGCCGGTATCCTCCACGCACTTGGGCGGTGGGGGATTTCGTTGGTACTGCTTCTTAATGTCCTGCTCGGAGACATGGCCCAGGGCTACCAGATTGTTCCCGAGCCGCCCTCCAAGCCTGCGCTGCCGTTCCAGCGCCTCGTCAAGTTGCGCTTGGGTAATGATATTTTCTTTAACCAGCTTCTCCCCGAGAATGAACATTGCTCCCCCCGTAACTGTCATAAACGCGGTTTCGTGGTAAGATTTACCTCAAAACTTCGCTATGTAAAGAACCCGCACACTCATTGCCTCAGAAATATAGTCCTTGTTTAAGGCTTGCTGTCGGATTATAGTATTGTCACATTTTAACTAAAGAGTCCAGCTAACTCGCTGACTCTCTAGGGGAGGCGGCATGGGTAGGCTTGATGTCAGGGTCCGCACGCATCTTGACTCCAATGTTTGCTACATCGCGCGGGGAGACAGGCCGGAAGAGCAGGTGACAGTCACAGAGCTCAGCCTCAGCGGCGCGCTGGTGGTCGGCCTTTCCACCCAACTGAGCGAGATCTTCGCCATAAGGCCGGTCATTCCCGGCACAGGCGAGGTGGAACTTCTGGCCAAGCTGGTGCGGCAGGGGAGGGGCGGCGCCGCCATCCGCCTGTTCTACTCCGACCACGACACCATGCAGGCCCTTTGGGAACACATCAGGGACAACCTCCCCCGGACCGATTCCTGCCCCTACTGCGGCCACCCCGACGATTCCCGCGAAGGGTCCTGCGACAAGTGCAGCCTCTACCTCAACTTTGCCAAAAAGAACTACCTTGAACGGCACATCGAAAACACCTTCGCCCAGCGCCTCAACATCCGCTTGAGCCGGCTCAACCTCGAGCACATCCAGAAAATCATCCACTTCGTCGACTCCAAGCTGCTGAAGATCCAGCATCGCTCCCCCGACAAGGAGTTCGTCGGCACCAGCCCGGCGATGCTGTCCGTCTTTTCCATGATCCGGAAGGTGGCGCCCACCGAAATGAGCGTGCTCCTTCTGGGGGAGAGCGGGACCGGCAAGGAACTGACCGCCAGAAGTCTGCACCACCTCAGCACGCGCAGGGACGGCCCCTTTGTCGCCGTGAACTGCGCCGCCATACCCGAAACCCTTCTGGAGGCCGAGCTGTTCGGGTACGAGAAGGGGGCGTTCACCGGGGCCTACGTCACCAAGAAGGGTAAATTTGAATCGGCCGACGGCGGCACGCTGTTTCTGGATGAGATCGGGGACCTTCCGGCCAGCCTGCAGGCGAAACTGTTGCGCTTTCTCGAGGACAGGCTGGTTCAGCCGGTCGGCTCCGCGCACTCCAAAAAGATCGACGTGAGGATCGTCGCCGCCACCAACTGCGACCTGCAGCGTGCCATCGGCCAGGGGCATTTCCGCACCGACCTCTTCTACCGGCTCAACTCCTTCACCATCAAGCTCCCCCCCTTGCGGGATAGGGGAGATGACAAGGTGCGGCTGGCGAGGTACTTCCTGGAAAAATTCTCCCGTAGCGAAAACCGGCCCATGGAATTCTCCGACGGTGCCCTGGACGCCATCCGCAGCCACGCCTGGCCCGGCAACGTCAGGGAGCTGGAGAACAAGGTGAGGAGGGGGTTCCTCATGGCGCCGGGCAAAGTAATCGACCCGGAGTGCATGGAACTTGACCAGGTAGAGGACGCCGCAACGGTGCCGGAGCCGGTCTTCAGGCCCGGGGCATCCCAGAAGGAGTACGTCATTCAGGTGCTGGAACAAAACGATTACGTCATTGCGCGGGCCGCCCGCCAGCTGAACATCAGCCGCCCCAGCATGTACGCCCTGATCAGGAGGCACGGAATCAACAGGGACAACGTGAAATAGCCACCACTCCCCCCCCTGTGTCTGCACGCCCTTTACACGTCATTTACAGTCAGCTTTACACATCCTTTACACCTTCCGGACGTTTTGCCTTCCGCGCCGGAGCTGCCCGCAAGGTACAACAAATCTCTAATCCTTGGTAATCAGATCGTATTTAAGAAATGTCTCTCACATAAATGAGGTGCGGCACACATTGTGCTGATGGTTTACTGAACCAAAACGGGGCACGCGAATTATAAAAACCTAATGTAATGGCATGACGTATACGGCAACATTATAATAAGATAATTTTTTTTGTGGCCAATAGTGGTATTGACAATGTTTAATAATGGAAATATAAATTTGTATAACGGCTGACCGTGTCCTGAGAGAGTCTCGCTGCGACCATTTATGAGCAAACTTAAAAAACTCCTAATTTCCCTGTGGTCGAAGCTTGGCGGCTGTAAAGGGCAGGGGCTCGTCGAGTATGCGCTGTTGCTGGTGCTGATAACTATGGTGGTTTTTGCCATGTTGGTGGCCTTTGGTCAGCGGGTCAACAATACTTATGAGATTGTGAATTCCAGCGTGCAAGGGGCTGGCATGTGAACTTGGTAAGTTCCAAACCTTTCGTATCTCGCGCCGAATGTCGGCGTAATATAACAAAAAAGGAGCCGTGACATGACTGATTGGATCAACATGTTGTATATCCGCCTGCTCACCGGAGTATCCTCTCTCAAAGACCAGAAAGGCCAAGGGTTGGTCGAGTACGCCCTCATTCTCGTTCTGATCGCCGTTGTGGTTATTGTCATTATGACCTCTCTCGGGGCGAAGACGAACAATGTGTTCTGCAGGGTTGACAACGCGATGACGAGATAGGACTAACTCGCAATCGATTGTAAAATGCCTATGGAGAGTAAAGGCCTATGAGAGTATGTTAATCTTTCATGGGCTTTTATTCTTTTCTGTATTAGTGTTCTTGACAATGTCTACTTTTTGTATAAATGATTACCAATGCTGTTGTGGTGGATAGTGATATCTATTGGGGAATTACAATGAATAACCATAAGGGGCAAGCGATAGTTGAGACTGCGATAATACTTCCCTTGCTTATTGTGCTGGTTATGGGCCTTTTTGAATACGGAAGGTACATGTATCTGAAGAACACGCTCAACAATGCCGCGAGGGCAGCCGCAAGGACAGCGGTCGTGACGCCCAAGTACGATTCTGTGACCCACAAGGATGGAATGGCGCCAAGCGACACCAGCCATACCTTGAGCTGCACGGATGCCGAGTTCATAGCCTCCCCGGGGAACGGGGCAGTGTACAAGACGGTCTGTAACTCGATCTTCAACGGGATCCCTAAAAACGAGGTGGTGGTGAATATCGCATATACGGAATTGGCCACTCCTGCAGGACTTAGCGCGGGTGACAGTGTCAGCATCCAGCTTACCTGGGACAAATATGAGGCCCTGCTTCCCAAGCTTATTCCGATCACCAACATACTTACAGGTGAAGCCTCAATGCGTTATGAATAATCTGCCTATCCTCAGGAGGTGCTATGACTCGACCAAAGGCGGTAATTGTTGTTGCGATTCTTGCTCTTGTCTTCGCAGGGATTGCAGCTTGGCTCACCTTCAGTTACCTGCAAGGGGAGACAGATAAAACCAAGGCGGCGCAACCGCAGAGCATCGTCGTTGCGGCCGCTGATATCCCTACTGGCAGTACCATTGGCGAACCGCAGTTGAAGGTGACCTCTTGGCCGAAGGACAGCATCCCCCAAGGCAGTTCAGCAGATCCTAAACTTCTCATAGGCCGCGTTGCCATTCGTCCCATCTCAAAGGGAGACGCTGTCACTGAGCAGAAACTCAAACCTAAGGCTGCTGTGGGCGGCTCAGGTTTCATGACGTACATCATTCCTCTCGGGCATCGCGCAGTGACGGTCGCCGTCAATGAGGTTGCTGGTGTGGCCGGCTTTATAACTCCCAATGACCGGGTTGATGTCGTTCTCACCACCTCCATTCCGACATCCCAAAACGAAAAAATCAGCAAAATTATTCTTCAGAACGTGCCGGTGCTGGCCACCGGACAGATCACGGAGCAAAAGGAAGGGAAACCGGTGGTGGTTCCCACCGTCACTCTTGACCTCACCCCCGATGACTCCGAGCGGCTTGTCCTTGGCGCCAGCAGAGGATCGCTGCAACTGCTGCTTAGGAATATAGCTGATTCCGGACCGACCGACGCGAGGGGGGCGACCATAGCCAAGGTGCTTGCCGGTTCGGCCCCACCGCCCGCCGCTGCACCGGTGTCCGCACCGGCACCTAAACAGGCCAAGGTGGTGGCGAAGCGTCCGGCAGTCAAGAAGGTCCGCGTTGCGCCGGTCTCACAGGCACCTGCCCCACGTTCCAGCCACACCGTGACCCTGATAGACGGTGGCGTACGCACCACCAAGGAATTCGTCCTTCAATAGATCCGCTGACATCCAGCTCACGAATGAGGTGCTTTGATGATAATCGTCCTTAAAAAACAACTGCAGTTGCTGGTCTGGGCGTTGTTGGTGACCTGTGCGTGCGTGACGGCGGCACATGCCGGCGTAGCTCTGGAGGTAGGACTCTATAAGAGCATCCTGGTGGACTTCAAGAGCCAGAACAAGAAAATCGTTTTGGTGACCCTGGCCAACACGAAGAAGGAATCCCAGGAAAAGGATGTCGAGCAAACGGTTCAGGTTGCCAAGCCGGGCACCGCCGACCCTAGCAACGTGGCCCCCGCCAGTGCGGCAAGGAAGAGATCTTCTGAGTCGGATACGGGCAACACCAACAAGTTTGTGGTGCCCGAGGTTCTGTCGGAATACGTGCTTAAACTGGACGGCATTAGCATCGGCAGCACCAGCATGATCATCTGGACGAAGGCTGAGGGTGACGAGCGTCCGGTTCCCACCTTCTTTGACCTTAGAGTCGTAGGCGACCGTGAAACGATACAGAGCCAGATGAAGGATATTGCTCCCAAAGACAGCATCGAAGTCCAATATGCCAACGACACTGTCGTGCTTTCGGGTAACGTCGCAAACGACCAGACCAGGAGCAAGGCCCAGGATCTCGCAAAGGCCTTCTCCTCCAAAGTCATCAACAACATAACCGTCAACGAACCGCAGCAGGTGCTGCTACAGGTGAAGGTCGCACAAGTCGACAAGACCTCCCTTAAAAAGCTTGGCATCAGCTTTCTGGTCAAGGGCAACACGGGTGAAGGGTTTTCCAACCTGGTTTCCGGACCGTCCGGAGCTCTCACAGGCACAGCACCGGCCTTGGGTGACTTTTCATCTCTGGGATCTTTCCAGGCAGGCGTGTCCTATTTCCCATCAGGTCTAAGCACGGTACTTCAGGCACTTAGTTCAAAGGGGCTTGCCAGAGTTCTTGCCGAGCCGAATCTTTTGGTGAAAAGCTCTCAAGAAGGCAACTTCTTGGCGGGGACCAAGATCCCCCTGAGCATCATCGAAAGCTCAAACGGTACAGCAACAACAACCATCAGGTATGAGACCGTCGGCATAAAGCTTAAATTCAAACCCGAGGTGTTAGAATCAGGCATGATCTCCCTCAAAATCAATCCTGCGGAGGTAAGCAGCATCCAGGGGTATCTGCCGGTAAACGGGTATCCTATCATTGACACCCGTAACGTTGATACGAGCGTCGAGCTGAGAGACGGTGAAAGCCTTGTCCTCGCAGGCCTGCTTCAGGAGGAGGAAATCAAGAACATGTCAAAGATCCCCCTGCTCGGTGATATTCCCATTCTGGGGGCTCTGTTCCGTTCCACCAGTAAAGACATCAAAGAGAAGGAGCTTGTGTTCTTCATAACCCCGAAGATCGTTAAACCTTTGGCGCCAGGGGTAAAGACCGAATTACCAACCGACAAGAAGCTTGCTCCTGAGCAGGAGAGGGAACTGTCATGGATGCCTTTAGGAAAATAAGGAGACGCGATCAGAAAGGGTTCGCGCTGGTTTATATCGCCCTCATGATCGTAGTCCTCGTGGGATTCGTAAGTCTTGCCGTGGATCTTGGTTATATCTATGTGGCCAAGGGCCAATTGCAAAATGCTGCCGATGCTGCTGCACTCGCTGGTGCGTCGATGAATCTGTCAGATTCTTTAACGGTTAGGGCCAAAGCGAAACAGTTTGCGGCAATAAATAAAGCGGCTGGCGATCCTGTCGTAATCACAGACAGTGACATTACCATCGGTCACTGGGATGCTGCCACATCCAGTTTTACGACCTCATCTCCCATCAATGCAGTTAAGGTGGTTGCACGTAGAACCGAAGCCGGCGCTAGTGCCGCAGAGCAAGGAAAGGTTCAAACTTTTTTCGGCAAGGTTTTCTCGTTGTTGCCAAGCGGTGGAGAAGGATGGGCAGAAATGTCTGCGGCAGCTTCTGCCATTGCCGCTCGTCCGCCTAGACCAACCATCCCTGTCGCACTGTGTCAGACTGCCTGCTCTAAAACGATTCCTCCCGAACTTAAGTTCTTCTTCAAGGAAGCTGGTCCAGGTGGAACCCCGCCTCCTCCTGAACTTACATTGGGATGGACGGACTTTTCTTTCAGTTCTCAAGCGACTGATCTTGGCCCCCAAAGCGACATTGCGAAATACATACACGGGGAATTACATCCTCCTGACGTCTGCAACCAAGCGATTTATACCAACAATGGTGTAGGCGAGGCCGTCCAAGAGTTGATGCAGGAATTCAACGCCAATAAAAATTCCGACGGTTACTGGGAAGTCATTGTTCCCATCCTTTCCGATGGGGTCAACAAGGATGGCGTAAGCGTCCCAGCGTGCCCACCTGGGGATCAGCCTATACCTTATCCGCTATCCAGCTTTGCTATCGCATGGATTTCCGATGTTGTAAAAGGGGCTTCTCCCGGTGTCACCTTCAGTAAGCTTGAATGTCTGCCATGTAACGATCCTAGACTGGTTGGCGGTACACCTACTTTGGTCAAATAGATAGCACATAAGGATCCTGAACTCTATGCCTCCACGTATCAGTTTAGCCATCATCGACAGCGACGCGTCCGCCCGCGAATCCATCGAGGTAACGCTGAAACCGTTTTCCGAGACCATCGGCATCGTCGGCTCGGTCGATAACTTTAGCGCCGGTCTGAGGGTAATCGAGAAGAGCGCGCCCAATGTCGTTATTCTTGAGGTCAGCGACATTCAGCGTGGCATGCAGGAGGTGCAGCACATCACCTCCAAGTTTCCCCGGACCTCGGTCATCGTCAGCTCCTCTGAGAAGAGCTCCGACTGGATTCTCTCGCTCATGCGGGCGGGAGCCGTGGAGTACATGCTGCGCCCCCTGACCCAGGACGAGCTGAAACTCGCCCTGCAGAAGGTGGGACGCTTCATCTTCTCCAAGACCGAGGAGGCACCTCGCGCCAAGATCATCTCCGTATACTACCCCACCGGCGGGACGGGAACCACCACGGTCGCGGTGAATCTCGCCGCCGGTCTCGCCTCGGAAGGGGTCAAGGTCGCCCTCGTCGATCTCAACCTCTACTCCGGCGACATCGGCACCTTCCTCGACGTCAGCCCGACGTACACCCTGAGCAGCGTCACCAGCAACATAGACCGTCTCGATGCCAACTTCTTGATGACGGTCATGACCAGGCATGCATCTGGCCCCTTCGTTCTCACCGAGCCCAATGAGGTGGATGACGCCATTTCGATTACCCCCGATCAAGTGCACCGCATCCTCTCCTTTTTAAGAGGCGTGTTCACCTATGTCGTGGTCGACTGCGGCGGCCCCCTGGCTGGCTGCAACATGGCCATCTTCGAGTCTTCCGACCTGATACTGTTCACCACTGCCCTGAGCCTTCCCGCCCTTAAGAACAGCAAGCGCTACCTCACCGCAATGGAGCGGAAAGGACTGCGCAAGGACCGGCTGAAACTGGTCGTGAACCGTTACCTGCCCAAAGCCGACATCCAGGTCAAGGACGCCGAGAAGGTGCTGGGGCACACAGTTTTTCAAACGATACCCAACGATTACCTCGACGTGGTCAATTCCATCAACAAGGGTATGCCGGTCGTAAAGTACTCACCGGGGTCTGCGGTCAGCAAGGCGATCCTCAACCTGGCGGAGCTGGTGGCAAAACCCTAACTCCAGTTGGGCGTGCGCCGGTTGCAGCCGTGCTACCGGAGCGGACAAATCAATCGCCACGGCCGCTCCGCTCGCAGTTCAAGAGGTCTTATCTATGCCGAATAATCCATTTCAGATGCCCGGGATCACGAACGATCAGGAATTTTTCCAGGACCTGAAAAGCCGCATCCACCGTCGTCTGATCGAACGCCTCGACCTGGCGAAACTGGATCTTCTTGGCGCTAACGAGCTCAACCGTGAGATAGGCTTCGTCATTGAGAACCTGATCATCGAGGAAGGGGTTCCCCTGAACCAGTTCGAGCGGGACCGCCTGGTCGTGGAGATCCAGCACGAGACCTTCGGCCTGGGTCCGCTGGAGCCCCTGCTGGCTGACCCTCACGTTTCCGACATCCTGGTGAACAAGAGCTCCCAGGTTTACGTCGAGCGCTTCGGCAAACTGGTCAAGACCGACGTCTGTTTCAAGGATAATGGGCACCTTTTGCAGATCATCGAGAGGATCGTCTCCAAGGTTGGCCGGCGCATCGACGAGTCATCCCCCTATGTCGACGCGAGGCTTCCGGACGGCTCCCGCGTCAATGCCATCATCCCGCCGCTGGCCCTGGACGGGCCGGTCCTCTCCATCCGTCGTTTCGGGCAGGATCCGCTCAAGATGAACGACCTCATCAACCTGGGCACCCTCGACCCCCGCATGGAGAAGATCCTGGAGGGGGCGGTACGCACCAGGCTGAACATCCTGGTTTCCGGCGGTACCGGCACCGGCAAGACCACCATGCTGAACGTGCTCTCCGAGTACATCCCCCATGACGAGCGCGTGGTCACCATCGAGGACTCCGCAGAACTCCATCTGAAGCAGGAACACGTGGTACGCCTGGAGACCCGTCCTCCCAACATCGAGGGGAGGGGGGAGGTGACCCAGCGCGACCTGGTGCGCAACGCCCTCAGGATGCGCCCCGACCGGATCATCCTGGGCGAGATCCGCGGCGGCGAGGCACTGGACATGCTTCAGGCCATGAACACCGGTCACGACGGTTCCATCTCTACCGTTCACGCCAACACTACCCGCGACGCCCTGGCCCGTATCGAAACCATGGTGCTCATGGCCGGCATGGACCTGCCTGAGCGTGCCATACGCGAGCAGGTGGCGTCGGCTCTGAATGTCGTGGTTCAACTGGTCAGATTCTCAGACGGTACGAGGAAGGTGGTCAAACTCTCCGAAATAACCGGCATGGAGGGGAACACAGTCGTAATGCACGACGTCTTTGTGTTCGATCAAAAAGGCATCGACAAGGAAGGGAGGGTTGTCGGCAGCTATCGGGCAACGGGGGTGAGGCCGATGTTTGCTGAACGTTTCAGGGTCTACGGCTTCGAGCTCCCCCAGGGGATCTTCGAGAACTAGGAGGAGGGCCACTTGCTATATATTGTTGTCATAACCTTCATAGCCGTCTTTCTTCTGCTCTTTGCGGTTTACCTTGCAGTTTCCGCAGCCAGGACGTCTCCCAAGTATGAGCTGAAAAGGCGCCTGCAGCGCCTGGCGAAAGATTCCTCCGCACAGGGAATGCCGGAAGACCTGCGCGCGGAGATCATCAGGGAGATCCCCCCCCTGGACAAGCTCCTCGGATCATTTCCGCTTACGCGTGACTTGGACAAGAAACTGGACCACGGTGGTCTCGACGTGACTGCTTCTCGGTTTCTCGTCCTCACCGCGTCGGTTACCGTCTGCCTCTTCGTTCTGATCCTTTTCCTGTTCAAGTCCTTTTGGGCTGCGCTATTAGGAGGCATCATCGTCTCTCTGCTGCCCTTCGCTTATCTTCATTTCAAAATTCAGCAACGCCTGGAGAAGTTCACCGAGGTTTTTCCTGACGCCCTGACCATGATCTCACGTTCGCTGCGTGCCGGCCATTCCTTCACCAGTGGTATTCAACTGGTCGGCGAGGAAATCCAGGACCCGGTAGGTGAACTGTTCAGGACCGCCTATGAACAGCAGCTGCTCGGACTCAGGATCACTGAGACCTTGAGCAACCTCAACGAGAGGATTGATAGCCTTGATCTCAGGTTCTTCACCACCGCCATCGCCATCAACAATGATGTTGGTGGTAACCTCTCGGATATCCTTGAAAACCTCGCGAAGACAATCCGGGAGAGGTTGAAAATAAGAAGGCAGGTTCGCGTGTACACCGCACAGGGGCGGATGACGGGGTACGTTTTGGGCGCGCTGCCAATATGTACCTTTTTGATTTTTAATATCCTCAATCCCGAATACGAGTCGCTTCTTTACAAGGAGACGAAGGGGCTGTACGTCTTGGGGCTCGCCGTGGTCTTGCAGTTGATCGGCTTCTTCGTGATCAGGAAAATCATCAGGATTAGGATTTAGGGGGGGACGGTGGTCTTCGCAATAACTGTAATCGTTTTCATCGCCGTTGTTCTCCTGACAGTCGCCGCAATATATCCTTATCTGTCGCGGCGGGGTGTTGTGCAGAGCAGGCTTGAGAAGTTCGAAGTGCAGGAGGTGAGCAAGGTCGAACTGGTCCCGGAAGCACCCAAATGGTACGACCACTTGGGGCAACTGGGGCGCTCGTTGAAGTTATCAGCCAAGGAGCAGGGAAAGTATACCCAGATGCTGGTTGCGGCCGGGTACAAGCGGGAGAGCGTCTACGTCTTTTTTGGTTGCAAGATCCTGCTCACCATACTCCTTCCCGTCTCCTTCGTGCTCTTCTACGTCATGGCCAGGGGGCTGTCCTTTAACCGGTTGATGATTCTCACGACGATAATTTTGGCCATCGTGGGCTATCTGGCGCCCAGTTACTGGCTGTCGCACCAGTACAACGAGCGGAAGCTGAAGATCTTCCATACCCTACCAGACATACTCGACCTGCTCACGGTCTGCGTGGATGCCGGGCTCAGTATGGACGCCGCACTGATAAAGACTACCGAAGTGCCCCAGTTTGCCAATGACCCGCTTGCCAAAGAAATCAAGGTGGCGACCATGGAGACAAGGGCCGGTAAGCCGCGCATTGAAGCGCTCAAGGACATGGCTGCGCGCACCATGGTCGACGATGTTAAATCTTTCGTTACCATGCTGGCTCAGACAGAGCGCTTCGGCACCAGCTTGAGCCAGGCCCTCACTGTTCATTCGGACTCCCTACGCACCAAGAGGAAGCAGATTGCTGAAGAAGCTGCGGCCAAGACCACCATCAAGATGATTTTCCCGCTGGTCATGTTCGTCTTTCCTGCGCTTCTGGTCGTCATTTTGGGACCGGCCTATGTTCAGATCAGCAAAACCCTTTTCAAATAAATACGCCTCATAAGGAGACACGTCATGCACTTTGATTTAAACACCGCTATCTTGATGATAATCGCAGTCGAATTGGCTCTCATTTACTCGAGGCTCTGCAAGAAGTAGCAAATCCTGATATCAATTTATGAGGAGGGGGCATGCGCTATTTTAATAAGGTGGCTCTGATACTATTGCCGGTGTTGATGCTGGCCCTGGCGGGATGCGGCTCGAGTTCCAGCGGCAAAACCGACCCGTTTAACCCTGGCGGGACTGTCGGCGGCACTACGTCCGGTACCCCCCCCTACAGTCTCACCCTCACCCCCGCCAAATCAGCGGCGTTCGCCAACGAACAGCTGATCGTCACGGCGGTGTTGAAGGATGCCTCCAACACCCCGATCGCCAACCAGACTGTGAACTTCTCGATCACGGCGGGACCGGCCACAGCGGTGTCGACCTCCGCCAGGACCGACTCCAACGGTGTCGCCCTGGCCTTTGTCAGGACCGGCGCCACCGCCGTCACCACCAACGTCATCGTCCAGGGAGCCTCGACGGTGAACAGCAAGAGCGTGGTCGGCTACGGAAACTTCCAGGTCTCTCCAGCTGACGCGAATCTCAACAGCACCAGGCTGTCCCTCAGCATGACCTCCCTGGCGGTCAGCCCCAACCAGGAACAGGTTATCATCGCCACGGCCAAAGACGGCTCCAACAACCCCCTAGCGAATCTCGCGGTCACTTTTAGGGTGGCCGCAGGACCGGCATCCATGGTGATAACGAACTCTTTCACCGATGCCAACGGCCAGGCCACCACCATAGTCAAGGCCGGCAATCCAGCCGCCGTCTCCAACGTCATCATCGAGGCGACCGCCACGGTGGGCGGTAACGCCGTCGTGGCCAATATCCCCTTCCAGGTGGTGCCAACCACCATCTCAACCGTCAACTACACTATGACAATGGCTGCCAGCAAGCTGGTTGTGGATAACAACGAGGAGTTTTTCGTTGCGGTGACGCTAAAGGATTCCGGCGCAAACCCTGTGGTAGGCCAGACCGTCAACTTCAGTATCGCCTCGGGGGAAGCAGCGGTCATCACCCCCACAGCGGTCACCGACTCGCTCGGCAAGGGGATAGCCCGTATCCGTGCCCTAAACCCCGCTTCGACGTCTGCCGTCATCCTGCAGGCCTTGGCCACCATCGACGGCACCGTGGTTACGGCCCTTGCACCCGTGCAGATCACGACCCAACCCCTCTCGGCTTCAATCATCAAGATGACGCTTGCAAGCGATAAACAAACCGTAGGCATCAACAGCGACGTCATCCTGACGGCAACCGTAACCGATCTGCAGTCTCCACCGAAGCCGGTGCAGGACAACCCGGTCACTTTCAGCGTCGTTGGTGGTTCGGCCAACGTCCTCGATCCATCAGGCAATATCCAGGAACCCTTCACGGTTAATACTGATTCCATGGGCAATGCCGTGTGCCGCCTCAGGTCGGCTGCGACTCCCACTAGCTCGAGCATAATCGTGAAGTCAACCACCACGGTTAACGATAAGGAGGTCACTGCTTACCACACCATCGATATCGTCCGCCAGAACAGCTATGTTATAAACTTCCTCACCTCGGGCTCCGCAAGTGATCCAAGTGGCAACCTCAACCGTCTTTCCGGGACAGTTGCATTTGATTTCGTAGGTACTGTGACCTTTAAACAGCTGGTGCCTTTCCAGGTGCTCGACAACAACGGCATCCCTCTGCCCAACGTCGCAGTCGCCCTGGAGATCTCTAACACTGGCAGGAACCTCGATACCAGGATTGAATTGGTGCCGCCCCTGCCCGGAGTACCAGTTGTTTATCCCTTTGATGATCCGCTGAAAATTACGGTAAGGACCGATGATCACGGCATGGGGATATTCACCTGCAATGTCAGCTTGGCAGCGCCGGGAGCCGGGATGACCAATACCGAATCGGTGATATACCAGGCAACGGCCACCTCGGGGGGCGTCTCCATGCTCTCGTATGGTGGTTTCATCGCCACCGTCACGCAGGACAAGGCACCCTAGCTGAAGGCTACTCGTCCCGTTTAGGAACAGCCGCCTCAATGGCTGCTCCTTGCCCACGATCAAAGTATGAGGAGGCATGATGCGCAGAGTTATCTTCCTGATGATTTTTATTTCAACGGTAACAGCAGGGCCCGCCATGGCGGCTGACATCGACGGCAGGCTCGGCCTGACCGGCAAGGTCGGCTTTCTGATGCCGGTCCAGGATGACTTCATCACCGGGGTCGATGATACCAACACTGGCCTTGCTGCTGGTGGAGGCCTCATCTACGGTGTTGGCAAGAATGTCGTCGCCGAACTCGACATCACGCACGTCCCAACCCTCAGGGTGGAAGCGGCAGGTGCGAAGGTTGGGGAGGCGACCTTGACCGATATTTCACTTGGGCTTCAGTACCGCTTTACTCCGGAAAAGCTCCTTGTCCCTTACTTGGGAGCCGGTGTCGATCTCATCAAGGGGAAATTCACCAACCTAGCCGACCGCAGGTACGGCCTTGAGTGGACCACCGGCGGGCACGTCAGCGCCGGTGTCGATTACTTCGTAACCAGGGGCATCGCTCTGACTGCCGAGCTGAAAGGGATCTTCGCCCCCGCTGGCAACATCAAGACCACGCCGCAGGAGTACA
Source organism: Geomonas oryzisoli (assembly GCF_018986915.1). Classification (NCBI taxonomy): domain Bacteria; kingdom Pseudomonadati; phylum Thermodesulfobacteriota; class Desulfuromonadia; order Geobacterales; family Geobacteraceae; genus Geomonas; species Geomonas oryzisoli. The sequence goes on from NZ_CP076723.1 coordinate 1,804,212, forward strand.
ACCCCAACAGCTTCGTCGGCACGGTCGGCATCCGGTTGTTCCTGCCGGAAAAGATGTTCGACTAGATGAGGGCCATTGACCACACCTCGGGCCGCGTACTGGCAGGAACCGTCTCCGTCGCGGAGAGTTTCCTGGCTAGGCTCAAGGGTCTGCTCGGTAGGGATCGACTTCCGCCGGGGCAGGCGCTGTGGATCAAGCCTTGCAACAGCGTACACACCTTCGGCATGAAGTTTCCCATCGACGTGGCGTTTCTGGACCGGGAACAGCGGGTGGTGGCACTTGTCACCACCCTCGCCCCGAACCGGATTTCCGGCTACCACCCCACGGCGTCCAGCGTGCTAGAACTGCCGGCCGGTACGCTGGACCTAACGGCAACCGTCGTCGGTAACAAGATAGAGATTGCTTGAATGCTCCCTCCCGTGACGGAGGGTACCTTTTTGCCGCTTCGTGCAAGGGGAGGGGGGGGGCGGCGCGTTTACCGGGATGATTTTTTATGAACTGTTCCAGCAGTATTCCTCGCGGCAAGAACTGTCGCTCTCTGTTGTTGTTTCTGCTCTTCCTGGTTGGTATCTGTGCGGCCGCGGTTTATATCGGCGCCGTTCCCACCCGTAAGTTCGGACACGACATATTCTTCCTGCTCGACAACGGGTGGCGGGTGGTCACGGGGCAGCGTCCGCACCTCGACTACACCAGCCCATGGGGCCCGCTCTCCTTCTTGGTTGTCGCATCAGGTCTTGCGGCCTCGCATTACTCCGTCGACGCCATCGGCTATGGTAACGCGATGTTCGCATTCGCCGCAGGCATCTGGGCCTACCGTCTTTGCCGCGACACGGTGCCGCCCGGCCCGCGGTTCCTGGTTTGCCTTTACCTGGCGCTACTGGTGGTTTCCCCGTATTCCCTGGGCTGGGGGGCACTCAACTCGAGCCACGCCATGTTTTACAACCGCTACGGTTACGCGCTGCTCGGCGTGCTGATGATCGAGTCTTTCCCACAGGGGGGCGACGTGCCGTACGAGGACCGGCTAGTTGGGGGAGTTTCCACCGGTGCAGTCACCGCTCTGTGTCTGTTCCTGAAGGCTAATTACTTCGCCGCAGCGGTTCTTCTCATCGGAGCTTCTTTCTTGTGGAGGCGTTTCGACAAGAGGCGCGTGACCGGCATCGGCGTCGGATTCTGTCTGGTGAGCCTCGCCTTTTTGGCGTATCTCCAGTTCGATATCGGCGCAATTTTGCGGGACCTCGGTATCGCAGCCGGCGCACGGTCCAAAAGCTTCAGCTACACAGAGGTGTTACAGAAGTTCACGCTCAACGCGCTCTCCCTTTTGTTCGTGCTCCTGTTGACCATTCTGAGTGCCCGTGCGAAGGGCGAGGGGAAGGGGGCTCGCCGCCTGGCCGGCGTTCTCCTGGGCTGTATCATCTTCGCGATCGACATGCTGCTTTTGTGCAGCAACCAGCAGTACTCGGAACTGCCGCTTACCGCGATATATGCCCTGTGGGTGACCGTCGACCTCAGCGCCTGGAGCCGGAATAACCCTGGTAAGTCAAGGCCGGTCTCTGTCGGTGTTAAGGGTACCGTCCTTGTCGGAACGGCTTTCATCCTCGTTTCCTTCTGCAGCCAGGCAACCGGACTTGCTTATGGCGTCATGCAGAAGGCGCACCCCTCTGGCCTTGCCTCTGTAACGCGGTTCACGGAGCCGCGCCTGAAGGGAATGCTGCTATACGACAACGAGGCCGAGCCGGACAGCAACGGCAGGCTGTACGTCGAATCGGTCAACGACGGCATCCTTTTGCTGCGGCAGAGTTCCGCTCCATCGGAAAAGGTCCTGACCATGGACATGATGAATCCTTTTCCCTACGCCTTGGGGCGGCCCGCTCCCAAGGGAGGCATGGCCGCCGTCGCTTATAACTACACTTTCAGCGACAGCCACCGTCCCTCCGAGGCGAGGTTTTTTGGCGATACCGACATCGTCATGGTGCCGAAACGGCCCACGGAGCCGGGGCGGATGCACGATGGGCTGATGAGGATCTACATGCCGGCGCTGCAGTCCCGTTTCCGACTCGCGGCCGAGTCCAATCAGTGGTACCTCTACAGGCGAAAATGACAGAGATCAGCTCCTCCGCAACTGTCTCCCCTGGGCTCGCCTCGTTCCCCGCCTTCCTCTACGGCCTCCTTATCGCTGGCCTTGGACTTGGCGTCTACCTGACCGGGGTGCTGCTCGGAGTCTTCAGGCTGCTATTGCAGGTGGACGGCCAGTGGCTCTGGGTGGTGGACAGGATCGTCTGGTACAGCGGCATCCCGGTCGTCGCAGGGCTGATCCTCATCCTGTGCGACCTCTTCGTCCTGCTCCCTTACAAGCGTGGCAGCCGGGTCGTGCGCTGGGCTCCCTCCAAGGAGCTGAGCCTCACGGTGGTGCTGACCGCATTCAATGACGAGTTGAGCATAGGGCACGCGGTTGAGGACTTCGCAGCGCATCCGCTGGTTCGGCGTGTCGTGGTGGTGGACAACAACAGCACTGATCGCACCTCGGAGGTGGCCCGAAAGGCAGGTGCCTTCGTGGTGCATGAACCGGTGCCGGGATACGGCAGTTGCGTCTATCGCGCCCTGCGCGAGGGGCTGCGCTACACCGATACCGATCTCACCCTCTTGTGCGAAGGGGACATGACGTTCAGGGCCTACGACATCGAGAAGTTCCTGGCCTACCTGCCACACGCGGACCTGGTTAACGGCACGCGCATTAGCGAACAGTTGCGGGAGCAGCGCACCCAGTTGAGCACCTTCATGTACTACGGCAACTTTTTCGCAGGCAAACTGCTCGAGGTAAAGCACCTGGGCAAGGGGACCTTCACCGACGTCGGCACGACCTACAAACTCTGCCGCAACCGCCCGCTGGAGCGACTTTTGCCGTACCTGAACCCGGCCATAAACCTGGAATTCAACGCCCATCTCCTGGATACGGCACTGGCCCGCGGGATGGCGGTGGTGGAGTGCCCCATCACCTTCCACAACCGGGTCGGCTTCAGCAAAGGGGGCAACTCCAGCAATTGGAAGGCGCTCAAGGTGGGGACGCGCATGATTCTGGGCATCGTCTTCGGATGGAGAAAACGGCCGTGAGTATGAAGAGTTACCACGAGATACGTCTTCCCTACGATGAGCGCAGGGACCTGCTCTGGAAGACGCTGTGCGAGTCCTATTTCCAGGCCCTGATCCCGGAGGGCGCCTGCGTGCTGGAGTTGGGGGCTGGATACTGTCATTTCATCAACCATATCCGCTGCGCCCGCCGCATCGCCCTCGATCTCTGGGAAGGGATGCCGCAACACGCGGCCCAAGGGGTGGAAACGGTCATCGGCTCCGTCATCGACTTGAGCGGCATTGCGGAGCGATCGGTGGATTTCGTCTTCGCCAGCAACCTCTTCGAGCACCTGTCCCAGGAGGAGTTCGCGCAGACCTTGGCTCAACTGCGCAACAAGCTCACCCCGGGAGGAACCCTGAACCTGTTGCAGCCCAACTACCGGTTCGCCTACCGGGAATACTTCGATGATTTCAGCCACCGGACCGTGTACACCGATGGCAGCCTCAGCGACTTCCTCTCCTGTCACGGCTTTAGGGTCATCTACTGCGCGCCGCGTTTTCTCCCCCTGACCATCAAATCGGCCCTGCCCGTGTCGCCGCTGCTGATTCGTCTCTATCTGAGGCTTCCGTTCAAGCCCCTGGGGAAACAGATGCTAATCCGCGCGGTAGCGGCGTAGCGCGGCGAAGCCTGTAATGATTACTGGTGAAGGTGGTATCCATTGAGCAACTACGACCGCAAAAAGACTTTCCTCCTTCCTTCCATTGGCGACGTCCTGTTCATAACCATTTTTTTGATTATTGCGCTGTACTCCGGGAAATCGCTCCTCAACGACGGCGATACCGGCTACCACATCCGCGCCGGCGAATACATGCTGCGCACGCACAGCATCCCGCACCATGACATGTTTTCCTTCCTGTCACCGCCGCTTCCCTGGACCGCCCACGAATGGCTCTCCGAGGTGATCATGGCGCTGGTGCACCAGGCGTACGGGCTTACCGGCGTGGTCATCTTCTTCGCCTTTTTCCTGGCGCTCTCCTGCTTCCTGCTTTTCAAGATGATGCAAAAAGAAGACTGCGACATCCTCGTCGCGCTGTTCGTGGTCATCCTGGTCGGGGGCGCAGCGCAGCTGCATTGGCTGGCCCGGCCGCATGTCTTCTCGCTGGTCATCATGGTGGCCTGGTACTACATCCTGGACCTATACCAATACCGCGGAAGGAACCACCTGTTCCTGCTGCCGTTGATCATGATCCCGTGGGCAAACCTGCACGGCGGCTTCATGGGCGGGTTCATTCTTTTGGGTGCGTATTTCCTCGGCAACCTGCTGGATTCCTTCTTCAGTCACGGTGAGGGGAGGACGGAGGGCCTGCGGAGGCTGCGCGGTCTGGGCCTTGCCATACTCGCCTGCCTCGCGGCGAGCGTCGTGAATCCCTACGGCCTCCATATCCTGCTGTTCCCATTCCAGCTCACCTCGTCCAAGGATCTCATGGACGGTGTTTCCGAGTTCCTTTCGCCCAATTTTCACGAATACTACATCAAGTACTTTGAGCTGCTGCTCTTTGTGTTGCTCGCCACCGTGGGGTTGTCCAGGTTCAAGCTGAACCTCGTCGAGATGATTCTGGTCCTGCTTTTTACCCACATGTCACTCTTCTCGGCCCGGTACATCCCGCTGTTCGCCATCATCGTCGCTCCTATCATCGCCAAGAGGCTGAACCAGGTGCTCAGAGAGTCCGATTCCGGCTTCGCCCGCTTCCTGAAACAGCGGTCGTGTAACATCGCCGCCATCGATGCGTGCACCACGGGATACTTTTGGCCGCTGGCGGCGATCGGGGCGGTGGTGGTCATGGTGTACTCCGGGCGGATCAATTTCCAGTTCAATCCCAAAATCAAACCCATGGCCGCCATCGAATTCCTGAAAAGGGAGCAGATACCGGGCAACATGTTCAACAACGACGAATTCGGCGACTGCCTGATCTATGCGGCGGCGCCGAAATACAAGGTGTTTATCGACGGCAGGCTCGACATGTACGGTGCCGATCGGTTGAAGGAATACTTCAACGTCACCGCTTTCAAACCAGGGTGGGAAATGATCCTGGAAAAATACCGGATATCGTGGATCATCTTTCCTGCGGATGCCACGCTTTCGCGCCATTTACTGATTCACCCCGAATGGAAACTGATATATGCCGACAAGGTGACCAACATCTTCGTAAAGAACGTGCCTCAATACCGGTATCTCATGGAGAAGTATCCCAACGTGCGGCCTGCGGTCCTGGACGACAAGAAAGATGAGGCCTGACCGGTAGGTGCTCCTGCCGGTAGATGCGGCACGGACCCGAAACTAGTGGAGTCGACGGATTTATGGACGATTACGTGTGGTTGAACAGAAGGGTAGACCGGGGTGGCATCGTTTGGGCCACCTTGGGCTCCCTTGCGGTCCACACCCTGCTGTTTCTCGTGCTGTCGTCGGCTGTCATCTACTATCCCCAGACCGGAACCGCCGCCAAGTTCGACATCCTATGGCTATCCCCTTCGTCACTCCCAATGGCAGCCACCGCGGCACCAGACAATGCCAGCGCCGCCCCGGCTGCCACCCCGGTTGGCGTACTCCCCGCGAGCCCCCTCGCGGCCGTCGATCCTCCCGCCACAGAGCCTGATACTGCGGCGCAGGCGAATCTGCCGGACCTGCCCGCTGAGGCGGTAGCGGAAGATACGCAGTTAGAGATGGTGGCCGCCAAGAAAGCCGCAGGCAGGCCGAAGCAGCCTGCGCCGGGTCCGAAACAGACGCCGGCCGTGCTGCCCAAGGTCAAAGCCGAGGAGCAGGACGATGACACCGCCGAGGCGGAAGAATCGGTGACGCCGCCGCCCGATCCGGCCGAGGAGGCCAAGGCCCGCGAGGAGGCCGAGCGCAAACGGCTGGCCGTCTTGCAGGCGGAGCAGGAACGGCAGGCCGAGGAAGAGGCGAAACGCCAACGCAAAGTAGCCGAGAAGTTGGAAGCCGAACGCAAAGTTGCCGAGAAAAAAGAGGCGGAACGCAAGGCCGCCGAAGCGGCCCAGGCGAAAGCGGAGCAGGAGAAGGTCGCGCGCGAGAAGGCGCTGCAGGAGCGTAAGGCTGCCGAAAAGGCGCGACAGGAAAAGCTGGCGCTCGAGCGGGAAAAGGCTGCCGCAGAGAAAGCGGAGCAGGAGCGGAAGACCGCCGAGGCCAAAAGAGTCGAGCAGGAGTTACAGGACAAAAGGCAGGCCGAGTTGCAGCGCCGCGTCGCAGAGAGGGCCAAGCAGGAGAGGCTGGTCCGCGAGCGGGAACGGGTCGCCGCGGAAAAGGCGGAGCACGAGCGTCGTGTGGCGGCCGCCCAGGCCGAGCAGGAGCTACAGGAAAAGCGGGAAGCGGAAAGGGAACGTGTCGCCGCGGAACAAGCCCGGGCCGAGCAAGCGGCCCGTGAGCGGGCACAGTTGGCCGTGGAAAAGGCGCGCCAGGAGCGGGAGGCCGCCGCCGAGAGAAAGCGGCTCGCCGAGCAGACCCTGCAGGAAAAGCGCAAGGTCGAGCAGGAGCGGAAAGCGGCCCAGCGTGCCGAGGCGGAAAGGCTCGCCCGCGAGCGGGAGCAGCAGGAAGCCGAAAAGGCCGAGCAGCGGCGCCAGGCGGCAGCGGAGAAGAAGCGGCTCGCCGAGCAGGCCCTGCAGGAAAAGCGCAAGGTCGAGCAGGAGCGCAAAGCCGCCCAGCGTGCCGAGGCGGAAAGAGTTGTCCGCGAACGGGAGCAGCAGGAAGCGGAGAAGGCCGAACAGCGGCGCCAGGCCGCAGCGGAGAAGAAACGACTCGCCGAGGAGAAGAAAAAGGCGGATCAGGAACGCAAAGCGGCCCAGCGCGCCGAGGCGGAGCGACAGGCGCGCGAGCGCGAACAACTGGCCGCCCTGCAGGCGGAAAAGCGGCGTCAGGCTGCAGCGGAGAAGAAGCGGCAAGCCGAGCAGGCCTTGCAGGATAAACGCAAGGCTGAGCAGGAGCGTAAAGCGGCACAGCGCGCCGAGGCGGATAGGGTGGCGCGCGAACGAGAGCGCCTGGCGGCGGAGAAGGCGGAACAGCAGCGTCAGGCAGCCGCAGAGAAAAAGAGGCTTGCCGAGCAGGCACTGCAGGATAAAAAGAGGGCGGAGCAGGAGCGGGTGGCCGCCCTGAAGGCGCAGCAGGAAAAGCAGGCGCAGGAACGCGCCCAGGCAGCTGCCGCCAAGGCCGAACTGGCTCGTCTGGCGGCGGCCGAGAAGATGAGGGTGGAGCAGGAACAACAGGCGCGTAAGAGAGCCGAGGCCGAGCGCCTTGCCGCACTGCGCGCCCAGGCGGAACAGTTGGCCCGGGAACGGTTGGCCGCGGAGAAGGCGGAGCAGGCCCGTCGTGCCGCCGTAGCGGCAGCCGGGCAACTGCCGGCGCCGGCGAAGCCGGTTGAGGCGAAGAAAGAAACGGTAGGCCCGAGGCCTTCGGAGAAGCCGCCCGAAGAGAAAGGTCTGGTGATCCCCTCCATACACGGCGATCTGAAGCTGATCGTAGCCGGGGGGCACGACGTCAAGCTCACCGTTTCCTTCAAGGAGTACCCCAAGTCGAAAAGGGGGAGGGCGCTGACCCGGACCGAATCCAGGCGTGAGAAAGAGCTGTCGCCCATCGTGGTGAAAACGCCGGAGAAGACCAGGGAAGCGATCATCGAAAAGGCAGGGGAGGGGATCTACACCTTCGCGGTGGAAACCGAAGGCAAAGAGCCGGCGCCTTTAAAGTTAACCCTGAAGGTGTACGAGCAGAGCAAGGCCGCGAAGACGAAGCCGTTGGGAGCCAGGACCATCACCGGCAAGGGAGTAGTGGCCCGCGTGCTCATGCCGGAGGGGATCTTGTGGGAAGACGACGAAGCCTTCACAGGCAGCATGCAGGACAGCGAAGGCATCACCAAGTTCAACGCCGACACCGGCTTGGTCTGGAAAGAGTATGCGCAGTGAGAATCGCGCTTTGCCTTAGGAATTGCCATCAACCACATCCCGTGCCCAAACGTCCCCCTCTTGTTAAAGGGGGGATAGGGGGGATTTGATTTACTCTGCCCCCCTTCTCTTAACGATGAAGAACGCCTTGAACTCCGCCACCTTGGTGTCCCCGTTGAAGATCTCCGCTTCTCCGTGGATCTTGCGTTCATCCTGCGGGATGGCCCGCGCCACGGCGCGTACCGAACCTTCCCTGACCGCGGCAAAAAACTTCAGTTGCAAGTCCACCGTAACGAAGTCGGACCCTTCCGGGAGTATGCTCTTGATCGCCATGGCCACCGCGGTGTCGGCCAGCGACGTGATCGCGCCTCCGTGCATGAGGCCCGCGCCCTGGGCCAGCTTCACTTTGAAGGGCATGCTGAGCACCGCACGTCCGTCCTTCGCCTCCTCGATCTGCATGCCCAGGTAATCCTCGAAAGGAGCGCATGCGATCCATCCCGGCAGCCGGAAATGCGGTGTCGCCGTGGTGATGTCCTCGTCGTAGTTGTACATGTGGTGTCCTCTAACCAGTGAGAATAGGAGTAGCGCATGAAACGGAAAGGAATCAGTAGGAACTGGAAACTGGAATCTCTAGGCGCAGTCGTTATCTGCCTCGCCTGCAGCGGGCCGGCCGTTGCCGATACCCTGGTCATAAAATACGCTTCCGGTCAGGTGCAGACCGTCGCCTTGTCCGGACCCGCTAAAGACATCAAGGACATCACGGTAGCCGAGACCTCGGTCCCACTTTCGGACAAAGTGAAGCAGTTTTTGCTGGGGAAGCAACCCGCGCCCGACCAGCCCCCGAAGAAAGAGCCAGAGGCCGGTGTGAAAAAATCGGGTCCACTGCTGCAGTGGGCGCCTCCGCTTGCGGACTAAATTTTTTGCCCTCGTGCCACCGCCATATTGTCCTAAAGATTTGCTGTTTTCAATATGATATTGATGGTTTTGATGCGTGTGGCGTCGCCTTCGTCTTGCACCACATTTTCCTCTCGGCACATCGGTCACCTTGACAGCCTGAAAAGGTGTGGGTATTTTTCTTAGTGCAACCTAATTGTTTAGGTTTGCCTAGACGGTACTAAGGAGGTGACGACGATGCAGCGTAGGATAAAGCGGAACTATCGACAAATGAATCCGGCAAAATTTCTCGCTTTCCTTTTAACGGTGAGGCGTTCTCTCACCAACAACCGGAACTACCCTGATACTTTCTGGGGGACAAATCTAGCGCTGTTACAGTTGTTTTTCGAAAAGACTGATGCCTATGAAGTGGCCTTCCGGGCGGCCAGCAACGGTGACCGGGTCCTGATTCATGATCGGGACAAAATAATGGGTGAGATCGTCGTCATTCTGGACCAGATCGTTCCACTTCTTGAAGGTGGCTCCGTACTGAACCCTGACGCTCTGTCCACCACAGGTTTCCCAGTCACCCATGAACGTAGGGCACATAACAGGACAAAGTCGCCCCTGACCTCCTCCAACGACTTTAACGTGGAGAACCTCGGTGAACTGGGCAAGGCACTTGGCAGTGCCTCCACCGTACCGGGCGCTTACAATCACGAAATTCATATCAACAGGGGGGACCCTTCACGTGAGGCGGACTGGTTCCACCACTCGATGTTCCCAGATGCCTCCAGAATGCTCATGGAGAACCTGCAAGCAGGTAACACTTTTTTCCGTATGAGACACCACGGTGCAGATGGACCTGGCCCTTGGTCCCCGGTCACCAGCGTGACAATCTCCTGATCTGAAAGCTGCTAAGTAATCCCTTGGGGCGCCACCATGGCGCCCCAAGACTCTTCTCCAGTTGGTAAGCCCCCTGATTTTATCCGGCCCCTCATCCCACCCAATCCTCTTCCTCCCGTCAGGAAGGTCATACCCTCGACGATGAGGCTCACACACTCGACAATGAGGCTCATACCCTCGACGATGAGGCTCATACCCTCGACGATGAGGCTCATACCCTCGACGATGAGGCTCATACCCTCGACGATGAGGCTCATACCCTCGATGATGAGGCTCATACCCTCGATGATGAGGCTCATACCCTCGATGATGAGGCTCATACCCTCGATGATGAGGCTCATACCCTCGATGATGAGGCTCATACCCTCGATGATGAGGCTCATACCCTCGATGATGAGGCTCATACCCTCGATGATGAGGCTCATACCCTCGATGGTGAGGCTCATACCCTCGATGGTGAGGCTCATACCCTCGATTATGAGGCTCATACCCTCGACGATGAGGCTCATACCCTCGACGATGAGGCTCATACCTTCGACAATGAGGCTCATACCCTCGACAATGAGGCTCATGCCCTTGATCATAAGGCTCAGTCCTCGATCCTGAGGTCTGGGGCCGAAGGGGATAGGCTGCTATAGGATGGTGACTGCTACTACGTCCACCCCCTTTGCGAAGGGGGTACAGGGGGGATTTTAGCGTGTGCACAGGTACAACGAAACGGAGCACCTCAACAAGAATGGAGCCTGTACGGGACTCTTCAGCAGCGGCGACCCCGCTATAAATTAGCCATCTATCGGATGGCCGGGCGTGTCCAGCAACAACTGGTAGAAGGCGAGGTCAAGCCAGCGGCCGAACTTGAAGCCGACCTGGGGCAGAGTGCCGACATGCCTGAAGCCAAGCTGCTCATGCAACGCGATACTTCCGGTGTTGGTCGCATCGATGCCGCCTATCATGGCATGCACGTCGTTCTTCCGTGCCGCCGCTATCAGCTCCTGCATCACCGCCCGGCCCAGCCCGTGGCCGCGGTGATCCTTATGCACATACACCGAGTGCTCGACGGTGTACTTGAAGGCTGGAAAAGCACGGAAGGTGCCGTAGCTTCCGAATGCCAGCAGCGTCCCGGTGCCGTCCTCGATCCCGATCACGGGGAACCCGCCGGCCCGCTTGGCGTCGAACCAGCCGGCCATGAACTGCCGTGTCCGCTGCTGGTATTCATAGAGCGCCGTTGAGCTCACGATCGCATCGTTGAAAATTTCCAGTATCGCATCCGCATGTCGCTCGAAGTCGCAGCTCACGACAGATTGTTCGCTCATCGTTTGTTCCTAGATCTTTTGTTTTGCTAGTACCTCTTAAATGTCTCGGATGCGGAGACCGACGGAATTGTTCCAGCGAGGAAGGAATAGGCCTCTCAGGAACAGCATGAAGATGGGAAGGAAATGTAGCTCAACCCTGTTTTAATGACAACAGGAAACGCCCGAGGAGCGTTTCCCGTTTGCCGTGGTTCTCGCGGCCGCAGATCAAGCTACCTCGTAGATGCGGACCTCCGGTGCCGCATCGAGATACGGGCTGAGGGCGGTCACGACGTCGTGGGTGAAGAGGTCGCTCTGGAGGTAGGCCTTTGCATCGGCCACGGTGGCGAAGCCGTGCAGCACCTGGACATCCTCATCCCTCACCAACAGTTCCTTGGACTTTGCGCCCTGCACCTGCTTCAGAAACGGTTCCTTGTATTTGTTGTACACGCCGGCGGCGGCGGGACGATTTTCATTCGAAACTTTCAGGGTGATTTCGAGGTATGCCATGATAGTTCTCCTTGTCGTCGTATTGCGGTGCCTGCTGCTAAGGTGATGATACGCCAGCCTGTGTCGAAAGAAAAATGGTCTTTTCACTCAGGTGCTCGAAGAGTGGGCGGGTTTGGGTTAGGAGCCGTGTCCTCGCAGAGGTCGGGTCAAGCTTTGGAAAAGATCCTGCCCCTCTGGCCCCTTAGGTCCGCCTTTCAAGTCAGTCCACTCGCGCGATTGAGCTCTCGTTCCGCGGTGATGATTCTGTAGGGAACCGCTCGCAGGATCTCGGAAAGCGGGATGATGCCCTGACGGGCCTTGTCGAGCGCGTCGTCCAGTAATGAACGCATCCCTTTCTCTATCGCCCGCCGCCGGATGATGTGGATCGACTGCTCGGACGCTATCATGTCGGCGATCTCGTCATCGGGGATGAAGAGCTCATAAATGCCTGTTCTCCCCTTGAAGCCCGAGTAGCCGCAGGCTTCGCAACCTGAAGCCGTGTGATACCTTCCGTCCTCGGGGGGGAGATTGAAGAGCTGATGCTGTTGTTCCGTGGGGGCAGTGGGTATCTTGCAGTGTTCACACAGTTTCCGCACCAGGCGCTGCGATATCGCTCCCAGCAGCGAACCTGAGACAACGCCGGCATCGATCCCCAAGGTGAAGAGCCTCGAGACGGTTCGTACCGCGTCGTTTGTGTGCAGCGTGCTGAGCACGAGGTGTCCTGTCTGCGCCGCACGCATTGCCGCACCGGCGGTTTCTTCGTCGCGTATCTCGCCGATCAGAATGACGTCCGGGTTGTGGCGCATGAAGGAGCGCGCGTAATCAGCAAAATCCATGGACGGCGTGATCTGTTTCTGATTGATCTTGTCGAAGGTGTACTCGATAGGATCTTCAACGGTCAGGATCTTGTTTTCCGGCGTATTAATCCTCTGCAGAGCGGAATACAGCGTCGTCGTTTTGCCGCTTCCTGTAGGGCCGGTCACCAGAATGAGCCCTTCGGGATTGGCCGCTATCTGCTCGAATTGGGTCATGACATCCTTGTGAAAGCCCAGTTTGTCCAGACCGATCATCGCATTTGAGCTGTCGAGGACGCGCATGACAACATCTTCGCCAAAAGGACCCGGCACGACTGACACCCTGAAATCGATATTGCGTCTCTTGCCATCTGTTTCATAGACGGCGATGATGCGGCCGTCCTGGGCTCGGCGGCGCTCGGCGATATCGCATCCAGCGAGGATCTTGATGCGGGAGGTGATTGTAGCGATGTTGTCGTTGTCAACCGCAGTCGAGAGGCCTTTAAGCATGCCATCGACCCTGATCCGCACGTCCACGTCATCCTCATACGTCTCGAAGTGGATGTCCGTCGCGCCGTGATCCAAGGCTTTACCGAGAATTTCGTTCAGCAGTTGCACAGGAGAGAGGTCGGGCGAGAACGACAGTTCATTGACCGGCCTGAGGATCAGCCTTTCCGAGGGATCATTCTGCACCAGGCCGTGACCTGTGTTTATAGCCTTGACGATTTCATGATCGTTAAGCTGCACCGGCTTAACCTTACGTTGTAGTAGGGCCGATACTTCGGTGAGCAGAACAACATTCTTCGGGTCCAGGCAACCAACTGTTATTGAGGAATCAGCGGCCGGATTGACCTTTCCCAGGATGACGATCAGATTACCAAGGCAGTATTTTTGTGGAAGCAACTGAACCGAAGCGGGGTCGACAGTGAACTGGCACAGTTCGGTGAATACTTCTACGGCGTTATTACTCATCGAGTTTTCCTCTCTGCTTGTATCAGCCCTTTCGCCTCACCTTGGGGTATTTTCCCTTTGAGGTTAATCGACGCGTTCTCAAAAAAATGCGTCCTTTGACTACTGCAGCGCTATCGAGTCTATCTCCACTAGTACGTCAGTGTGATGGTGACCAGTAATTGCAGAGGACAGTCTGCCACTTATCCTGACATTCTTCTTTAGGTATATTGAGAGTGGGAGTCTTTTGATATTGATTACTTGCAGTTCTTTAATGTTGTTTTTTGTCTCGTTGATTTCATCTTTTTTATCAGCTATTACTTTAATTGGACTTGTGAGTCTCAGAACGGTTGCGTGTTCCTTGGAATCAGTTTTGGGGTTCTCGCCGTAGCCGGGCGGGCCATAGTAAACCTTTTCTATCAATTTGCCCGTGAGTTCGGCTATTGCTGGTTCATAGTGGTAAGTGTCTTTCGCGAAGACAGTCCCCGTGAGCAGGATCAGAACGGACATCAGCCAAAACCTAAAGATCATATTTGCCTTCCTCGCTCGGCGGTGGAGACAAGTCCACACAAGCAGCCGACATCGCCATCGCCCTGGAGCGCGCAGCCAGATTGGAGAATTGATTCATGCCTGAAAAAATCGTTATAGCCGACCTACCTGAATTCGATCTTGCTGCGCAGCTTAAAAGCGAGGCCGACATTGCCGCGTATATCACCATGGTGATCGAAGAAGGTGATGCGGCAGAGTTGGCCCATGCCTTAGGAGTGGCCGCCCGAGCGCGCGGCATGGCTGAAATTGCTCAAGCTGCGGGGCTAACTCGGGAAGCCCTTTACAAAGCCTTGCGTCCCGGAGCTCATCCACGTTTTGACACGATCAGCAGAGTCTGTTCCGCCCTCGGAGTCCGCTTGGTCGCACAGCCTCGCCATTAGACCTCGCTCCACCCGGTTTTTCTCCTGGTTCGTGCCGAACGGCTCGGCCTTGACTGGCGGCGCTAGCCGTTCGTGTCTAAGGATTTCGTTGGATCTGCCATTCTCCATGATTAAAACGTGCCTGACCCCTTAGGGGCCGGGGCTGACCTGCCGCGCCTTCACCAGGTAGTCCACCATCACTTTGCATTCTCAAGATAGTGGTCTATCGCCTGCGCGGAAAAGCCCGAGATCTTGTTGGAGCCAATAACGATGAGCGGCACGCCTTGGCCTCCCAACTCCTTGTGTCGCCGCTCAGCGGCGGCGTCTTTCTCGATATCATACTCGACGTAAGGAATTCCCTTGCTGTTGAGGTAGGCACGGGCCTTTTTGCAGTAACCGCACCATGAGGTGACGTACAATTCGACCGTGCCGTTGAACTGCTGCTTTGGCAGTGCCTGCTTTTCCGAAGCGACGGAAGCGGTCTTGCGCGGTGGGGTCTTAGCAGCAGGCTGTAGAGTTGGCGCAGGGTCGAAATCTGCGTCGGTGTAAGTTTTGACTTTTTTCTTCTTTTTCGATGCCGGCGGGGGAGTGTCCTTAAACGTTACGGCGCCGGTATCGTCTATCCATTTGTACATCTCCGCATGAATGACGAGAGGGAACGCAAGCAACACTGCAAACATGGCAACAATTGACCGTATCAACATTTTTCCTCCGGTTATAACGAGCCTTCAGTAGGCTTGTACTTTATAAGTTCTGAGTCCACGAAGTAGTTTCCGTAATATTCGTTTGGCCTATCTTTGGCGTAGGTCTCAAAGTCAATGTACGGTGCTGAACAGTGAGGGCAGCGAAAAGGATTTGTGTATTTATACCGAGTCCCATCAGGTGCGAGCGGAAGGATGGCCTCTAATGCCGCCAAGTCTTTTGTATCAGGCTCTGAAAGCACGACCGGGCAACCGGGAACCTGATCACTTACAGTGATAGTGTACTTACCAGAGCCGGAATAGAAGTACCCTGAATTACTAAATCCAGCGTGATACGAGCGAATCTGGAAGGAGTTCTTGCAGTAGTCGCATTCGCAAGAGAGAATAATATTTCCGCTGGTAACTCTTCCGCTAAAGTGAAGGCCTCGGGCAAACAAACCCTTGCCATATAGTTCCTCGTTTTTGACTTTCCCACCCGAGATGAAGAATGGCTGGAGACGGATACCAATAGCTTTTCCAGAGGCAAAAGCTTCAGGGTCATACTTCTGTGAGTCCGTAATAACACAGTCAGCCTGACATGCCAGATTTTCATACACACGAATGGAGAAGTGAAACCAGCCTGAAGTACTACCAAGCTCATGACGATGTTTTACGCCTTGCGCGTCCACAAACTCTATCGTTGAATTTGCCCCAACTTGCATCGCCGGTTCTTTTTCGCATGGCAATTCTTTTCTGCTAAAACTGCAAAGTTCTTTGCCATTGAGCAAAACATGAAGTAACGGAGTTTCCTTCTTCTTAAAAAGTGAAAACATTCTATTTCCTTTCAGGCCAATGTGGGAGAGCTGACCGACCGATTTTGTCTCTGGGCCGGTCCGGCACTTAGTTGAGTCATTTACGTTTCAACCTTTCAGTTACCATGACGATGACCCAAGCCCATATTCCGAGGATTGGGACCATTGACGGCACAAAAAAACAAGGGGTGTCTAGAGTGCTGTTAGGTGTGATGTCCAATGCAAAGATGGGCCAGAATAGCACGTGGTTGATGGCACCAACGGTCCCGTTTATATAGCGTGTTTGCCACATGAGCCTTTCAACTTCGGCAAGCCCGACACCTAAGCCAGTGATCACCGCAAGTAGGACCGTTAGAGAGATTATCTTCTTTGCATTTTGCACTCTGGTACGAGGGCCTTCTCTGACTGACTTTTTCAATTTGGATGCATAACTAGAAGTCCAAAGTAGCATATATTGACCGTTTCCTTTGCTCTGAGCCAGCATCCAAGTTCATAAAAACTGACTGATCTGTGGATCACTGATTCAAGCGCTACCGGTGGATGATCAAGAGGAGGGTAGGGAAGGGACGGTGGACGTAGCGGGCGGTGCACCGGCGGATCGTAGCAGAGTCCGCGTGCCGCCGAGTGTCGGACATCGTTTGTTGGCTCTGCTTCCTTTTCGCCTTGCTCGTGTCTAGATCATATTGATTAGCTTTTGCACGATCTTATCGCCAAAGACGGCTCCTAAAACACCGCATATGACAATGAATGTCAGACTGCCCCAAATGAAATAAACGTTAAAATCCCATGTCATTGATTTGATAATCAAAATGACAACAATCCCGACTCCAGTAACCAAGCCTGATGCAGCACCTGATATATAATCCCTTTTTTCTGGCAGTTTTATGTTCTTCGATTCCATCGCTCTGCCACTTTGATTTTGCCTTTTCTTCGTCCAGCTAGTTATTAGTGGGAATTTTCTTCATCCTCCCACATCTGCGCATAGTCTGAGGGGCCTGAGGGGCCTGAGGGGGACGCCTATAAGATCATAAGATTCTGTAGGAGAAACTTATATTCTTATGTGCGTCCCTCTGTCCTCCCTTGCCTACGAGCCCCATTAGGCTTCTCGTGTTACTGATAAACATGAACCCATTCATGCAGTTCATTTGTACTTTCTTCATCAATGCGTAGTACAGGCTGTCCAAGCCATTTAAGGATTTGTTGCTCTACATTCGGATCGGGATGCTTCGTGCTATTAGGAGGACATGTCGCATATAAAAGCCGTGGGTTTAATCTTCTTAACGCCCCCATACTGTGATTGCGCTTGGACCCATGATGAGCAAGGGACATACAGGCGAGGTTATAATGAGGATGATCATCGTAGTGACGTAAGAAATCTGAAAGAATTGCCGCTTCTGATAACTCAGCATCGCCGGTCGCTAGCCAAGCGGCGTTGCGACAATAACTGAACTCTCCAGTATTTTTTGCTGGTCCTGCACCATAAAAATATTTATGAAAACACCGAAAATCTGCTCGAGCGGGTCCGCTGCGCATGCAAAGCGAAGTCCAGTTGAGGCCAGTGGTAGTAAAGGATATGTAACAGTCCACCAGCTTAGCTCTAGTAGTTTTGGATTTAAGTTGGTCAATCATCCATTTACCGTTGGCGTAAGATTCAATGTCATCGGCTGTCATGCCAAAAACTTCCGCTATTTCACTTTTGATTGTCTTCCAAAAAAAATCTGCGCGCCAACAAAAGAACTTAAATTCCCACTTTGGTATTCTGCCGCTACTTATTACGAGTGGAACTCCATGGTAAATACTTTGTGCGTTTTGTTGCCCTCCGACGGTAACATCTTCTTCTGATAGAGCTTTGATAACTTCCCAACGATGGTTGGGGGCTCCACTCAAGTCAGTTTTCAGAATACCATCGTCGTCCGCCTTTTTCGGGGTCATGATAACTACCCGGCCAACACCGCGTTCACGGAACCATTTCTCTGGTTCTAGTGTGAATGAAATAGTCGAGGCTGTGTCTGTGCTCTTGTAGATTTGCTCGGCAGCTAGCAGGATTTTCTCGAAAGGATCTAGGTACGGGAGGACAACGGTATCTACACTTTTATGGAGGAGAAGTCTATCTAGGCCAGACACGTGATCTGCGTGCAAATGTGATATAACAAGCAGGTCGATTCCCTGATCTTCAAGCGAATCAACATACTCATCAATTTTGGGAAGTAGTCGTTTTCGTGTCTTTTTCGCTCCACAGTCGTAAACATACTCAAATGTTTGTCCTGTATCCGGGAACATAACGCTAGCGGTGTGAAAGAAGCCATGGCCTACAGCGTGCTGATGACGCTCATGTTCGATTGAGGGTAACATGTTAGTAAAACCTTCCTTTGAGATTTCATTTTATACTTAACGTTCTATAGTTGCGCGAGTCTGCAAAGCGATGTGACTCGAGTGAGTTTAAAGACTCAGCAACGTGTTCCCCAGAGTTCCGTTTGAGACTCATGCCAACGTTTATACCGATCAATCGGCAGATAAGTTACCTACGCCCCCCAGGGCTTTGAGGGTTTCCTGCTTCCACAGTTTCCCTAGTCCGGTAGATATTCCCTCCAAGCAGCCATGCAATGTGTAGCGAGTTGGAATGCATCAATCAAGTTTGCTTTATGTTTGACGGCCGCTTTAAATGTGACGACAGGGCTTCCTCCCGTTACAGCAAGGGAGCGGTTCACTCTCTTAGGCTCTGCTCCAGATTTCGGGCGGTGAGTTAGCATCATGTGTTTTGTAGCGTTAGCTAAGTCTGCGCAGATAGCTAGAAATTCATTTTCGTTAACGTATGCATCAGGACTTTTGGCAATCTTATCTGGGCAGAAATGACCTGCTTTGAGCCAGTCCCTGAGATGGAAGCAATTCTGAAAGAAGGACCACATGTCATCAAAATAGTAATCTGCCGGTTCGCCGTGCGCCTCCACGCCCCCATTCATTCTCTCAAATCTGTCGTAGTATCGGTTTACCCTTTCCCACTGCTCCTGCCAATCGGACATAATATCGATTACCTCTTTTCTTCAGGTGGAGAGGACGCTGGTATCTTATGAACCTTTTGCCTCCGCAGTGCTCCACAACCTACGTCCCCTCTCGTCCGGGGGGGGGATAGCTAAGCAATGTCATGGTTACTCGACGTTGATGGCGGTTAGGAATGTTCTCTTCTTCTTGCGGTATTTTTTCAGAAAAGTGGAGTCTGAAACTGCCTCTAGTATTGCCGTGTTCAACTCGTAAACGTTTGAGTCATAACCTTCGTTCTCGGCGGCTTTTACAAAACCATCCGCATGGCCATTTCCAACGGCGTGGACCTCTAGAACAAAACTATTTGGAACCGAGAGGTTGTGGGGTTCGTCAAATGACTTCTTACAACGTAGGACGTCTGTTTGGTGAAAGTTGCGACATTTCAAAGGACGAACCACATAGATTGAGCAAGCTCCGTCATGCAAAAAGGGACACTGAAAATTTCGAGACAAATGTTCTTTGACAGTCAGATGTCTGATTTGTGTCGCATTAGCCGTTGCTGTGGCTAATATTCGATCCACCTGGGGTGGCTTCAACCTTTTCTTGATATATTCTGCAATAACGAGCGCTTCATGTGCTCTTAAATCGATTTTGAAGTAACAGCAATAATTGCATCCTTTTGTACAGGTTGCCTTCGGATCAGAACTTGCCATAGTCTCCTGTATAAGCCGGTCCATTCGGCCAAACGAGGCCTCCAATGCCTCTACGGGGGATTTGCGCCGAATCTCGTTTCTTGCTGTTTCAAATTCCTCAGTTGCCGCTTTGATGTAAATATCCTTCATTTTATCTCCTATATCGGCTCGACAGTCGAACCGCTTGCCCAGTGTCATCTGGGGCTGATGGCAGGTTTTTCTTATTCGTCTCTTCAGCTCCCCCCAAAGGTCAAGACTCAAGACCTGCCCCTCAGGCTCTCGTATGGGGCCTTTGCGATTCTCACGTTTCTGCTGATGCTAGGGCCTGAGTACCTGAGGGGGACGCCTATAAGATCATAAGATTCTGTAGGAGAAACTTATATTCTTATGTGCGTCCCTCTGTCCTCTGTCCTCTGTCCTCCCTAACTAGTCTAATTTGTAAGCCCCCGATATTGCCGACATGATTTTATCATAGTCCATATAACCTTTGTCCTCGGGTTTAAAGCATGCTATGTCATCAGTAAAAATGAAAGAATCGCAGTCACAGCCATCCTCCGGCATACCACAATCAAGGCAGATCGGATTAAGACGGTCAACCAAGATATCAATTGCTTGGGTCGGGTTGTCATGATCAAATTCATCATTGTCGCAATAGAAGTTATATTCACCGTGCAAAATTTCCATAGTTATGTCTTCGGGTAGTTCTTCGTAACTAACTGAGAATAGGGAGGAAACATGCCTTAAAATTATTCGACCATAATCAAATCTATTTATTCCGTTATCAAACCAAATACGGCCATCTTTATTATTAAGCACTTGGATATTCAAGAGTCCATGATGGCCTTGAATGTTAGAGTTGTGCCTTTTAGCTCTGTCAAGACCCACATGTTTAACCGAATTATTCAAAGCATTGATGAAATTAAAAGTACCAAGCTTGAACCTGTTGCCGAGTAAGCCAAATCTTTCATCAAGGCATTTAATTATTTCGTGACGTTGGGTTTGTCTGGATCTTGTTTTTTCGCACTCCCACAGATAATCAGTAAAGTGAGAGACGACAAAACTATATGAGACTGCATTTATCAGGCTTAGATTGTCAGACTCAATTTTACTCTTAATATCACGACTATATGGCGATACAAGATTTTGGAAAAAGTGATTTGCCAATTCAATTGTTTTCATTTCAATCCTTTGGATTCAACGGCTCGGGAGAACAGCTGTAAAGGTCGCTGTTTCTGCCTTGTTGACAATCGCCGTTTCTCGACCGGCTGCGTTGGCTTTCGCCAGCCTTCATCAACTGGGTCAGCTCTCAACCTGGCTTTTACCTTCGTCCATAGCTCAACCTTCGCTTACGTCACTTTGTTTTCTGTTTTTCGTTTGTGTAATAAAAACGCAAAGAGTCCCGGCCACATCAACCGTTTTGTCACACGCTGAAGAATTTCCTCAGGAAATCTTTGAAATAATGGATCTTTATAGTCTTCGGGGAATTGAGCTGCGCGCCATAAAGTATACAAGGCAGCTTCATCCATTTCTGTAACTTCGGAGTATTCCATATGTCCATCATTGATATTTTTTACAGAATTTTGGGCAGCATGATCAATGTCTTCGTTGTGGTTATTAGAGCCATAAAAAAAAGCTGCACCTTTTGATAGATTTCTGTAACCCAATATGGCACTCAATTGATTACGGTATGTCTCTAGAGCAACTGCAAAGACATCAAGATGATCTTGATGGGTAATCCTTTTCGAAATTGTTTCGGACAACTGTAGTATCCGTGCAGCAGAATTCCAGATTATACGATCATTGTTCCCGTCTGAGAGGAGCCCAATTGCCTTATCAAACCCGCCAATAGCAGAATCCAGATGGAACCTCGATCGCTCGTATTTGACCTTTCTGCTGTGAGATAAAATTTGCCAGCAGAATACTCCTGCACTAACGAATAATGCCAGCGAGGTGGCAATATTGGCTATAGCTTGCAAGTTCATATTCCTTCCTTTTGTTTAATGCCAACTAGTTATTAGTGGGAATTCTCGTCATCCTCCCACATCTGCGCATATATATCGATTAACCTGACAGTGCTGCTGCCCTAACATGCTGATGTGGCTAACTACCATGATCGGAATTTGGACCAAATGGCGGGATTGACAGAAAACTGTCTATCCTCCTATCACACCCGCGATAGCAGGTTAGATCGCAATATATAAAATTAATTCATCACTGTAAAGGCGAAGGTTTGAACGCTTTTGCCGGCTTAGAGCTACAACAGGTGGTGAGGGAAGGGAAGGGGGGCGCAGCAGCGGGGGGCTAGAGCGGCATGCCTAGGCGGCGCATCTTTTCTACTAGGGTGGTGCGGTTGATGCTGAGCATGGCGGCGGCACAGGCCTTGACGCCGCCGGCCAATTGCAGGGCTTCGCCGATCATGCGCTTCTTGATCCGTTGATAGCTTGGACCAGGTCGATGCTTGCGGGGTACGTAGCGTTCCCGGTAGTTCTTGGCGATACTGGCGGGGAGGTCGCGCGAGGTGATAGAAATCCATGGTCAGGCTTGCAGTGTTGCAAAGTAACTATCAGAGCGGCTGAGATTGCAACTTCGCAAGCCTGACCATCGATCACTCTAGTGGCTTAACCTGAATATCCTCCCGAAGTTGGACGGAACGACTACTCTGACCGGCATAGATGGGTCGGAGACGTCCCTTTCGTAAGGCGCAGTGTTGTCATGTACTGCTTCTTTGACGGCGCCCTCCAGCACATCCACCCATTTACCGGCATGCCCAAAAGGGATGTCCATAGTGGCGTCTTGGTCCGAGAAGTTGACGGCGGTTATCAAAACCTCGTCATCCAGCCATCTCCGGTAGACCAGGGTCTTCTGGATGAAATTCTCGATTTCTTTCTTCGCGTTTTCACGAGGTCCTCTCAGGGCGCCATACTGAGTCCTGATGGCGCCCAGACAACGATACAGGGTGGTCAGTGGTAGCACTACTGGTGATCCTGAGAGTTCGTACTGGCTGTAGAAGTATTCCCAACAGATCGGCCTGGTGCCTCGAACCCTGCACTGACCGTCGTTTGGTAGCCCGTAGGCTTCCCTGAACTCCTCCCCCTCCCACAGCATCGGCGTTCCGACAGCTGTGAGCAAAGCGATCGCGTATGGCTGGAGTTTAGTCCAGTCCGGATCGCCGGGGTAGTCAAAGCCAGTGTCATCCCACTTCTTCCTCTTGTCGATCCGGTACATTAGGTGCGACTTGTCGTGGCAATTATTGTAGAGGATCGGCGAAACGGGGATCTCGTCACCGTCGACGTTCTTGGTGGTTTTGACGGCTTCCCATCTTGAATCGGAGAGTAGCAGCTCGTTTAAATATGAGCCGTTTAGGCAGTCATATACGGCCATATCTGTGCTGGCATCAAATACGGTTTCTTCCCAGCAGCCGTTGATGGCGCTATTCGAGATCTGTGCAAGCTGATAAGACCCTTTGCTGAGGTCTTCAGCTATTTGGATAATATGCGAAATCCCGCTGGGGCCTTTAAACCTGTCGATGTTTTTGGAGAAGTGGTAGGTGTCCTTGGTAAGCTCCTGGAGAGATCTGAAGGTCGGACGATAGGAATCCCAGTCCGGGTAGCCATTGCGGTCCACGGAAGGACTCTTGTCAAGGAAGCCGTTGACGTGGTCGTATCTGAAGCCGTCGACATGGAATTCCTCGATCCAGTACCGGTTGACTGCCGTATAGAACTCGATGGTCGAGCGCATCCTGAAATCACTTTTATGACCGAATCGTGAATATTCCGAAACGATGGGGTTATACGAGCGATGGAGCCCCGCAGCATCTGTGTATTCGTTGTCCCTCCAGAGATCGAAGAAACGGTCGTATCCTGCCTGGTAGTGGAACTGGCAGTCGGTGTGCGCATACACCATGTCGAGGATCACCGCTATACCCGCTTTGTGGCTCTCGTTCACCAAGTGCTTCAGCGCCTGTGGTCCGCCGTACCTCTCCTCGGGGCTGAAGTAAAACATCGGCATGTAACCCCAGTTGCACTCATCATGGACACTCGTTACAGGCAGCAGTTCCAGCACGTTGACGCCCAGGCTGTTCAGGTAGGGAAGCCTGTCGACGATGCCAAGGAAGTTCCTGTTGAACTCGGCGACGTTTAATTCGTAGATGATCGCATCCCTGATGGAAGGGACCTTGAAAGCGGAGTCTGTCCACTGAAAGGGAGTCTGATCTGTGGCAAAGACTGAGAAGACCCCGCTCGAGGTTTCCCTGGCGCAGGGGTCACCAAGAAAAATGGAGCGCACGTCCCCGCCCCCCTTTTTGGCGGGGCCGGTGATCTCATAGCGGTAGAGATAGGTGGCTCCCGGCTTGATCGGCTGGGGAGCGCTTTCCCACAGCGATTGGTCGAGTTGTCCCCAGTTCCCGTCAGCCTGAGCCGGTTTCAGAGTGACGGCAGTAGACGGGACGTTTTTGTTGAACTGATCCTCTTTGGTTATGTACAGGACTCTGACGGAAAAAGCAGGCGAAACGATGCTCGGCAGAAAAATGGAGAATGTGACAGTGCTCTGGGCCTTGTCGACCCGTGCTCCAACCTTCGATAGATCAAACATGCGTACCTCCTTTCCCTGTTGTTTGCGAAACGGAGGGAGTATATCACTACATGGGTCACGGTAAAGTTAGACCAAGATGGAGCAGAGGGACGCACCTGATTGTCTGCCGGGACACTATGGCAGTGGGCAACGCACAACTCATGGAAGGGATAAGCGAAAGAGGGGTGAAAGAGGAGGGGAGACGAAGACGGAGGAGGACGAACGCAGGACTACAGCGGCATGCCGAGGCGGCGCATCTTTTCTACGAGGGTGGTGCGGTTGATGCTGAGCATGGCGGCGGCACGGGCTTTGACGCCGCCGGACAATTGCAGGGCTTCACCGATCATGCGCTTCTCGATCTCGCTGATGGCCTGGACCATGTCGATGCCGGCGGGGGTGACGCTGACGGTGTGGTTGCCTTCCTGGTAGTTCTTGGCAATGTTGGCGGGGAGATCGCGCAGGGTGATGACGTCACCTTCGGTGAGGGCGACGATCCGCTCCATGATGTTCTCCAACTCGCGCACGTTGCCGTTCCACGGATAGGCCTCGAGGGCCTCGAGCGCTTCCTTGTCGAGATGCATGATGGGACGCTGCATGGAACGACAGTTCTTCTCCAGGAAATGCCGGGTGAGGGGAAGGATGTCCTCGATCCGCTCGCGCAGGGGCGGGATCAGGACCGGGATGACGTTCAGCCGGTAGAAGAGGTCTTCGCGGAAGTTGCCGCGCGCAACTTCTTCCTCCAGGTTCACGTTGGTGGCGGAAACGACCCGCACGTCCAGTTTGATCTGCTTGTTGGAGCCGACGCGCTCGACTTCCTGCTCCTGCAGGACGCGCAACAGTTTGGTCTGCAGATGCATGGGGAGGGTGCCGATCTCGTCCAGGAAGATGGTGCCGTTGTTGGCGGCTTCGAATTTGCCCACCTTCTCCTTCACCGCGCCGGTGAAGGCTCCCTTCACGTGCCCGAACAGCTCGCTCTCGAGAAGGTTCTCAGGAATGGCGGAACAGTTCACGGCGATGAACGGTTTGTCCTTTCGGTTGCCGTTGAAATGGATCGCCTTGGCGACCAGCTCCTTGCCGGTGCCGGACTCACCCAGGATCAAGACGGTGGAGTCGGTCTTGATGATGCGCTTCATGCGTGAGAAGAGCTGCTGCATGGCCTGCGAGTTGCCGATGATGTTGGCGAACTCGTACTTGTCCTGCAACTGCTTCTTGAGATACACGTTCTCGCTTAACAGCTGCCCCTTTTCCACTGCCTTGTCGATGATGATGCGCAGCTCTTCGATGTTGAGGGGCTTGGTGATGTAGTCGTAGGCGCCTTTCTTCATCGCCTGGACGGCGGTTTCGGCGGAACCGTGGCCGGTGACCAGGATGACCTCGGTGCGCGGGGAATCCTGCTTTACCCGGGTCAGGATGTCGATGCCGTTCACGTCGGGCAGGAACAGGTCGCTGATGACGATGTCGAACGGCTCGCCGGCCAGCAGGTCCAGACCCTCCTTGCCGCTGGAGCATCCCTTGATGGCAAAGCCGCTCGCCTTGAGCAGGATGAGCATCGCCTCGCGGCTGCCGTCGTCGTCTTCTATGAGCAGTATCTTGATGTTCGGTTTCATTCGGAAATTTCCCATAGTTAGAGATTTCTTCAATAACATGGATGAGACGATTTGGCAATACGACAATTTGACGTAAGGCCCTGTTTCGATATACTTGGGCGGGTTTTTTAGCTTTAATAAGAGCTGTAAAGGGAGGGAATCATGAATGTCGTGAACCTGTTTCCGGTCCTGGTGGTCCTGTTTCTGATAGTGGCGTTTCTCGCCAATGCCATCCGCATTCTCCCCGAGTACGAAAGGGGGGTGCTGTTCCGTCTCGGGCGGGTCAAGAAGGTGCGCGGGCCGGGCCTCGTGCTCATCATCCCGGGGATCGACCGGCTGGTGCGGGTCTCGCTGCGCATCGTGGCCATGGACGTTCCCTCCCAGGACGTGATCACCCACGACAACGTCACCGTCAAGGTCTCCGCGGTGATCTACTTCCGCGTCATCGACGCGGTGCGGGCGGTGGTCGAGATGGAGAACTACCTCTATGCGACCAGCCAGCTCTCCCAGACTACGCTCAGAAGTGTGCTGGGGCAGGTGGACCTGGACGAGCTCCTCGCCAACAGGGAGAAGATCAACCAGGAGCTCCAGGAGATCCTGGACCGGCAGACCGAGCCGTGGGGGGTGAAGGTATCCACGGTCGAGGTGAAGAATATCGACCTGCCGCAGGAAATGCAGCGGGCGATCGCCAGGCAGGCGGAGGCGGAGCGCGAGCGGCGCGCCAAGGTCATCCACGCCGAGGGGGAACTGCAGGCTTCCGAAAAGCTGGCCCAGGCGGCGACGGTGATGGGGAACGAGCCGATGTCGCTGCAGCTGCGCTACCTGCAGACGCTGACGGAGATCGCGGCGGAGAAGAACTCCACTACCATATTCCCGGTGCCTATCGACTTGATCAAGATCTTCATCGATCGGACGGGGAAGTAGTGGGGAAGGGACTGGCTCCGTTAGGTGCCTGTCCCTTTGTGCAGCTGAGCGCTCCACTCTCAGCGGGCTTTGCAAGCCCGAAGGGGACAGGCACCTTGCGGAGCCAGTCCCCTCCTCCGGTGGAGGGCTCGGTAGCCGCAAGCTTGACTATGACCTGACGATGTGAGACATTGGCGCCATCTTATTTTTAGCTGACAAAGGCATGGTTACGGCAGCATGGACCTGAAAGAGGCACAGACGGGCAACCTGATCAGACACCCATGGGAAACCTCTCGGCTTGATGCCTTGCAGGAGATTCTCTCGGAGTTCCTGACTCCGGGAATGCGGGTCCTTGATATAGGTTGCGGCGACGGTTTCGTCGCCGAGAGTCTTTGCAAAGAGATGCCAGGTATAAAGATCACTGCCGTAGATACTCACCTTTCCGATGAACAGGTGCGTAACTTCACGGTGAACAAGGCCGAAATCTCGTTCCGGAAGGAGTTGCCCGAACAGGGGCGCTTCGACCTGGCCCTGCTTTTGGACGTGCTCGAACATATCGAGGAGGACGCCCCTTTTCTAAAGAACGTGGTGCACCGTTACCTCGCTTCCAAGGGGCTGGTGCTTGTAACGGTGCCGGCTTTTCAAGGCCTCTTCAGCTGCCACGACACCTTCCTGGGGCACTACCGGCGCTACAGCCTGCCGCAGTTGCTGCATCTTGTCGAAGGGGCCGGGCTGAAGGTGCGGCGCTCGGGCTACCTTTTTTCCACCTTGCTTCTGCCTAAACTGGTGCTCTTCAAACTGCTCGCGCCGGCCGATGCCCCTGGCGGGGTAGGGCAATGGAGCAGGGGGGCGCTGATCACTTCCCTGGTTCACCTGGTGTTGAAGCTCGACAACAAACTGCTCTTTGCCGCTGGCAGGTTGGGTATAAAGATACCCGGCCTCACAGGATGGGTGCTGTGCGAAAAACAAGGATCGTAATCCCCTGTTACAACGAGTCGCAGCGCCTCCTGCCGCAGGCTTTCCTATCAGCCCTGCATAACGATCCCTCTTTGTCTTTCCTCTTTGTCAACGACGGCAGCACTGACAGTACGCTGCAGGTACTGAACTCCATCAGGGATAAATATCCGGCGCAGGTCGACGTACTCGATCTGGAGACCAACTGCGGCAAGGCCGAGGCGGTGAGGCGCGGGGTCCTGGAGGCCAGCGAGGGGCCGTTTCAATACGTGGGGTATTGGGATGCCGACCTGGCAACGCCGCTGGACGCGATCGACGAGTTCTGCGCGGTGCTGGATAAACGCCAGGTCGATGCGGTGCTGGGATCGCGGGTCCGCCTGCTGGGGAGAAGGATCAAGCGCAGGCCGGTGAGACACTACCTGGGCAGGATATTCGCCACCTGCGCTTCCGTACTGCTCGGCATGAACATCTATGACACCCAGTGCGGCGCGAAGATCTTCCGCAACTCGACGGCGTTGCACATGGTCTTCGCCTCGCCGTTCAAGGTGAGCTGGATTTTCGACGTGGAGATGCTGGCCAGGTTCCCACTGGTGCTGGATGCATCCTGTGCCGAAGTAAGCGCCAACTGGGTGGAGTTCCCGCTGCACGAATGGCAGGACGTCAAGGGGTCGAAGCTGCGCGGCACGGATTACTTCAAGGCTCTCGCGGAGTTCGGCACGCTGTTTTTCTTCCTCAAAACCCCGGTCCGCAAGGCCTACCGACGCTACCTGCAGGGGGGAGGCAGCCGCCCGGCAGACTCCCGCACCTGACCGACACTCCCTGCTTCGCGTATACCTTGCTTGCCAACGGCACAGCCTTGGGTAACATAGTACGTGCATGACAAAGAGCGAATAGAAAAGACCACGTGCTATTTGATTACAAGGAGGAACACCTGATGCTGACCGACAAGCTGTGCACCGCTCTCAACAAACAACTCAACAACGAACTTTACTCTGCCTATCTCTACCTTTCCATGTCTTCCTATGCCTCTTCCATCGGCCTCAAAGGCAGCGCCAACTGGTTCATGGTTCAGTACCAGGAGGAGATGGTTCATGCCATGAAGTTTTACAACTATATCAACAGCCGCGGCGAGCACGTGAAGCTGCAGGCGATCGACGCTCCCCCCGCCGAATTCAAGAACCTTTTGGACATGTTCGAGCAGACCCTGAAGCACGAATTGACCATCACCGCCTCGATCAACGAGCTCACCGACTTGGCCCTCTCCGAAAAGGACCACGCCACCAACATCTTCCTGCAGTGGTTCGTAACGGAGCAGATCGAGGAGGAGGAGAACGACCGGGACATCATCGGCAAGCTGAAGCTGATCGGGGACAACGGGCAGGGGCTTTTGATGCTGGACAACGAGCTGGCGACCAGGGTCTTCGTGCCGCCGCCGACGACTGCGGCACCGTAGGAAATCCCCCCCGTCCCCCTTTGACAAGGGGGGGGCATGAGGGGGACTGGCTCCGCAGGTGCCTGTCCTCTTAGTGCTTGGGTTTCGCAAGGGGGGACGTGAGGCGCGTTCGGTGGGGCGTGGACCACATGGTCGCAGCTTCCACACACTTTTCGAAACAATTAAAAAGGGCCCGTTGCTACGGGCCCTTTTTTTATCGCGATGAAAGTTTATAGAACTAGTTCTTCTCGATCTTGGCGGTCTTCTTCAGCTGCTCTACCAGGGTGGTGACTTCCTGCTGCACTTTCTGACGCTTCAGGAAGTCGGCAATCTTGTCCTTCACGTTCTCGAACTTCTCGGCACCCGCTTCCTGCTTGTCGGTCACTTTGATGATGTGATAACCGAACTCGGACTCGACTACGCCGCTTACTTCGCCCTTCTTGAGACCAAAGGCTGCTTTCTCGAAGGCGGGGACCATCTCGCCACGACCGAAAGCCCCGAGGTCGCCACCCTGGCTGGCAGAGGGACAGGATGACTCGGCTTTGGCTACAGCCGCAAAGTCCTCACCCGCCTTCACCCGCTTGAGCAGCGCCTCCGCCTTCTCCTTGGCGCGCTTGCGCTCTTCAGGGGTCGTATTCACGTCGGCACTTACCAGGATGTGACTGGCTCGAACCGCTTCGGGCTGCTTGAAGTACTGGTCCTTGTTGTCTTCGTAGAACTTCTTCGCTTCGGCATCGGTGGCTGCCGCCTTGGCGGTGAACTTCTGCTCGATGAAGTTGTTGATGACGATGTCCTTGCGGGTGAAATCCTGCATGTCCTGCATGGTCATGTCGACGCTCTTCAGCGCGTCGATGAATTCCTCGTCGGATTTGAACTTCGCCCGGTTCAGGGCCACTTTGTCGTTCACCTGCTGATCCAGGTCGGGTACGTCAATCTTGACGGCCTCCTGGTACAGGAGCTCCACGGAGGTGAGCTGGTCCAGGACTGCGGCCTCGGCTTCCTTCTGAGCCTCGGGCGCCAGAGGCTGGGTCACCTTGCTTTGCGCCAGCATGACCTTGAGAGCGCGATCCATGTCCAGCTTGGTGATGACGGAGCCGTTGACGCGCAGCACGGCGATGTTGGCGGGATGCTGGGACTGCTGGGACAGCTCCTTTTGCTGCTGTTCTTTGGCCAGATCAGCGACTTCCTTGAGCGCATCCTTTGTCGGTTCCTTGGCCGCCTCGTTGACCGGTTCCTTGACCGCGTCTTTGGCAGGGGCCTTGGCTGCCTCTTTATTTGCCGCCGGAGCAGAAGCCTCGGCAGGTGCCTTTGCCGCAGGTTTTGCAGCGGCCTTTACGGCAGGGGCCGGTGCCTTGGCCGCGGTCTTGGCCTTGGCAGCGTGCTTGGCTCCCTTCTTGGCGTGCTTCTTCGCGGCAGCTTTCTTCGCAGGCTTGACCGCGGTTTTCGCTGCCGGTTCGGCAGCATCGTTTCCGGCGGCTTCCTCGGCAAGAGCGCCGACGGGTAGCGTCAGGGCCAAAAGAAGGGCGGCAACGGCAGGCATGGTCGATTTCTTGAAGGAAAACATGCACATCTCCTTTGAGAATAATTTATCAACGGATAGTAGCATCTATGTGGGGTCAATTCAAATCAGAAAACCGTATAGAAGGAAAAGCGTCATTATTTGTTGTTGGGGGTTTTATTGCGCTGCGGAATGTGATAAGTATGACTGCACATTTTTCTCCGGTTATAACTTCCAGAACCAAAAGGAGCATACGACATGTCGAAGAAAACCGAACAGGCCGCTCTGTTGGCCTTCCTGGCCGGAGCCGCGGTAGCTGCGGGTGCCGCTCTCCTCTTTACCCCGAAAACCGGCCGCGAGGTTCGCGAAAAGCTGGGCGAAGCGAAAGACGAGGCGTTGGACAAGCTGAAAGGGTGCGTGAAGAACGCGAAGCTGCGCTCCAGGAAGAACGGCTCCGATCAGATGAACTACGACGGCGGAGACTGCTGGATATAAAGTAAAGAGGCCGGATCCCTTACGGGGTCCGGCCTTCGTTTTTTACAGCCCCAGTTCCCGCTGGGTCGCTTCCAGGTATTCCCTGATCGATCGGGCGCTCTCCATGGCGAGCACCCGGTCGCCGATCTCACGCGCCTTTTGCAAAGTGATGCGACGCACCGCCTCTTTTACCCGGGGGATATTGGGCGCCGACAGGCTGAAGCTGCGCAGGCCAAGTCCCATGAGCAGTATCGCGTTGATCGGTTCTCCCGCCATCTCGCCGCACAGCGAGGCCGGCTTGCCCGCGCCCGCGGCGGCATCCGCCACCTTTTTTATGGAATGCAGTACCGCCGGATGGTACGGGTCGTACCATTTCTTCACCCTCGGGTTGTTTCGGTCGCAGGCCAGGGTGTACTGGATCAGGTCGTTGGTCCCGATGCTCAAATAATCCACTTCCTTGACCAGCATGTCCGCCACCATCACCGCCGCGGGCAGCTCCACCATCACCCCCAGCCCGATCTCCCGGTCGAAGCTTCGTCCCTCGCGGGTCAGCTCGTCCTTCACCTGCGCCAGGATCGTCTTGATGCGGCGCACCTCGTCCACCCCCGAGATCATCGGGAACATGAGGTTGCACTTCCCGGACGCCGAGGCGATCAGGATGGCGGCAAGCTGTTCCCTGAGGATGTCCTCCCGGTCCAGCGAGATGCGCATGGAGCGCCAGCCCAGGAAGGGGTTGTCCTCTTTGGGATGGGGGAAGTAGGAGAGTCCCTTGTCGCCGCCGATGTCGAGGGTACGGATGTTGACCGGCAGCCCCGGGAACCCCTCCAGCATCTTGCGGTAGACCGCGGCCTGCACCTGGCGGGAAGGGAGGGAGGAGCGGGTCATGAAGGGGAACTCGGTGCGGTACAGGCCGACCCCCTCGGCCCCGTGCAGGTGCGCCACCTTGAGGTCGCTCAAGAGGCCGACGTTGGCCAGAAGCGAGACGGTGCAGCCGTCCGGGGTGCAGGCGGGAAGGTCGCGGATCTCTTCGAGGGCGCGCTGCTTCTGGTCGAAGTCCCCCTGCAGGCGCACGTACTCCTGCTTCACGCTCTGGTCGGGATTGACGTAGACGCAGCCGGAGTTGCCGTCGACCACCACCTCGCTGCGCACGCCGACCCGCTGTAACAGCCCTTCCACGCCGAAGACGGCGGGGATACCCAGGGCGCGCGCCATGATGGCGGAGTGGGCGTTCAGGTTCCCCTTTTCGGTGGCGATGCCGATCACCTTGCCGTGGTCCATGATGGCGAGGTCGGAGGGGAGCAGTTCGCGCGCCACGATGATGCGCTCGTCGCGCAGACGCTCGCGGTGCGTGCTGTGACCGTTCAGGGCGTCGCAGATGCGGCGGCCGATGTCCTCCATGTCCGCGCTGCGTTCGCGCAGGTAAGGGTCCTCCATCCTGGCGAAGGCGGAGACGTAGGCCTCGACCACCTGGTTCACCGCCCGGTGGGCGCCGAGTCCGTCCTCGATGAGGGCGGTGATTTTGGCGATGAAGCCGCGGTCCTCGAGGATCATGAGGTGGCTGTGAAATATTGAGGCGTCGGCCTCGGAGAGGATCTCCCCCATCCGCTTTTCCATGTAGATGGTGTGGATGCGGGCCTTCTCCAGGGCCTGGTGGAACATGTTCAGCTCTTCCGAACGGGGGCGGGCGCGCTCCAGGATCGCCTCCTCGCTCGGGCCGCGGTGGTGCAGGATGGAGACCTTGCCCAGGGCGAAGCCGGGGGAGATGCCGATGCCGACCAGGGCAGCCGAAGAGGGGCCCTTGCGCGAGGAACGGCCCCCCTCCTTGAGGACGCCGTTCTTCTTGAGGCGGTCCACCTCGGCGGCGAAGAAGGCACGCTCCTCCTCCTTCTTGCGGATGGAGTCGAGCAGTTTGGCGTTGGAGACGATGCTGGAGATCTGCCAGGCTATGGTTGAGACGGCGCTGATCTCCTGGGGGGTGAAGGTGCGGGCTTCGCGGTTCTGGATGACCAGGACCCCCATCGGGATGTCGCGCTCGAAGAAGGGGACGCCCAGGAAGGAGAGAACCTTCTCTTCCTTGGTCTTGCGGAAGTACTTGTAGCGGGGGTGCCTTGGGGCGTTGTCGGTGGCGACCACGCCGCGCTGCTCCACGACCAGACCGGTCAGGCCCTCCGAGATCTTCATGGTGATGCCGACCGAGAGCCTGGAAAGGCCGCGGGTGGCGTGCAGGCGCAGGGTCTCGCCGTCCTCCTCCAGCAGGTAAATGGAGCAGACGTCGGAGGACATCCTCTTAGCCACCAGGTTTACGATGTTGTCCAGAGTCTCCTGCAGATCGTGAGACTGGAGAATCAGCGCGCTGATATCCTCCAGTGTCCTCAGTCCCAGTTGCTCACCAGCCTCCTCTGGCATTGCCTTCCCCTTTGCGTGTGATTGCTGCAGTATAAATGAGAAAAATGATATGTGAAAGGTTTTAATGCATTTTGAGTCGCTCTTAAGTTGGCAAAGGGATCGCTTCCTGTTATAGTGTGCGCCAATGAAATCCGATTGGAGTCGTGGAGGTGGCAATGGCAACAACTTTTGACGAAAAGCTGGCAAGCGGCATAGCGCAGATGGAGTCCGGCGAATACGCCCAGGCTGTCGAGGCTTTCAAGGGTTGCATCGCGCTGGAGCCCCAGAATGCGGAGGGATACTTCTACCTCGGCGAGGCACACTCCGAGGCGGGGCAGGCCGATGACGCCATCGCGGCGCTCAAAAAGGGGCTGGAACTGGCACCGGGCGACCTGGACGGTCTGACCGCCCTGGGCGACGTCTACTTCGAATCGGGCAAGCACAAGGACGCCCTGGGGTGCTACCGCAAGGTGACCGAACTGCAGCCCAAGGATTGCGACGGCTACGTCAGCATGGGGCTCGTCTATAACGCCATGGAGCGCGCCGACGATGCGCTCAAGGCCTTCGAGAGGGCGCTGGAGCTCGACCCCGGCAACGTCTTTGCGCTGAACGCCATGGGGGATCTCTACTACGGTCTGGGCGACAACGAGAAGGCCATCGCCGCCTACCACCGCGGCATCGAGATCGATCCGACCGACGCCACCGCCCGCTTCAACCTGGGCGAGCTTTACTACGATATGGACGACCTGGAGGCGGCCGAGCGCGAGACCCTGGAGGCGATCCGTCTCGACCCCGATTTCACCATGAGCTACCTGACCCTGGGGAACATCTGCATCGACCAGGACCGCACCGCGGAGGCCATCAAGCACTTCGAGAATTACCTGAAGCGGGAGCACTCGCCCCAGGCCAGGGAGATGATCGCGGAGGTGAAGGCGGTGATCGAGGGGCTCAGGGAGGAGATGAAGTAGAGGCAGGGGCTGGGAGCTAGACTGGGGACCAGGGACTGGCTGAAGAACATAACTGATAAAGGGAAGGGGAGCCGAAGGGGGCTCCCCTTTTTTTTGTATAAAGGCAAATCCCCCTTTGACAAGGGGGGGACGTGAGAGGGAGGAGGGGAGGAGGGGACTGGCTCCGTCAGGTGCCTGTCCCCTTAGTGCTTGTGTAGCGCTTGGGATGCTGCAGTGCTTGGGATGCTGTAGCGCTTGGGATGCTGGCTGAGCTGAAAGACGCGTTCCGCGAAAGGGACAGGCACCTTGCGGAGCCTGTCCCTTCTGCTTATTTCTTGATCTTCTTGAGCATGGCCTCGATGACGTGATGGGCGTCGTTGACGGCGGTGTAGATCAGGTTGGGATGACGCTCTTCCTGGATCGCTCCCTGGTTGATGCGCATGTAGGAGGGGGAGATGGCGCCGCCGATCACGTAGACCCCCTTCCTGGTCGATTCGAAGTCCGCGGTCAGCAAGAGCAGGCGATCCCCTTCTTTGGCCACCTGGCAGACACCTTCGGCGCAGGCGATGGTCTGGACGCCGATCTTGTCGTAGATGGAGGTCGGGCCCTGGCTGCCAATGCAGGCGATGACGTTCTTCATGGGGAAGCTCATGGCGTGGTAGCGCTCGATGCCGCCCTCCATCTTGTCCTCGCTGACCCGGATCACCAGACGGTCCACACCTTCATCATCGACTTCGCCGATCCTCGGGGTCGCGCCGGGAAGAAGCCTGATGTTGCCGCCCAAAAGGATTTCCTCGCCCAGCCGCTGCGCGGTTTCCTTGTTCACGTCGAAGGTCTCGGCGACATGCGCCCAGTACACCGGCTCCTTGTCGTTGGCGTTCCTCTTCTCCTTCAGGATGGAGATGATGACGTCGGCGGCCGAGTTGCCGCCGCCGATCACCAGGGTGCGCACGCCGATGTATTTCTTCGGGTCGTCGAGCCCCTTGGCGACCATCTTGGCGTCGCCGTACACGGAGAGCTCCTTGGGGATGGAGCTGCCAAAGGCAAGAAGCACCTTCTTCGCCTGGAAGGTCCCCCTGGAGGTGTGCACCTTCAGGTAGTCGCGCCCCTCTTCGAGGTTCTCGAACTGGGTGTCGGTCAGTACGTTGAGCCCCTCGTGCTGGACGAAGTGCTGCACGTACTGGATGTATTTCTCAACGGTGACCGGTTTGTCAGGCGGACGCAGTTCCTCGACCAGGAAGGGCTCGGGGTTCTCCTTGGGTTTGGAGGGATAGACGTTCTTCCCTTCGGGATAGGTGTTGGCGATGCCCTGGAAAATGGACTTGCCGGATTCGATCAAGATATGGCTCAGGCCGTTTTTGTGACACAAGTAGGCGGCGGCCACACCACCTGGGCCTCCGCCGACGATTAGTACATCGTATTTCTGATCCATGGTGCTCCTCGCGGGTCTTTCACTGGATGTTCTATAACGGTACAACTATACACGTTTAGCCGGGGGCTTCCTAGCAATAATGAGAAGCGGGCTTGGCAAAGAGTCGGCATCGGGTAGTATAGGGAGGGCAGAGCTAAAAAAACGCTGGCGAAGGAGGAGGGGCTATGGCCGAAAGAGACAACAAGGTGATGGTTGGGGCACTGCTGCTCCTGGCCGGAGGGATCATCGGGGCAGGGGTGGCACTTATGTATGCGCCGCAAAGCGGCGAGAAAACCCGCAAGGAGATCGGACGCTACGCCAAGAAGGCGCGCCGCAAGGGCGAGGAGGCACTTGAGGCGGTGGAGGACTTCACCGAGCAGGTAGGCGAGATGGCCGAGGCGGTCGGTGAGCGCGCCAACGAGATCCTTGATCGCGGCAAGGACATGGCCTACAGCGCCAAGAAGGGGCTCCTCAAGGCCCTCGAGGACGGCGAGGCCAGGCTGATGAAGGAGAGGTCGAGGCTGGCCAAGCTGATAGGTTAGGGCGTCCCGCTAGGGGAGGGGGATGAAGACTGTTGAACGAAAAAAAGGCCCCGCATCGATGATGCGGGGCCTTTTACGTTTGAAGTGCGGGGATGCTAGATCCCCTTGCCGGTCAGCTTCACCAGCGCTTCCATGTACTTCTCGCCGGTCTTCTTGACGATTTCCTCGGGAAGCGGCGGTGCCGGGGCGGTCTTGCCCCAGTCCAGGGTCTCCAGGTAGTCCCTCAGGAACTGCTTGTCGAAGGAAGGCTGCGGGCCGCCCGGTTTGTAGCTCTCCTTGGGCCAGAAACGGCTGGAGTCCGGGGTCATGCACTCGTCGATGATGATCAGCTCGCCTTCGTAAATGCCGTACTCGAACTTGGTGTCGGCGATGATGATCCCTTTCTGGTCGGCCAGGTCGCGCGCCTTCTCGTAGATCTTCAGCGTTACCTCGCGTACCTTCTCGGAGATCTCCTTGCCGCAGATCTCGCACATCTGCTCGAAGGAGATGTTCTCGTCGTGGGTGCCGAGCTCGGCCTTGGTGGAGGGGGTGAAGATCGGCTGCGGCAGGCGGTCGCTCTCCTTGAGCCCTTCGGGGAGCTTGATGCCGCAGATGGCGCCGGTCTGCTGGTAGTCCTTCCAGCCGGAGCCGGAGATGTAGCCGCGCACGATGCACTCGGCCGCCAGCGGCTGGGCCTTCTTCACCCACATGGAGCGGCCTGCCAGGACGTCGGCGTAGGGCTGGCACTCAGCGGGGAAATCGGCCACATCGGTGGAGATGATGTGGTTCTTGATGATGTCTTCCATTTGGCGAAACCAGTAGGCGGAGATCTGGGTCAGGACGTAACCCTTGTTGGGAATTCCTTCGTTCATGATGACGTCGAACGCGGAGATCCTGTCGGTGGTGACGATGAGCAGCGTTTCACCGAGGTCGTAGATGTCGCGCACCTTCCCGCGTGCGGCAAGTTTGAGGCCGGGGAAGTCAGTGTTGAGTACCGGTGTTGTCATTGGTGCATTCTCCTTTTATTCGCGCTGAGCGTGAAAAGTGAAAGGTGAAGAGTGCACCCGCACCCTCCACCTCGCACTGTAAGCTGTTTTTCTTCCCTGCTGCCCGATTAGTCCTGGAGCACCAGCGGGTTGATGTCGATCTTCGCCTTGTCGCGCAGCCCCTTGATCCACTTGTCCAGGGCCTCCTGCTGCTTCTTGGGCAGCAGGGCCGCCTTGATGGTGCCGGAGTTCTTGGCGAGGTCGGTAAGCGGCGCCTCGGTGCGGGACTTGAGCGCCACCGCGTACCAGCGGTCGCCCACCTTGACGGGCTGCTTGGCGGCCTGGTTGGGAGCGTTCAGGGTGAAGGCCGCTTCCATCAACTCGGGGGAGGTACCGATGGTCGGGACCGCGCCGGTCGGAGCGTAGCCGAAGCTGCCGGTTTCCTTGGCGGCGACGCCGCCTTTGCCAAGCTGCTGCAGCGCTTCCTCGGCCTTCTTCTTGGCCAGGTCGGCGGCCTTGACCTCGACGGCCTTGGCTTCCACGGCACCCCTGATCTGGGCCAGCGGCGGCACAGCGGCCGGCTTCTTGTCCAGCACCTTGACCAGGTAGATCCCCTTGGAGGTCTCGACCGGACCGCCGAGTTCGCCCTGCTTGAGGGCGAAGGCGCGGGCGAGGACTTCGGTTTCGCCGGCAAGGGCGGCGGCCGGCGCCTTGGCGGTGAACAGCGGGGTCTTCTCGACCTTGCCACCGAGGGCTGCCGCGGCCCCGTCCAGGTCGCCGTTGGCTTTGAACTTGTTGACCGCCTCGGCGGCCTTCTCGTAGGCTTCCTTGGCCGCCTTCTGTTTCTGGGCGTCGGCGGTGGCCTTGTCTTTCACTTCGGCGAACGGCAGTATACCACCTTTGCCCTGGTAGCGGTCGATGTTCTTCTGGTAGAAGGTCTGCACCTCATCCGGGGTGACGCTCACCTTGGCGGCGATCTGGGCGGGGTTCACCACGGTGTAGGCGATGGAGGCCTGCTCCGGGGTCTTGAACTCGTTCTGGTGGTCCTGCAGGTAGGAGGTGAGCTCCTGGTCGGTCAGCTTGATGCTCCCCTTGACATCGGCGGGGGAGAAGGAAACGTAGGCGAGGTTCACCTTGTCGTTTTGCTTCTTGAAGGCTTCTTTCACCTCGGCATCGGTCACCGTGGCGGATTCTTTGATCTTGTTGCGGGTCTTCTGCAGCACCATCTCCTGTTCCTGGGACTCCTCGAAGTCCTTGGGGGTGATGCGGTTCGCTTTGAGGGTCTGCTGGTAGATGCCGAAGTCGAAGGCGCCGTTTTTCTGGAAGGCGGGGATCTTCGCGATCTCTGCAGCCACCTGGTCCTTGTTCACCTTGACGCCCATCTTCTTCGCCTCGTCCAGGACGAGGACGTTGTCGATCAGGGTGTCGATGGTGAGCTTCTTGATCCCCATCTGCTTTTCCAGTTCGGGGGTGAGGCTGCGGCCGTAGATCTGCTCGTAGAGACCGCGGGTGCGGTAGTAGCTCTTCTGGAACTCGTCCAGGGATATCTTGGTGCCGTTCACCGTTGCCGCATAGCTCTTGCCACCGCGCCCGTCACTGCCGCCTTTACCCCAGACCAGGAAAATGGTCCCTATGAAAGAAAGAACGATGACGACGAATACAACCTTGATGACAATGGATTGCTTGTACTTCCTCATTACGCCTAGCATTCCGGTTCGGCTCCTTTGCGCACATAATAATAGAGTCTAATTCACAATCAAGAGTGGCGAATGATAATATACTTTAATCGCAAAAGCAACGGTAGAATGAAGCAGTATACCGGCCGTGGCAGGGCCGGCATGACTCAAGGCGCGGGTTTTCTTTGTTGCAAGGGTGCGTACTATTTGCTATATTTCCACCTTTGACGCCGGGCAGGGGCCCGGTTATTGCGATAATTCAAAGGAGTTCATGCATGCTCAAGTTTCTCGATGCCTTTTTCGGCATGTTTTCTAACGACCTGGCCATCGACCTCGGCACGGCCAACACCCTCGTCTACCTCAAGGGCAAGGGGATCGTGGTGCGCGAGCCCTCCGTGGTGGCCGTTCAGAAGATGCCGAACGGTCAGCAGAAGGTGCTTGCCGTCGGTATGGAGGCAAAGAAGATGCTCGGTCGCACTCCCGGCACCATCACGGCCATCCGGCCGATGAAGGACGGGGTCATCGCCGATTTCGACATCACCGAGGAGATGCTGCGCTACTTCATACACAAGGTTCACAACAGAAAGACCCTGGTCCGTCCCAGGATCGTCATCTGCGTCCCCTCCGGGATCACCCAGGTTGAGAAGCGCGCCGTCAAGGAGAGCGCCGAGTCCGCGGGCGCCCGCGAGGTGTACCTGATCGAGGAGCCGATGGCGGCCGCGATCGGTGCGGGGCTCCCCATCACCGAGGCTTCCGGCAACATGATCGTCGATATCGGCGGCGGCACCACCGAGGTCGCCGTGATCTCCCTGGCCGGCATCGTCTATACCAAAAGTGTCCGGGTGGGCGGCGACAAGATGGACGAGGCCATCGTCCAGTACATCAAACGCAAGTACAACCTCCTGATCGGCGACCGCATGGCCGAGCTGATCAAGATCGAGATCGGCGAGGCGTACCCCGGCACCCAGCTTCTGCACATGGAGGTCAAGGGGCGTGACCTCGTCTCCGGGATCCCCAAGACCACCGAGATCGACTCCAACGAGATCCGCGAGGCGCTCTCCGAGCCGGTTACCGCCATCGTCGACGCGGTGCGCAACTGCCTGGAGCGCACCCCGCCCGAACTGGCGGCGGACCTTGTCGACAAGGGCATCGTCCTGGCCGGCGGCGGCGCACTGCTCCGAAACCTCGACGTGCTGCTGCGCGAGGAGACCGGGCTCCCCGTGGTGACCGCGGAAGACCCGCTTTCCTGCGTCGTGCTCGGTTCCGGCAAGGTGCTGGACGAGCTCGCGCTGCTGCGCAACGTTGCGGTGAGCTCCTAGTTTCCCGTTCTTCCATTTGCCGTTTCTACCCGAGGGATCTCCATGACCGACGCTATCATAGACGTCATCATACCCGTTTGGAACCGGCCCGAAGAGACTCGAAACTGTCTGGTCAACCTGATCAACCACACCCCGAACGCCCGGTTTATCATCGTCGATTGCGGCTCCGAGCGCGACACCGAGAGGATGTTGCAGGAGTTCGCGGACGGGCTGGACGAGCGCGCCCTTTTGATGCGCGACGACAGCAATATCGGGTTTGTCCGTGCCGCCAACCGCGGTTTCGAGAGCTCGACGGCCCCTTTCCTGGCCCTGGTGCGCAGCACCAGCATAGTAACCGCCCGCTGGCTCGACCCGCTGCTGCAGTTCGCCCAGGAGCACCCGCAGGCCGGCATCCTGCTACCCTGTCTCGATCCCGGTGAACCCTTTGAGGGACCCTGCGAGGTCGAGAGCGCTTCCTTCGCCGCCATGGTGCTTCGCCGCGAGCTGTACCAGGAGACCGGCGGCTTCGACGAATCCCTGGACGGGGGCGCCTGGTGCCTCAAGGATTTCACCAGGCGCGCCTGCGCCAAGGGGTACGTCACCTGCCAGGTGCCCGGCCCCGCGGTCAGCCACCAGGAAGAGGTGCCGCTGGGGTCGGAGCTGAGGCGCCGTGAGACCCTGCAGAGGAGCCTGACCACGTTCCGCGAGCGCTGGGGCGAGGGGGGGAGTTACCTGCTGCACGTTCCCAAGGGGGTCGAGCTGGACCTGCTGCGCCAGAAACTCGACTGGCTGCTCCAGGGGGCGCGCCACGGAGACTGCTACACGGTGCTGCTGCCCCATGCGCTGAACCAGGCCGCCCAGCTGTCGGGACTCACCTGCCTGCACGAGAACGTGAAACTGGTGCCGC
The DNA here is from genome assembly GCF_018986915.1 of Geomonas oryzisoli. Classification (NCBI taxonomy): domain Bacteria; kingdom Pseudomonadati; phylum Thermodesulfobacteriota; class Desulfuromonadia; order Geobacterales; family Geobacteraceae; genus Geomonas; species Geomonas oryzisoli. The sequence continues at coordinate 1,845,140 of NZ_CP076723.1, forward strand.
TGCCCCGGCTGGCCTGGGACGGCATGAAGCGCCGCATGTACGAAAAGCTGATCGCCCAGCGCCCCGGCACCATGCCGGTCACCGCGGTGGACGGGCTGCCGTTTCCCTGGAGCGAGCGCTACCTCTCGTTCTCGGAGCTCACCGAGCGGATCAAGGCCCGGGTCCACTAGCACCCCTGCGGGGAGCCGCAGCACGGAGGGTTGATGAAAGAAGAGATCAAGGCCCAGCTTCAGGCCCACGCCCACGTCATAGCGGCGCTCGAAAGGGACCTCTGTCCGTCCCTGGAGAGCGCCGTTTCGCTTTTGGCCGCGGCGCTGCGCGACGGCAAGAAACTCCTCGTGTTCGGCAACGGGGGCTCCGCCGCCGACGCCCAGCACTTCGCGGCCGAGATCGTGGGGCGTTTCAAGCTGGAGCGGCGCGCGCTTCCGGCCATCGCCCTCAGTACCGACACCTCCATCCTCACCGCCGTGGGCAACGACTACGGCTTCGAACGCATCTTCTCCCGGCAGGTCGAGGCGCACGCCGTCGAGGGGGACGTGCTGGTGGGCATTTCCACCAGCGGCAACTCCCCCAACGTGCAGCTGGCCCTGGAGGCGGGGCAAAAGCTCGGGTGCCGCAGCATCGCCCTTTTGGGCCGGGACGGAGGGTGCATCAAGGGTGTGGCCGAGCTCTCCCTGGTGGTGCCCAGCAACGACACGCCGAGGATCCAGGAGGGGCATATCACCATGATCCACATCCTGTGCGACCTCGTGGAGCGGGAACTTTTTTCATGACGGCACGGCTGGGTTAGGTCAGCAAGAAAGGCCAGGGTATCCATGGGCAAGCAGCGTGCGGTTTTCCTCGACCGCGACGGAACCATCAATCACGAGGTGCAGTACCTGAGCAGGGCGGAGGACTTCCGTCTCATCCCCGGGGTTCCCTACGCCCTGCAGCGGCTCAAGGACGCCGGTTTTCTCCTGGTGGTGGTCACCAACCAGTCCGGGATCGGTCGCGGCCTGTACGACGAGGCGGCGCTGCAGGCGGTACACGACCGCATGCACGAGGAGCTGGGGTATTTCGGCATCACCATCGACGCCTGCTACTTCTGCCCGCACCATCCCGAGCACGGCGTCGGCGACTACCGGGTGGAGTGCAGCTGCCGCAAACCGCTGCCGGGCATGCTGGAGCAGGCGGCCCTCGACTTCGACATCGACCTGTCCCGCTCGTACATGATCGGGGACAAGCTGGGCGACATCGAGGCGGGGATCAACGCCGGCTGCAAGTCGCTCATGGTGCTCACCGGCTACGGTGCTACCGAATCGGCGCGGCTCCCCAAAGGGGTGCGGGCCTACCTTGACCTCCAGGCCGCGGTCGAGGCGATCCTGGTCGCCGAAGGGAAGAGGAAACGCAAGAAGGGGTGAACCGGCAGCGCAGCATGACGACCGCCTCCTTTCAGCGGCCGCTACCGACCGGTCCCCGCACCGGCAGGAGCGGCCTTTTTCACAGGAGTGGGCATGAAGCCGTACCACCAGATCTTTCCGAATGCGGCCGGGGGCACCATGACCCTGGAGCTGCTGGCGCAAAGTGGTCGGATCCCGAAGGGGAGCTACGCCTTCGTCGAGTGCTACTGCACCAGTCCCGGGTGCGACTGCCGCCGGGTCACCCTGTTGGTGCTGGACCATAAACAGCGGCAAAAAGCGATGATCAGCCTGGGCTTCGACGGCGACGGTCCCTTCTCGGGTCCCTACCTGGACGGTTCCAGCTACCAGGTTCCCTACGCCCCTGAGCTCCTCGATTTCTGCGTGCATACCCTCAACTCCCGGCCGGACTGGGTGGAGCGGATGTACCGGCGCTACCGTGAAGTGCGGGAACTGATCGACGGCATCCCCTACCGCGGCAGGCCGTTCCCGCTCCCCGGCGACCTTTTCTACCGTGCCATGCCGGCGCCGGACCTGGAGAGAATGCTCACCGAGTCGGTCCGGCACGGCTTCACCCCCAGCTGCCCCCAGCCCCCCTGCGCCGGACAGGGGGAGCCGTCGGGGACCATGCGCCTGGTCGATCTGTACGCCCGATCCGGGGTGAGCGCGCCGGTATCGATCCTGCTCACCCTGCAGGATGAGCTGCACCGCCACCTCCTGGCGGACCCGCTCGCGGTGGAGGAGCTGGCGGCCCTCCTGGCGGCCCTTGGACGCTGCGCCACTGTTGATCATGACCGGATCTCGGCGGCCCTGAGGATGCTCGCTCTTACCCTTGAGTTCTACCAGGTGGAGACGGCGGGAGGGCGCCCGGGGGCGAGGCAGCAGCTGCAGCGGCTGCAAAGCGCGCTCGCGCTGCGGGTCTACCGGGAGAGGAGCAGCATGGAGCTGCGCCTCTCGGTGACCGACATCCTGGTGCGCAGCCGCTTGAACCTGATCCCCGAGTTGCAGGCCATCTGCCGCGAGGGGGAGGGTGAGGCGGAGGGACGACTCGATCTGACCGCGGCCTCGAGTGAGGAGTTCGTTCCCGGCATACTCAGGCATTTCGCCTCGGCGGGGCTGACCTGTCCCTTTGCCGGCGCGCAGGAGATGCTGGAACTGTTCGCGGTGAACGACCCGGAGCTGAGGCCGGGGCTGACCTGGGAACTGCTCACCGCCGATGCGCCGTTTCTGCGCGAGATCGCCGCACTGCTCATCTTCAACGCCGAGCCGGAGCTCTCCCGCGAGGTGGCCCGCATGCTGGTCTCGGTGGCGGGGGCGACGCTCACGCCCACTACGCTGCGGCGCCTGATCATGGCCCGCAACTGGTTTCCGGAACCGACCCGAAGCATCGTGGACCAGACCATCAGCAACGCGCGCCGCGCCCGGGTGCCGTGCGCCCACCTGGAGCCCCCGGACGAGGAGGCGGTGTACGCCAGCTGCCTGGACGGCTCGGGCATGCAGGTGTTCCACGTCATCGTCGCGGACCAGGCCGCCTATGCCGGCTGCACGCTGATGCTGCAGGAGGGGGGCGGCATCGTCGACTGCACCGTGGTGCGCCTGGAGACCCGCAGGGACAGGGAGGATTTCGTCAGCACCGCCCGCAGCCAGCGCTGCTGCCTCCAGTCGACCGGCGAATACCTGGACCGCCGCGTGGGGATGGCGATCGCGGCCGGGAGCGAAGCGGGCCGCGTGCCGGGACACTGGCTGGTGCGGGCTGCGGAGCTCTTGGGGCGCGACCACTGGAAAGGATGCCTCCTGGACCCTCGGGAGACGCTGCGGCAACTGGGGGAAGAGGTTGTAGGGGACGGGGGAAAAGGGGACAGGCACCTGCGGAGCCAGTCCCCACTGCGGAGCCAGTCCCCAGAGGCCGACGACGGTCCCAGCGCGGAACTGCTCGCCCTGGAGGAGTCGGGACAGTGGCACCGCTACCGCGCGCTGTTCGGCAACTGGCGGGTGGAGGGAAGCGCCGTCGATCGCGTCATCGAGTCGGCGCGCGCTGGGAGAAGCACGGTCAAGACAGCCACTGTGCTGGAGCGGCTGTGCGACCAGGTCCTGGAGCAGCAGCGCCCCGTTCTCCTGGAACGGCTGGTGCTGCAGACGCTCTGGCTGAAGGCGGCGGCAGGGGAGGCGCCCATCCGCTGGCAGCAGATGTATCACGTGGCGCAGGCAGTCGCCGACCAGACCATAGCACTAAAAGAGATTCCGTTGGCAGTATCGATAGCACGGCAGAGTTACACGGCATACCGCAAACGTAACGAAAACAGCAGGCAGGGGAGTGGCAGTTAGATTATGGAAGTTTCACCGGTTCTTTTTCCCGTCCTGTTCCTGACCGGCGCAGTCGCCGGTTGTATTGACGCCATCGCAGGTGGTGGCGGGCTTATCACCATCCCGGTGCTGCTCGGCCTCGGGTTGCCGCCGCAGGCGGCGCTGGGCACCAACAAGCTGCAGGCCAGTTTCGGCTCCTGCAGCGCCATGGCGCACTTCGTCAAGGCGGGCACGGTCAACCTGCGCGATGCGCTTCCCGGCGTCATCTGGACCACCATCGGCGCCATTCTCGGCTCCTATACGGTGCAGCAGATCGATCCGGGCTTTTTGAAGAAGTGCATCCCGTTTCTGCTGCTCTCCATCCTCTGCTACACCATCTTCACGCCGAAGCTCGGCGCCGAGGAGGTGCACCCGCGCCTGCCGCGCCGGCTCTTCTACGCTCTGGCGGGGCTCGCGCTCGGCTTCTACGACGGCTTCCTGGGACCGGGGACCGGCTCCTTCTGGGTCATCGCCATCATGCTGGGGCTCGGCTTCGATATGCGCAAGGGGACCGGGTACACCAAGCTCTTCAACTTCGTGAGCAATATCGTGTCGCTGGTGGTGTTCGTGGCGGGCGGCCACGTGCTCATCTGGGCGGGGCTGCTGATGGGGGCGGGGCAGGCGGCCGGCGCACGGGTCGGGGCCAGGCTGGTCATCCACAAGGGGACCCGGTTCGTGAGGCCGGTGTTCATCTGCTCGGTGCTGGCGGTGACGGCGAAGCTGTTTTGGGATAGTTACCGGTAAAACCGGTGGACGGCGGCAACCTGCGCTATATCTCGCGCAGGTTGCCGGCCTCGGTTTCGGCTCCCAGGTCGCGGGCATTCAAGTCCTGCTCCAGATGACCTAGCAACTCGCTTACCTGCTGCACATAGACCTGCGGCACACCCTCCAAAAGCCGCAGGGCGTTGTCCAACCTCTTGGCGGCGGAAACGGCGGCCTTCAACGGCACCAAGGGGTTCGGCTCTTCACGCAACGCGGCTATTTCCTTGAACTTCTTCAAGACGGTCGGATGACTCTTGTCATCCTCGACGACACGCTTTCTCAAATCGCCATACTCTTCGGCGGAAAATCCCTTCTCTTCCTTGGCCTGACGCAACAGGTCTATGGACCTGAAGTCGGGCAGGGGACGCAACTCCTCACGCCGGTCCAACAACTGCGGCTCTTCTTTCTCCATGAAACGGTAGGCCATGGTCAGCTTCTCGGCGGTACCACGCTTGATGCGGATCTCCTGCACGCAGTACTCTTCAAAGGTCCCGTAACCCCACTCGCGAAAACGACCCCTCTTGCTGACGTCCAACAGCTTCTCGCCCAATTCGACCCACGACGACTTGAAACGCTTCGCCTTGTCCAACACCTCGTACCGGTCGCTCCCCGGCTCCAGATGCTGCATGATGGCTTCGATGTGACGCTCGCTGCTCGACTTCGGTGTTTCCTGCATCGCTTCCTCCTGTGCCCGGCACTTCACGCGCTCAAAGCGAGAGCGAAATTATCAGAATCCGTCCTGTTTTTGAAGTTTTTTATCTTGGCTATCGGTTTGAATCGGGTTAAACTTTTGCCTGCTTCACAACCGGCACCATAAGGAGCTCACTATGGAACAGCGTCTGACTGACATGGAGATGCTGATCATGCACCAGGGTCACATCATCGACCAGTTGAACGAGGTGGTCACCGGGCAGCAGGCCCTCATCGATCAGCTCACCAAGGAATTGAAGATCATCAAGGAACACCTGCGCGGCCTGAGCGCTTCCGAAAACAGGCTCCCCTCCGAGGAAGAACCTCCGCCACATTACTAACCGAACAGGAATCACATGAAGAAAGTTGCCCTCGGCTGCACCGGTCTCCGCATCAATCCTCTCGTTTTCGGCACCCTTCCGCTTGGTCCCCTGCAGGCATCCCTCTCTCCCGAGGAGGGGGGGCGCCTGATCCGCTACGCCCTGGAACGCGGTGTCAACCTCTTGGACACGGCGGAACTCTACCAGACCTACCCGCACATCCGCTCCGCTTTGGCGGGCTTCACCGGCGAGGTTCTCATCGCCTCCAAGACCCACGCCAATACGGCTCAGGCCGCGCGCGGCCACGTGGAGCGGGCTTTGACCGAGCTCGGCCGTGAGCGACTGGACATCGTGCACCTGCACGGTGCCCGGGTGGCCGACCCCTTCGTGGAGCGCCCGGAGGTGATCGAGACCCTGCTCAGGATGAAGGAGGAGGGGAAGATCGCCCACGTGGGGCTTTCGTCGCACTTCGTGAGCGCCATGAGAAAATCGGTGGCGCACCCGGAGATCGAGGTGGTGCACCCGCTCATCAACCGGACCGGCATGGGGATCATCGACGGCACCCACGAGGAGATGTCCGCCGCCATCGCGGCCTGCGCCGCGGCGGGGAAGGGGGTGTACGCCATGAAGGCGCTGGCGGGGGGAAACCTCATATCGACGGCACGCGAGAGCCTGCGCTTCGTGCTGGGGCTCGCCGGGGTGCACGGCATCGCCCTGGGCATGCTCTCCGAGGCGGAGATCGACGGCAACCTGGCGCTCTTCCAGGAAGGGCGCGCGGACGACACGCTCTGGACCACGCTGGAGGGGAGAAGGCGCAAGCTCACCATCATGGAGGCCTTCTGCAAGGGGTGCGGCGCCTGCGTGCCGGCCTGCACCAACAACGCACTGGCCATGGTGGACGGCAAGGCTAAGGTGGACGACGAGGCCTGCATCCTGTGCGGCTACTGCGGGGCGGCTTGCCCGGAGTTTATGATCAGGGTGGTGTAGGGGACGGGGCTGGGGGGGCAGGGATCGCCATGACTGAGGGCATCATCTTTAATGTGCAACGCTACTCGCTGCACGACGGACCGGGCATCCGGACTACGGTCTTCCTGAAGGGATGCCCGGCACGCTGCTGGTGGTGCCATAACCCGGAAAGCCAAAACCCTTCTCCACAGACGGCCTGGTCCCAAAACCGCTGCATCTCCTGCGACGCCTGCCTCCTGGCCTGCCACGAAGGACTTAAACCACGCGAGGCCTGCCGGGCCTGCGGCGACTGCGCAGAGGCCTGCCCTACCGGCGCTCGCGAACTGCTCGGTACACCGACTTCGGTCGAGGAGGTGCTGCACCTCATCCTCAAGGACCGCATGTTCTTCGAGGACTCCGGCGGCGGGGTCACCTTCTCCGGGGGCGAACCGCTGTGCCAGCCCGCTTTCCTCAAGGAACTCCTGCTCGCCTGCCGCGCCCGGGGCATCCATACCGCCGTCGATACCGCGGCGCTCTGCCCGCCGGAAACCCTGCTCGACCTCGCGCCGCTGACGGACCTCTTCCTGTTCGACCTGAAGTGCGCGGACGATGCGCTGCACCAAAAGGGAACCGGCGTGGGCAACGCCCGCATCCTGGACAACCTGACACGGCTGGGACGGATGCACCGGAACATCTGGCTCAGGATCCCGGTCATCCCTGGCTTCAACGACACGGAGGCGGAGATGACGGCGCTCGCGGATCTCGCCGCCCGCGCCGCCGGGGTGCGCCAGGTCTGGCTGCTCCCCTACCACGGCACCTGGGCCGCCAAGCCGGCACGGCTGGGCACGGAGCCCGCCGCCGAGGCTCTGGCCGCTCAGACGCCGGCGCCGCAAACGATGGAACATTTCGCCCGGCTCTTCGCAGCCCGGGGATTGGATACGCAGATAGGAGGGGGAGCATAGATGACCGGAAGAATACAACGACTGCGCCAGGAAAGCCTTGCCGCCGAACCCGCCATTTCCGCCGAGCGGGCGCTGCTGCTCACCGAGTTTTACCGCGAAAACGAGGGACGCTGGTCCGTCCCGGTCATGCGCGCCAAGTCCTTCCATTACCTGTGCGAGAAGAAAACGATCTACATCGGCGAGGGGGAGCTGGTGGTGGGGGAGAGGGGACCGGCGCCGAAGCTTGTCTCGACCTACCCGGAGCTCACCTGCCACTCCGTCGAGGACCTGCGCATCCTCAACTCGCGCGAACTGACTTCCTACCGGGTCGACGACGCCTGCCTCAAGGCGTACCGGGATACGGTGATCCCGTACTGGGGCACGCGCAGCCTGCGTGACAAGATCTTCGCGGCCCTCCCCGAGGAGTGGCACGAGGCCTATAACTACGGCATCTTCACGGAGTTCATGGAGCAGCGCGCCCCCGGGCACACGGTGCTGGACGACAAGATCTACAAAAAGGGGCTCCTCGACTTCAAAAAGGAGATCGCGCAGGCCATCGCGGCGCTCGATTTCGCGACCGACGCCGACGCCTGGTCCCGCCGCGAGCAGCTGACCGCGATGGACATCTCCTGCGACGCCGTCATCCTCTTCGCGGAGCGCCACGCCAAACTCGCCGAGAGCATGGCCGCTGCCTGCACCGACCCCGCGCGCAAGCAGGAACTCCTTAAGATCGCGGCCAACTGCCGCTGGGTTCCGGCGCACGCTCCCTCCGACTTCTGGGAGGCGCTGCAGTCGTACTGGTTCTGCCACCTGGCGGTGATCACGGAGCTGAACGGTTGGGACGCGTTCAGTCCCGGGCACCTGGACCAGCACCTGTTCCCCTTCTACCAGGCCGAGCTGTCCAAGGGGTCGCTGACCCGGGAGGTCGCCCGCGAGCTGCTGGAGTGTTTCTTCGTCAAGTTCAACAACCACCCTTCGCCTCCCAAGGTCGGGGTGACCGCGGCGGAGAGCGGCACCTACACCGACTTCGCCAACATCAACCTGGGCGGGCTCCTCCCGGACGGCTCCGACGGCTCCAATGATGTCTCGCACCTGCTTTTGGACGTGATCGACGAGATGCATCTCCTGCAGCCGTCCAGTAACGTGCAGTTGTCGCGCAAGTCGCCGGACGCGTTTTTGAAGCACACCCTCAAGGTGGTGCGCAGCGGCTACGGCTTCCCGTCCATCTTCAACGCGGACGCGGTGGTCGAGGAACAGCTGCGCCAGGGGAAAACCCTGGTGGACGCCCGCGCCGGCGGTTGCAGCGGCTGCGTCGAGGTGGGGGCCTTCGGCAAGGAGGCCTACATCCTGACGGGCTATTTCAACCTGGTGAAGATGCTGGAGCTCGCCCTGCACGACGGCGTCGATCCCTTGACCGGGGTGCAACTCGGACCGAAGACCGGGACCGCTGCGAGTTGCGGCAGCTTCGACGAGCTGTTCGAGGCATTCCGCGCCCAGCTCGCCCACTTCCTGGACATCAAGATCCGCGGCAACCGGCTCATCGAGATGATCTACGCCTCCCAGATGCCGGCGCCCTTCCTGTCGGTGCTGACCGATGACTGCATCAGCAGGGGCGTCGACTACAACGGGGGGGGCGCCCGCTACAACAACAGCTTCATCCAGGGGGTGGGGATCGGGAGCATCACCGACGCGCTCTCGGCCATCAAGGAGCACGTCTTCGAGCGCAGCACCCTGTCACTAAGCGAGCTGGTGGCAAAGCTCGATACCGATTTTGCCGGCGACGAGCCGCTCAGGCAGCGCCTGTGGAACAAGACCCGCAAGTACGGCAACGACGACGATTACGCCGACGACCTGATGCGGCTGGTCTTCGACGCCTTCTTCAACGAGGTGGACGACCGTCCCAACACCAAGAACGGCGTGTACAGAATCGAGATGCTTCCCACAACCTGCCACGTCTACTTCGGCTCCGTCACCGGCGCGACCCCCGACGGGCGCAGGCGCGGCACACCGCTCTCCGAGGGGATCTCCCCGGTGCAGGGTGCGGACCGCGGCGGCCCGACCGCGGTGATCCGCTCGGCCGGCAAGATGGACCACATCAGAAGCGGCGGCACGCTGTTGAACCTCAAGTTCTCCCCGACGCTCCTCTCCGATGCAGGCGGCCTGGACGGCGTGGCGAGCCTGGTGCGGAGCTACTTCCGGATGGACGGGCATCACGTCCAGTTCAACGTGGTGAACGTGGAAACCCTGAAACGGGCGCAGGCGAACCCCGCCGAGCACCGCGACCTGATCGTGCGCGTCGCCGGGTACAGCGATTACTTCTGCGACCTTTCGACCGAACTGCAAGACGAGATCATCACCCGGACCGAGCACACCTCGTTCTAGGGAAGGGGAGGGAGCATGGCCGTGGCCCCGGGACGGTACCGCCACTACAAAGGGAATTACTACGAAGTTATCGGCACGGCCAGGCACAGCGAGACCGAGGAGCCCATGGTCGTGTACCGCCCCCTCTACGGCGAGGGGGGGCTCTGGGTGCGTCCCGAGGCGATGTTCCTGGAGACCGTGCTCGTGGACGGCAAGCCGGTACCGCGCTTCAGCCCCTGCCCGGAAGATTGACCAGGCCGGCCCCGTGTCGGGGCCGACCACATCCGCCTTACCCTTCTCTTTTTCCCCGTGATACCGCCTTCGGGATGGATCCTCACGGAGCCCCCCTCCCAGCCTCCCCCCTCCAGGGGGAGGGGCTTTTGAACTCACAACGGCCTTGCCCACTGACACAGATCCAGTCCTCACAGAATGTTTACGAAAGTTGTTCTTTTGTATCGTTTTATAAAGTTGATTCTCATTGACTTGTGATAGTGAAAGGGTGTAATTGAAGTTTGCCTATTCTAAGCCTCAAGTTCCCTGTGCCAATGCCGACCTAGTCAATGTGACATTTGAGCTTTAGCACTCTTCCTGGAGGATCTGCTTGGGTGAGCCGGCAGTCGAGATACTGAGTTTTCTCACCGATCATTTCGGGGAAGATTTCCAGTCCTATTCCCAATCCCTTGCGGAAAAGCGCATCGCCGAGCGGATGAAGCAGCTTCGCTTTACCGCACTGGCTGAGTATCGCGAGTTTCTTAAGGCCGATCCCGACGAACCCGCCTATCTTTCCCGCATGCTGCGCATCAGGTTCAGCAGCTTCTTCCGGGACCCGCTCCAGTTCGAACTCTTGAAATCGCAGGTCATCTCCAGCCTGCTCCCGGTCTCCACGCAGGGGGGCTTTTTGCGCGCCTGGTCCGCCGCATGTGCCGGCGGCGAGGAGGCCTGCTCGCTCGCCATCATCATCGACGAGACATTGCAACTGCTCGACGTGTATCCCAAGGTGCAGATCTTCGCCACCGACGTGGCCGAGGACGCGCTCGAGGAGGGGCGGGCCGGATATTACGGGGCGGGAAGCCTGGGCGGCGTGACCTTGCAGCAGCTTAAGGCCTACTTCACCCCCGACGGCAGCGGCTACCGGATTTTGCCCAGAATCCAGTCCATGATCAGCTACGGCCGTCATGACCTGCTCGATCCCCATACCTACGCGCCCCCCGAATCCCTGTTCGGCGGCTTCGATCTCATTTCCTGCCGCAACTTCCTCATGTACCTCGACCCGCAGGCCTACCTGAGGGTATTCGACAACCTGTTCCGCGCCCTGAACCCGGGAGGCGTGCTGTTTCTGGGCAAGGCCGAATCCGTCCCCGAGCGCTACCACAAGCACCTGGTGCGGATCTTCGAATGCGGCAACCTGTACCGCAAACAGCTCACCGGGAGGACCTGATGCGTGCCGTGACGAGATGTCTGTCGATCGCCCTGCTGATCTCGTTGTTGATGCCGCTTTGGCTGTGCGGCTGTTCCCGCAAGGACGACGACCGCGGCGCTGCCGGGAAAGGGGCGGCGGCCGACAGGTACGCCGGGTACCGCTTCGGCGGAGACGAGGTGATCGACCTGGGCTCGCAGCCGCTCACCCTGCCGGAGGGGGCGGTGGCGGAACTGGTTTCCCGCGATGCCGTCCTCGCCTCCCGGCTGGCCGACGGCGGAGTCTCGGTGCGGGTGCATCCCTTCTTCAAGGGGAGGGATCTGGCCGAGTTCCTCAGTTCGGGGAAGCTCCAGGGGGGCATCTTCGCGGACATGCCCGCACTGACTGCAGCCGCCACCGGCGACTTCGTCTGCGTCGGACTCCTGAAGCAGGGCTTCGCCACCATCATCTCCAGAAAACCCATGCTGGTGCGCGAACTGAAAGGGAGGCGGGTGGCGACGGGGCTTGGATCGGCCGCCCATTTCACCCTGCTGAGCGCGCTGCAAAACGAGGGGCTGAGCGAGGGGGACATCACGCTGGTGCCGATGGAGGTAAGCGACATGCCCAACGCGCTGGCGCAGGGGAAGATAGATGCCTTCAGCGCCTGGGAGCCGACGCCGACCCTTGCTTTCGCCGCCCACCCCGAGTACCACATGGTGCACAAGGGGGTGAGCTACGGCTTTCTCTGCCTGCGGCGCGACTTCGTCCGCAGCCACCCGGACCAGGCCCGGGAAGTTGCCGCCGCCGTGGCCAGAGCGTGCGCCTGGATGCGCGGCCCCCACGGGCTCGAGCAGGCGGTCGGCTGGACCGCCGCATCGGCTGCGCGCCTGCAGGGGGCGCCCTTCCTGGTGCCGCGGCCCGCGATGGGGACCATCGTCCGCAACGACCTGCTCAACGTACCCGGTGCACCGCGCATCACGGCGACGCTGCTGAGCGAAGACGGGCTGCTTTACAAGAAGTTCACCTTCCTGAAGCGCACCGGAAAGATCCCTGAAAGCACACCGTGGGCCAAGATGCGCGACTCTTTTGATACTGAAATGATGCGGCAGGTCATGGCCGAGGGCGACCGGTTCGCCCTGCAACGATTCGACTACCGCAACCCTGACTCTTCGGATGGTGCTCAATGAAAAGACTGCTCTTGCCGACGCTGAAAGGGCGTCTGGCTTTCTGGTTCACCGCGATCTGTCTCGTCCCGCTGGCGGTGTTCACCACGGCGATCTATTCGCAGCGGGTGCAGCTGGCACGGTCGCTGATGCTGGACAAGCTCTCTGCAGTCACGGCGCTGCGCCAGGACCAGATCAACTCGATGCTCGACAACCTTTTAAGCGACGCTTCCACGTTGGGATCGGGAAAATCGGTGCTGGTCGCGGCGCAGGCGCTGATGGCCGACCCCGCCGCCTGGTCCGGCGCCGCCGCAACGGACAGTCTTAAGCTGCTGCGCGGCTACCAGGACGAGTACGAGCCGGTCGCCGACGTCTCCGTCGTTGCGGAGAACGGCACCATCCTGCTCAGCACCGATCAGGCCAGGAGGGGGCACCGGGTCGCCCGACCCGAGATGATCGTCACCGCCCTCAACGACGCGGTGCCGGTGATCGGCGAGGCGTACCTGCTGGGTAGCGAGGTGAACGCGAGCCTCGACATCGCCGCGCCGATCAAGAAGGGGGGGGGCGAGGGGGGCAGGTCTGCCGTTGTGGTGCGCTACAACCTGCGCAAGCTCCTCAGCGTCACGCTGGAAAACAGCACCGGCATGGGCAAGACCGGAGAGGTCGTGCTGGTCGACCGCAACGTGCGGCCCCTGATCGAGCTGCGCGGCATCCCCAATGCCGTGCTCAAGGTGAAACTGACCGGCAAGCCCGCGCTGCTGGCGGCAGGGGGGCAAAGCGGCATCGCCCAGACCATAGACTATCGCGGCGTCGACGTCCTCTCCGCCTATTCCCACATCCCGCGCACCGGCTGGGGGCTGGTCTGCAAGCAGGACTCTTCCGAGGTCCTGGCGCCGATCCGGCGGGCTCTCTACCTCACCTACGGCCTGGCCGCCGTCATCTCGCTGCTGGTCTGGGGCTTCGCCCTGAAGCTCGCCGGCGGGATCTCCGCACCGCTGGTCAAGCTCTCCGAAACCGCGAACGAACTGGGGGAGGGTCACTACGAGGCGCGCGTCGAGGCGGAGGGGACTCTCGAGCAGATCTCGCTGGCCGGTTCCTTCAACGCCATGGCCGATACCCTGCAGATGAAGATGGCGGCGCAGCAAGGGTTCGCGCGGTTGTCCGAGCACCTGGTCGATGCGGTGAGCCTGGACGATTTCTTCAAGAAGCTCCTCCCCGCCTTCGTCGACGTTACCGGCGCCAGGATGGCGACCGCTTTCGTGCAGGACGGCGCGGGCGACGACTTCGTTCCGGCACACGCCATCGGGGCAGACTGCGCCAGGATGCGCCGCTGCAGCCGGTCGCAGCTCGAGGGGGAACTAGGCATACTGCTCACCTCGCGCAGGATCGCGCGCTTCTCCCCCGGCCCCGGCGGGGAGTCCCTGCGCTTTGTCACCCCCTTCGGCGAGATCGTCCCGGCGGAACTGGTGACGGTGCCGGTAGAGGCCGACGGGGAGCTGCGGGCCTTCGTCTCGCTCGCCTCGGAACACCCGTTTCCGCTTTGGGTGCACGACACGCTGGAGATGGTCCGGGTGCCGCTTGGCTCAGCCTTCTCCCGGGTGGTGGCGGCCGAGGACGTGCGCCGGCTCGCCTCAGAGCTTGCCATCAAGAACGCAGAGCTGGTGCAGCAGTCCGAGGAACTGGTGCAGCAGTCCACCGAGCTTGCCCAGCAGTCGGACGAGCTCGCCCGCCGCAACCGGGTCCTGGACCAGCAAAAACAGCTCCTCGAGGAGGCGACCCGCCTTAAGAGCGAGTTTCTTTCCAACATGAGCCACGAGCTGCGCACGCCCCTCAACTCGGTGCTGGCGCTGTCGCGGGTGCTGGCGGTGCAGGGCGCGCAGCGGCTCAGCGAGGAGGAACGCGGCTACCTGGGCATCATCGAGAAAAACGGCAAGCATCTGCTCTCGCTGATCAACGACATCCTGGATCTCGCCAAGATCGAGTCGGGTCGCCTCGACCTCTTCATGGAGTCGGTGGAGCCGGCCAAGGTGGCCGCCGAGGTGGTCGACAGCCTGGCGGTGCTCGCACGCGAGAAGGGGGTAGCCCTCTCGCTGGTCGTGCCCGAGCCGCTCCCCCCGATGCGGATCGACGTCAAGAAGCTGCGCCAGATGCTGCAGAACCTGGTGGGGAACGCGGTCAAGTTCACTTCCGAGGGATCGGTCACCGTGCGCCTGACCGTGCAGGCGCAGGAAATCGTCTTCGAGGTGGCGGATACCGGGATCGGCATCGCCCCGCGTTACCTGGAGAGCATCTTCCACGAGTTCCGCCAGGCCGACGGTTCCACCTCGCGCTCCTACGAGGGGACCGGGCTCGGGCTCGCCATTGTCAAGAAGAGCGCCCTTTTGCTGGGAGGGGACGTCGGCGTCACCAGCGAGGTCGGGAAGGGCTCCGTCTTCACCCTGCGTCTGCCGCTCGACTGTGCCGGCGGCGAAGCGGTCCGGGAACCCGCCCCGGAGGCGGTACCGGTGCAGGCGTGGCAGGCGCCGCAGCCCCAGGTGAGATCCGTACTGGTGGTGGACGACGACCAGGAGGCTGTGTCCCTGATCACCGCTCACCTGGCCCAAGCCGGTTTCGACACGTTAAGCGCCCTGAACGGGCCGGATGCGCTGCGGCTTGCCCGCGCCCACCGCCCCTTCGCCATCACCCTCGACATCATGATGCCCGAGATGGATGGGTGGGAGGTCATGAGGGCGCTCAAGGAACATCCCGAAACCGCCGATATACCGGTTATGATCATCTCCCTCTCCGAGGACCGCGCCACCGGCGTCGCCCTGGGAGCGGTCGGTGTGATCAGCAAGCCGGTCGGCAAGGAACAGCTCATGGACGCCTTCGCGCGCCTCACCGGCGCCGGGTGCCGCCTGGTGCTGGTGGTCGACGACGCCGAGTACGACCGCTTCTTCCTCGCCTCCCTGTTCAAGGAGCAGGGGCTCGACGTGCTGCTGGCCGAGAGCGGCCCCGAGGCGCTCGAGCTGGCCGTCACCGATCACCCCGACCTGATCACGCTGGACCTCCTGATGCCGGGGATGGACGGCGCCGCGGTGCTGGACCGGTTGCGGTCGAACTCGTCCACGGCGGACATCCCGGTGGTGGTGATCACCTCCAAGGAGCTCTCCCACAGCGAGCTGGAGCGGCTCTCCAGCGGTGTGAGTGCCGTCATCTCCAAGAACGGGCTTGAGCGGCGTGCGGTCCTGGACGAGCTGGTCAGGAGCCTCAACCGCCTCGGGTGGCGGCTGCCGCAGCGCGACCCCGGCCAGGGGGCCCGGATCCTGATCATCGAGGACAGCGAGGCCGCCACCGTGCAGCTCCGCTTCGCCCTCGAGTCGGCCGGGTTCCGCGTGGATGCCGTGTCGGGGGGGCGTTACGCGCTCACCTACCTCAAGTCCCACGTACCCGACGGCATCGTCCTCGATCTGATGATGCCGGAGGTGGACGGTTTCCAGGTGCTGGAGGCGGTCCGTGCCAGCAGCCTCACCGCCGCCGTGCCGGTGATGGTGATGACCGCCAAGACGCTCTCCCCGGGTGAATTCGAGCGGCTCAGGGGACTGCAGGTGCGCCAGCTGGTGCAGAAAGGGGACGTCGAGCTCCAGGAACTGCTGCAGCGGGTCTACGAGATGCTGGGGTGCGACAATCTGTTCCGGACGGGGAGCGGCTCCGCCCCTCCCGCGCGGCCGGACGCACCGAAGTGGGAAGGAAACGGCTCCGTGCTGGTGGTGGAGGACAACCCGGACAACCTGGTCACCCTGAAGGCCGCACTGGGAGGGAAGTACCCCATCGTGGAGGCGTGCGACGGAGCCGCCGGGCTCGATGCCGCCCGGAGCGCGCCGCCGTCACTGATCCTGCTGGATATGCACCTGCCGGTGCTGGACGGCTTCACGGTCCTGAAGCGGCTCAAGGAAGACCCGGCCACGGCCTCCGTCCCGGTGGTGGCGCTCACGGCGAGCGCCATGGCCGGGGATCGCGAGAAGGTGCTGGCGGCGGGGTGCGCCGGATACCTTTCCAAGCCTTACCAGCCCGAGGAGCTGCAGGAGCTGGTCGCGAGTTTCCTTGCCCCGCAGGGGGCGGACCCGGTGTAGCAGGCGGTGTCAGTATCCCGAAAGGACCCAGTGATCATGAAGCTTCTTGCCATCGACGACAACCAGGACAACCTACTCACCCTGAGCGCGCTGCTGAAGACCTTTTTACCGGAGGCACAGCTGATCACGTCCCAGTCGGCGCAGGACGGGATTCGGCGGGCCGCCATGGAGGCGCCGGACGCCATCCTGCTCGACATCCAGATGCCGGGCATGGACGGCTTCGAGGCCACCCGGCGCCTGAAGGCTGCCGCTTCTACGCAGCACATCCCGGTCATCCTGGTTACCGCCCACCGAAGCGACTCCACCTGTCGCGTCATGGGGCTTGAGTGCGGCGCGGACGCCTTCCTCTCCAAGCCCTTCGACGAGGCGGAGCTGGTGGCCCAGATCAAGGCGATGGTCAGGATCAAGCGCTCGGAGGACGCCCTGCGCCATGAGCGTGACTCCCTGGAAGCGCTGGTGCAAAGAAGGACCTCGCAGCTGTTGCAGGCGAACGTCGAGCTGCAGCAGAACCTGGAGCGGCTGGCGCAGAACGAGGCCCGCTATTCGCGCGCCGTGCGCGGCACCAGCGACGGCCTGTGGGACTGGGACCTGGTCAGTAACGACTACTACTATTCACCCCGCTGGAAGGAGCTGCTGGGCTTTGCCGACGACGAGCTTGAGAACCGGCCTGAGACCTTCTTCGACCGGCTCCACCCCGACGAGCGTGCCGAGGTGCAGGAGTCGCTCTGCGCGCACTTCCTGGGGCACACCCCCTTCGATCAGGAGATCAGGTTGAGGACGCGGGGGGGAGAGTATCTGCGGGTACGCTGCCGCGGCCAGGCGGAATGGGACGGAGCGGGGGAACCGGTCCGGATGTCGGGCGCGATCACGGACATGACCGAGCGGCAGCTCATGGAGGAGCAACTGCGCCAGGCCCAGAAGATGGAAGCCATCGGCCAGCTGGCCGGCGGGGTCGCTCACGATTTCAACAACGTCCTCACCGTCATCGCCGGCTACGCCAACATCCTCAAGATGGACCTCGGCACGGAGAGCCCTCAGCACGAGTTGGCGGACCAGATCTCGGCGGCCGCCGAGCGCGCGGCGCAGCTCACCCGCGGACTGCTCGCCTTCAGCCGCAAGCAGGCGATGAACCAGCAGCGCTGCGACCTGGGGGAGATCGTGCACCGCGTCGAACAGTTCCTGGGGCGGGTCATCGGCGAGGACATCCAGCTGAAGACCGAGACCCTTCCCGAACCGCTGCCGGTGCAGGTCGATCTGGCCCAGATGGAACAGGTACTGATCAACCTGGCGGCCAACGCCCGCGACGCCATGCCGGGGGGCGGCGTCTTCACCATCGCCACCGGGGTACGGGACGGCGAAGGTCACGGCTACGGCGACCCGGCCGGGCGCTGCGCGGTCATCATCGTGGCCGACAGCGGGGAGGGGATGGACGACGAAACCAGCCGCAGGATCTTCGAGCCTTTCTTCACCACCAAGGAAGTGGGGAAGGGGACCGGTCTGGGGATGGCCATCGTCTACGGCATCGTCCAGCAGCACAAGGGGAACATCAGGGTCAGCAGCAAGCCGGGGGAGGGGACCGTGTTCACCATCGAGCTACCGCTGGCCGAAGGGAGCGCGGCGCTGGAATCGGTGCTCAATCCGCAGTCGCTGCCGCAGACCGGGACCGAGACCATACTGGTCGCCGAGGACGATCCCAACGTGCGCAGCCTGGTGGATATGGTGCTCACCCGGCACGGTTACCAGGTGATCCTGGCGGAAGACGGCGAGGAGGTCGTGCACCGCTTCGCCGCCCAGCAGGATGGGATAGAGCTGGTCCTGATGGACATCATCATGCCCCGCAAAAACGGCATCGAGGCGTACGCCGAGATCAAGAAGATCCGGCCCAAGACGAAGGTCATCTTCACCTCGGGGTACACCGCGGATTTCATACAGAGCCGGGGGATGCAGGAGGGGGTCGAACTGATCATGAAGCCGGTGCAGCCGGTGGAGCTGCTGCGCAAGGTGAGGGAGGTGCTGGAGCGTTAAATGCCCCACCGCTTGATTACGAAATCTTACATTAAAACAAATTATTCTTATCGATTTCCTCCTTTTTTGTGTGGGAATATGCAGCCGACTTGATCCCGCATATCACGCATAAATTGATGTCTTTATATGGTTTTCCCTAAAACCGCCTCCCGGTCGAGGCGGTTTTTTCGTTTCAAGTATTCCAATACTACGATTTTTGAGTGGAACGGATGATGCTCTGATTGGGGTTAACTGCCCACCGATTGGGTGAAGCTCCCGTATCGGTGTTGGATGTGTTGACGGTTAAGTCGTTGTTCCAATTGACTTAAATTGTTAAACATCCCGGCGGTCTATTTTGAATTTGAGTTTTTATCCTGTTTTCAAGCTGAGTGGTTTACCCCAACGGGTGGGATAAATCCCTCAGCGTCACTCAAAAGGAGGTAGAACGAAAATGAGAAAATTGATTGCTGCACTAACTTGCGTCGCATTGGTTCTGGCGATGGCTGTCCCGGTGGCTTTTGCCGCGAAGCCGGCTGACACGACGCCGCCTGTCACCACCGCTTCACCCTTGGGGGGGACCTACAGCGGTTCCGTCGCTGTCACGCTGACTCGCAACGAGGCCGGCACCACCTATTACACGACCAACGGCACAACGCCGACCACCGCTTCACCGATCTACAGCGCACCGCTGAACTTCACCGCGACCACGACATTGAAGTACTTCTCAAAAGACACCGCCGGAAACAGTGAGACGGTGAAGACCCAGGTCTACACGATCACCGCCGCTGGCACCACCCACTCGAGCCTGACCTGGACCGGCTATGCCATGTGCTCCTCCTGTCACTCCAGTCAGGCTCAGGCCATGTACCAGAGCGTGCACTACCAGTGGAAGGGGTCCGCAGCCGAGATGACCACCGGCCCGGCCACCCAAGGCAAGATGGATGCCGTTGACGGTTCCTCCGCGTTGAATGCCTACTGCATCAACATTCAGGGCAACTGGGGCCCCTGCGGCGCCTGCCACGCGGGTACCGGCGCCAAGCCGGTGGCGACCGGCAACCCGAGTGCCGCCCAGCTTGCCTCCATCGACTGCCTCATGTGCCACGCCGATGCCACCAACGCTCCCTACAGCCGCGTGCGTAACGCCACCACCGGCCTCTTCGAGCCGGCAGCCGGCCTCGACATGAACCTCGTTGTCCAGAAAGCCGGCAAGCCGACCCGCAAGAACTGCCTAGGGTGCCACGCCAAGGCGGGCGGCGGCGATGCGGTGAAGCGCGGCGACATCGCCCTCGCTTCCGGAACCACTTCCGATGTGCTGTACGACACCCACATGGCTATGGGCAACGGCGGGAACATCCAGTGCCAGGGCTGCCATACCTACACCAGCCACCGTGTTGCCGGTCGCGGTACCGATCTGCGCCCCGAGGACAGCACCGTGGAACTGTCCTGCGCCACCAGCCTGTGCCACTCCACCAAAACCAGCCTCACCACCGGCCACAGCACCTATGACACCAGCCACCATGTCGGTCGCGTGGCCTGCCAGGCCTGCCACCTCCCGAAATATGCCAAAAACGCCAACGACACCGCAAGCACCGAGGCCACCGAGACGCATCGCAACTGGCAGGTCGGCGAGTGGAACGCCACTTTGAACCGCTACGAGCCGATGCCGACCAAGGCCAACGACCTGCTGCCGAAGTATGCCTTCTGGAACGGCAACAGCTGGGGTAACAACGCTTTCGACGCCGCGGTTCTCGATGCCGCTACCGGCGCCTACAAGATTTCCCGTCCGGTCGGCGCCATCAACGACCCGGTCGGCACCAAGCTGTTCCCGTTCAAGTACAAGACTTCCAGCCAGGCGCTTGCCAACGGCAAGCTGGTTACCCTTTCCACCGCCACCTTCTTCGCTACCGGCAACTACGATCAGGCCGTGAAGGACGGTTTGGTCTACATGGGTCTGCCCAGCACCACTCCTTACACGACGGTAACCACCGACGAACTGCAGCTGCTGAACCACCAGATTCCGCCTGCGACCGGCAACGTGCTTGCCTGCGCCGATTGCCATGGCACGACCACCCGGGTCAACCTCCCGGCCCTCGGGTATGCTCTCAAGGCTGCCGAGTCCGTGGTCTGCGTACAGTGCCATGCCCAGAGAAGCAACAAGGGATGGTCCTCCATCCATAGCGGTCACGTTGGTTCCAGGATGATCGACTGCTCCATGTGCCACAACTTCTCCCGCGCCACCGAGCGCAACCTGAAAATAGGCATCATGTAATAACGTTTACACCGTTGTCCGGGGCGGCCGAAAAGGCCGCCCCTAGTTCATACGTTCTTGGGGGGATACATGCTCGTCAACGTCGTCCGTTTCCTTTTCAGCTTGTTGCTAACAAGCCTCGTACTTGCCCAGCCTCGCCCATCGCTGGCCATACAGAGCATCGCCAATGTCGTCGAGATTGCAGATGTGGGCAAGAGCCATGAGTTGGCCAGTACGTTGGAAACAATGGGTTACCGCTGTGTCGTCCCCGAAAAGAACATGTGGGTTGTGGATCAGCAGAGTAACTGCGCCGTCTGGATCGGGAAGAACGTGCCGCTTGAGATGTTGCGCACGGTGCTCCCCGAAGCGATGCGCTTCAACCCGCACCTGAAGTTCTTCTACGTGGTGGGAGACCGGGGGGAGAAGCCCCCGCAGGTGGTGGACAACACCGTCCATGTGGGAGGGAACATCGAGGCTGCCCTGGTGAAGAAGCTGAACATCATCGACCAGCAGGAGATGCTGGCGCAACTGGAGAAGGCCCACTCGCTCGAGGACCTGCACCGCTACCTGCACGACAGGAACAAACCCAAGCCCGAGCAGAAGCCCGCCTCCTGAGGCGGCACGCTCCCACCGACGAAAAACGGCCGCATCCCTTGCAGGAGCGGCCGCTTCGTTTCCCGATGAACCGTTACCGTTACGCGAAATCCCTGGCGTTGACGACCACGCCGCTGCGCGTTCCGTGAATGCTGGACCAGTAGGCCTGGGCCACCTGCTGGGCGGGCATGCCGCCGGAAGAATCCATCCCCAGTGCCTCCAGGGTTTCCTTGACCCAGGGGGGGCTCACCACGTTGATCCTGAGGCCGCGGGGCAATTCGAGTGCCGCGGCCCGCACGAAACCTTCCAACCCCGCGTTGATCATGCTGATCGAGGTGCTTCCCGGTATGGGCTGGTGGCTCAAGACGCCGCTGGTGAGGGTGAAGGAACCGTTGTCGTTGATGTAGTTCATCCCCACCCGGACCAGGTTCACCTGTCCCATCAGTTTTCCGGAGAGGCCGGTCTGGAAATCCTCGTCGGAGAGTTCCGCCAGGGGACCGAAATGTGCCACCCCGGCGGCGCAGGCCAGGGCGTCGAAGGATCCCACCTCCCGGAACATGTTCTCTATCGAATCCTTGCTGGACATATCGACCCGGTGATCGCCGCTTTTGGAGGCGACCTTGACCACTTCGTGCTCGGTCGCCAGAAGCTTCGCTACCGCCTTGCCGATGGTGCCCGTCGCTCCCACAACTATGATCCTCATAAGCCTGTCCTCCCGTATTGGCGCTGTGGCGTCCCCGGGCTCGACGGGCGAAGCCCCTCTAGAGGCCGAGGTACAGCGTGAAGTATATCTGATCTTCTCCGCCTTTGTTGAAGCCATGGGCGAAACCGAGCGCCGGGGTGACCTTGGCCCAGTACCCCAGCGTGACGTCGGCGCGCAGTTCCACCCCGGCGCCAACCCGGGTCTCGTCGGCGTGGAAGGATCTCCGGTCGTCCCAGACCTGGCCGGCATCGGCAAAGAGCGCACAGTGCAGTTTCTCTGCGAAGGCCGGGACGGTGCCGATACCGTGCAGCGGGTACATGATGGGCGCCCGGTACTCGACGGTGCCGGTGGCGACGTATTTGCCGGTCATCGAGCGCACGGGGTAGCCGCGCAGGGGGTACTTGTTGAGGTCGGACGGCGGACCGCCCAACTGGAAGGCCTGCTGGCCGAACTGCAGGTCGCCGTCGGCGAAGGCGCCGGCCAGGCGCAGGTAGACGACCTGGTGCCGGGGCGATCGGATCGGAAGGCGCAGGTACTCCTGGTAGGTGGCGCTGTACTCGGAGAGGTTGATGTCGCTGCCGAGGTCACGCGAGTAGTAACGGTAGAGAAGCGAGATGCGCCTTCCTTCTTCGGAGCTGACCGAGTAGGGGTACTTGAGCACGTTGTCGAAGTCGACGCCGGCGTAGAGGTTGTCCCGGCGCCCCTGGAACACGGGGACCCCGAACAGGGTGCCGTTGGGCTGGAGGGGGGTGAGCGCCTGCTGGTCCACGAGCTCGTAGCCGGCGAGCAGACGGTAGTGGGACTCCAGTTTGTTGATCGGGACGGAGGCCTCCACCGACACGCCGCGGTTCAGCTCCCAGTAATCGTTGCCGTTTTGGTAGAGGTCGGCGTACAGAAACGGCTCGGCGTGCGCCCGCAGGGTCAGGGTCGGGTAGAACGAGTCGTTGCTGTACAGGAGGGTGTAGTAGCCTCTCTTGCGCTCTGAGCTGTAGGCGGCGCTCAGGGCGTAGCTGTGGTAGCCGAGCACGTCGGCACCTGCGGTGAAGGCGCCCACGACGGTGCCGTCGGGGCCGTCGGCGTAGAGGCGGGGGAGCCAGAAGCGCGGGAGCAGGGTTTTCGCGGGCTGATAGGCAGCGGCGGTCGGGGCCGGGGCGGCCAATGCCGCCGCAGACGCGCCGGCAGGCTTAGACGCCGCTGCCGGAAGGGCGCGGCTAAGGGGAAGGGCGGGGCCCCGCTGCTCGCTCCACTGGGCCCGGTCGATCCGCATCTGCGCTATCTTGAAGCCGCGCGAGGTGTACTTGGCAAGGAGCAGACGACTCCCGTCCGGCGACGGTTCGGGCTGCAGCGCGCCGGAAAGCAGGTGGCTTACTTGATAGCTTTTCCGTTCGCGCAGGTCGTAGGCGAAGACGTTGAACACACCGGTCTCGTCGGAGATGTAGTAGACGACGGAGCCGTCGGGCGACCAGGCGGGGTAGGCGATGCTGTTGCCGGCGCTGAGGAGGGCGCGGTCGGTCCTGCCGGCGACGTCGTAGATCCGGAGAGTGCTGGTCCCGGCGTTGTCGGTGAGGACGTAGCAGATGGCGCGGCCGTCGGGGGAGAAACGCGGGGCGGAGACGCGCTCTTCGGAGAAGGCGGTGACCGCGGCCGGGACGAGTTTTCCCTGCGGAGCATCGGCCGCCATCACTGCCAGGTTCTGGCTACCGCGGCTGCTGGCCACCCCGGCGAAGAGCTTCCCGTCCGGCGAGAGCTGGACCTCGGCCAGGCGCTCCCCTTCGGTGAGCCGGACGCTGCTTTTCTGGTCCAGGTCGTAGACGTAGAGGTCCTGGTAGATGTTGAAGCCGCGGTTCACCTCGGCCTGGGTGAAGTAGATCTTCCTGCCGTCCGGCGACCAACTCAGGGTGCCGTCGGACAACTGGCGTCTGAAGCTCGCCACCTCCTGCCCGGAGGCGTCGGTGACGATCACGGTGGTGTGGTCGTGCGGGTCGCGCCGGGTGAAGGCGATGCGGCCGCCGTCCGGGGAGAAGCGCGGCGCCGCCAGGTTCTCGCCTTCGTCGTAGACGGTGGTCAGCGGGGTGAAAGACTGCCGGGACAGGGTGCCGATGCGCCGGGACTGCTCATCCTTGAGGGACGCGATCATGTCCTGGTAGACCTCGCGGTAGGTCTTTCCTTCGAAGTTGGTCTTTGCCGGCCTGCTGATGGTGTAGGGGACGCGCCCGGCGTGGCCCAGGGCGAGTTTCCCGGCGACGTCGGAGCCATAGGTGTCGGCGATGTAGCGCTGCAGCCGGTAGCCGTAGATGTAAGGGAGGTGCCCCGAGGGCCAGTCGGGTACGTCGCCGTTGATCTGGTCCACCGTGGGGAGGTTGTCCTCGGCGACGGCGGTCCGGAAGATCATGTCGTAGTAGCTCCCCTTGCCGCGCCCCTGGCCGGTGTATTTGGTCTCCGCCCAGGTCGCCATCCCTTCGTGCCACCAGCGCGGCAGGAAGGTGTTGGGAGGGGCGGTGGCCAGGAAAAGGACTACGGAGAGCGGGTCCATCCAGGGAAGGGGTTTGCCGAAGATGGCGCGGGTCACCTTGGAGTAGCCGCGCGCCGGGTCGGCGGAGACGATATGCGCGTACTCGTGGGTGAACAGCACCCTGAGCCAGTCGTCGTATTCGCCGAGCGTCGAGGAGAGGGTGGGGGGGACCACCTGGAGATAGATCGTGTTGTAAGGGATGGTGATGGCCAGGCCGTTGGTGAAGTCGCTGTCGTCGATCAGCACCACCTGGGTCTTCTCGGCCGGCTGCCACTGGAACTCACGGGTCAGCTTCGCGTGGATGTCTTCCGCCATCCCGGCGGCCTTGCGCGCCACCTCTTCCAGCCCCTGGTGGTAGTGGATGGCGAAGTGTTCGGTTTCAACGGTGGCGTACCGGAACGAGGTGTCGATTTTTGCGGCATGGGCAACGGAAACGAGGCATAACAGCGCAACGACAACTAGGCATAACGATTTCATGCAATTCCTTTGCAAAAACGGTTGAAGTTATGGCAACGGGTAGGGGCGCTATTCAAGCCCGACCAGATCCCTCCCCTTGGGATATTCGATCACCAGGTCGTAGGAGACCTTCTTCTTCTCAGCCGGGGCAAGTTCGACCTTCCACAGCAGCGTGCCGTCTTCCTTGATCTCGGACGGGGTGGGCGAGGCGTCTTCGATGCCGACCTTGATCTCGGCGTTGCCGGGGAGCGGCTGCTGGTCCTTGAGCGAGACGGTGACGGCGCGCTGCCTGTAGTTCGCGAGTTCCATGGTCACGTGATAGGTGACGCTGCTGCCGCCCAGAAGCCCCCCTTTCTTCTTTACCCGCGCCGCATCGCGCTTCACCTTCACCTGATCGTCGCTGCCGAAGTAAAGGTCGAACTCTTCGCCGGAAGCGACCGTCTTCAGGCGGCTTTTGCCGACGAAGGTCGCGTCGTTGAAGATGCTGGCCTCTCCGGCGAGCAGCGGGAAGGGGGTCCGGTTGGTCACCGTCGACTTCAGGTAGACCCTCGGGGAGAGTTTGGGGACGGCGACGTATTCCGCCACGACGGGAACCGTCTCCGCGGCGATCACGCTTGCCGAGCGGGTGCCGTCGGCGGGAACGTCCAACGGCTGCGCCACCTGGAACTGGACCGAGGTTTGACCCTGGGCCACTTCCGACGGGATGAAGCCTGCGGGTTCCAAGCGGTCCTCGGCGGGGGCGCCCCCAAAGGTACTCTCTTGCATGGGCGCAGGGACCGGTGCCGCCGCCCCCATTACCGTTTTGCGGCTCAGGTATGGCATGGGGCGCGGAGGCTCGTAAAACGAGACGCGCCAGGGGGTGAGCTCGGGTGCGCCGCCGCCGGAAGCCGGGTTGGCGGTGGAGAGGGTGAGCCTCACCTGCGGCCAGTTCTCGCCGGTCTTCTGCCAGACCTGGGCCCGGTAGGTGAGCTGGGCATCCTTGCCGTCCGGCGCGAGTCTGACGTCGTAGGCGGGCATCCAGCTTGCCTGGGCGACCAGGTAGCTGAGGTCGAGGTCGAACTTCATGTCGCGCTCCGCCTCGATCGCCACCTGGACCGAGCGCACCTCTTTCATGGGCTCGGAGCGGTACTGATCCAGTTCCTTCTTCAGCGCGGCGATCTGCTCCAGGAGCGGCTTCTTGGCGGCCTCGGCGTCGTAGAGTTCTTCCTCTATCTTGCCGGTGTTGTCGCCCACGAAGCGCACCGCCTCGGAGAGTTCGGTGGCGGTAGGTTTGCCGAGGCTCAGTTCCTTGGAGATCCGATCGCCCCAGCCGACGCGGATGGAGTCGACGAAGGCACGTTGGGCGGCCAAGGCCTTGCGTCGGGCCTCGATCGCTTCCACCTTCCGGTTGAGCCGGGCAATCTCGTCCTCGAGCTCGCGCACCCGCTGATCTTTGCTGCGGTCGAGGAAGACGTTCTTCACCGTGAGCCCGGCGATGCGGGCGCGCCCGGTTCCCTTTCCCTCGGCTCTGAGCGATTCCTCGGCCATGAGCTGAGGCAGATTCTCCAGCGTGACCAGGTTGGTTCCTGCCTTGAGCGCGACACTTGCCTGGCGCGTCACCTGGGCGGTGTCGGAAAAGACGGTCACCGCAGTGATCCGGGAGGGCGCAGTGCCGGTGGTGCTCTCCGCCGCGAGGGCAAACGACGAGCTAAGGAGCAGCAACAGTGAGAGGGGGAGCATCCTCATTTTCATAGGAACCTCGGGTGTTTGGGTTTGAAGTCCCCCTTTGCGAAGGGGGATTTAGGGGGATTTCCGCGTCATTTTTTCCTGGATGCGTAACTGTAGTACTTCAGCTTGATGTTCTCCCACATGACCAGGCGCTCTCCCAGCATGGTCATCACCCGCACCTCGCCGTCCTGGGAAATCACGAAGCCGAGACTCCCCGGGTTCTGGCAGCAATAGCGCATCATGGACCGGTGCCGGGTTCCGAAATGGTTGTAGCTGACCGGGCGCAGCTTCGCTTCGCTCCCCATGCGGTCGGTGGCGATGAAGACCCGGTCCGGCTCCTGCCAGTTCTTGATCTCCACCCCGTAGCCGCGCACCACCAGGTTGGGGTCCATGACCACCAGCCCGTCCACCCGCGTCAACAGGGCGATGAACCAGATGACCCCGTCGATCTCGTTCTTGTTGGCCCGCAGTTCCTTCTCCAGGCGCCGCAGCTGCTGGAACTGGTCGGCGGAGAGTTCCTTGGGCCTCGATTCGCCGTGCCCGAGCAGGTGCCGTTCCAGGTAGTCCGACTTGATCTTGGTGACCGCGTTTGACTGCAGCGAGGTCGGGAGCCGGTCGTAGTTGATGCCGTACTTCACGTTCAGGTCGTCCGGGGTGATCTGCGGCGTGATCAGTATGGCGCCGCCGTTCTTGATCTTCTGGATCCTGAGCAGGATCCGGCACAAAACGGAGATCCACTGCTGGGCATGGAGCTCGTCTCCGGCCCCGGGCGCCTGGTAGATGTCGTCGGGTATGTGACTGCGCACCCCGTCGAGGAAACGGTCGATGCCGGGCGCCAGCAGGTCGCGCACCGGTCCCTCGCGGAACAGGTCGAGCGAGTGGCGGATCACCTCGTTCACCCTCAGTTCCGCCACCTTCTCGTAGCGCATGTACACGACGATGATGCCGATCCCCTCGACGCTGGCCTGGAACACGCCGGGGCGCTCGACCTCGACCTCGGCGCTGCGGTTCAGGAACTTGTGGAACCGGTTTTGCTGGTCCACCAGCCCCCAGATGTAGAGCTGGTCCAGTTGGTCGGGCCAGATCACGAACGAGGAGGTGCGCAGATCGGTGGACTTGGCGATCTTGACCACGTTGGAGACGGTGAAGGGGATCGGGTCGGCGAAGGGAATGTAGCTCCAGCGGTCCCGCGCCGGGTTGCGCGGGGGCTTCGGGTCGGGCTGGCTCGGATCGAGAAAGACCATGTGGAACAGCACCGGCTCCGATTCCTCGGTGCGGAGGCTGGAGTAGTACATGGTCTCCATGAGCTCGGTGATGACCTGGTCGTCCGGCACGGCGGCCTTGCGCTTGCGCAGCTCGGTGCAGACGAATTCGGCCAGGTGGCGCGGGGTCTTGTTCTTGATCGGCATGGCCGGCGGCAGCCCTCGTGGTTGGTTTATTACTGCTTCGGGTACTGGGCGAGCTCCAGCAGGATCCCTTCCGGCCCGTGGAAGTAGATCAGTTTCTTCCCGGTTTTGCGCCAGACCTGCACCTCGCCGATGAACTGCACGCCGTGGCCGCGCAGCCGCGCCACTTCGGCCTCTATGTCGGTGACCGCGAAGGCGAGGTGGCGCAGGCCGATGCGGTTGGCGATGCCGATGCCCGGGTCGGGGTCCCCGCCGGCGTCGAACTGCAGCAGTTCGATGGATAGGTCCGAGCCGGGGTGGTGCAGGGCGGTGAAACGTCCACCGGCGCAGCGCACGCCGGTCAGCGTCTCGAGAAAGTCGGTGTCGAGGCTGGAACTGATGCCGGGGGTGAAGCCCAAGAGGGTGAAAAAGGCCACAGCCTGCTCCAGGTCGCGTACCACGATGTTGAGATGATCGATGCGAGCAATCATGAGAACCTTGTCGACTGCCGCGGGACCGGCAGCGGAAATGGAATGTTAATGAGGATAGCAACCTTTCGGCGTTGCGCAACGGCGAGACTGACGCTTTCCCGCGTGTTGCGGCTCACTTAGAGCTCACTTTCTATAGCGCGTCCGTGACGCCAAGTCAATGAGAATGGATTCAGCTCTTCAGCGCCCGCCCAATCACACCGATGGGGAGTGGTACAGCAGTGCGCCGCGCGTTGCTGTGGATGCGTAAGTAGCCGTCTTTATAGCGGCTTTAAATACTCTAGTATGCTGATGGGTAATAGGATGATTTTTGTTGACTGTTTTGGTTTATTTACGTATGGTGGCTAAAATCGCACAGCGCCGTGATGTATTTATGATTGCCGGAGGGGCTGCATACCCATGAGGATAGACCAGAAGAGAATGCGGGAGCTTGTCGCTCGGACCTCCCCATATTCCCCCGACGAGCTGCGGCGGGAAGAAAACGTCTTCTACGTGGGGGGGAATCTCCCGGAACGGCAGACCATAGAGACGCTGTACGACAGTCACTACCAGAGTAACGCGGCGCTGTTTCACCTCACCTTCGGGGAGGAGGAGCGTTTTGCCGATGCGGAAAACCTCGCTCGGTTGATCAAGAAAAACTTCAACGCTTACCTCGTGGGGAGGGTGGATTACTGCGCCTCCCGGAACATGGTGGAGCGCGCCTATGCCGCCGGCGTCGACATCCTCGACATCCCGCTGCACACCTACGACCAGGTCCGCTCGACACAACGCGGCTCGTCGCTGGAGGAGCGCCTGCGCTCCCTCGACTACGCCCGCGCGGTCTTTCCGCGCTGGTCGGTGCTCTCCTCCCTGGGCGTCGGGTGCGAACCGGCCGGGAGTATCGTTGCCGGCATCGACGCCCTGCTGGAACGGGACATCGTACCGCTGGTGCAGCTTTCCGAGGAAGCGGCGGCAGTCCCGGCCGAGCAGCTGACCAAGGTGTTCCAACACCTGCAGCGGGGCTGGCAGCAGAAGAAGGTGCTGCTCAAGCCGCTCCTGCCGCTGGTCTACCTGATCTCCCCCTTCACCCCGGCCTCACCCAAAGGGATCCTGCGCGGCTTCATCGACAGCATCGAGGACCGCAGGCTATTGGCAGGTTCCGATCTGAGACGCTTGCTGCGCGTAAAAGAAGTGGCAGAATCTTACGAATCTTCCGGTCTCTAATTAGGAGTGACGTTTTTGAAGTCCAACAAAGAGGGCGCGCGGCAGCAGATGGAACATAAGGAACTCCTGGACAAACCGCTCAAGATCGACAACCGTCCGTTGTGGCTCATCGTGCTCGACCGCACCGTCCGGTACCAGGTGATGGCAGCCGTCGCGCTGGTCATCGCGTTCCTGATCCGCCTCACTCCCCCGGAAGGGCTTACCGTCGAAGGGTACCGTTCGCTGGTGCTCTTCGGCGCCACCGTGTTCTTCTGGATCTCCGGTCTCCTCCCCATCGCGGTCACCGCGCTGCTCTCCATGGTGATGCTGCCGCTACTGGGCATCATGGACGCCAAGAAGACCTACTCCATGTTCGGCAACGAGTCCGTGTTCTTCATCCTGGGCGCCTTCATCCTGGCTGCCGCCCTTACCGGTACCGGCATCTCCGCCCGTCTCGCCCGCGCCATGCTGGCGCGCTTCGGCAGGACACCCGCGAGGCTCGCCCTGACCGTCTTCCTGTTGTCCGCCTTTCTCTCCTTCATCATGAGTGAGCACGCCGTCGCGGCCATGCTTTTCCCGGTGGTTACCGAACTGGCGACGGCCCTGCAACTGGAGAAAGGGAAGAGCAGCTTCGGGCGCCTGCTGTTCATGTCCATGGCCTGGGGGTGCATCATCGGCGGCATCGCCACCTTCCTCGGCGGTGCCCGTGCGCCGCTTGCCGCGGGGCTGCTCAAGGAGGCGACCGGGCTTCATTTCTCCTTCATCGAGTGGTCCACCGCGGCCTGCATGATCGTGTTGCCGCTGCTCGTGCTGGGCTTTGCCATCCTGCTCAAGTTCTTTCCGCCGGACCTGGACGATGTTGAAGTAGGGCTCAAATTTCTCAACGGCAAACGCCTGGAAATGGGGAAGATCAGCTATGACGAGGTCCTTACCACCCTGGTCATGATCGTCACCGTCGCCTGCTGGATGTTCCTGGGTGAGAAGACCGGCCTGGCCGCCATCGCCATCCTTGGGGCAGCCGCCCTGTTCACCTTCAAGGTGATCTCCTGGCAGATGATCGAGGAATACGTCAACTGGGGCATCATCCTGATGTACGGCGGCACCATCGCGCTTGCCACGGCGCTGGAGAAAACCGGCGCGGCGGTGTGGGTGGTGAAGAAAGGGATGGGCGATCAGGCGCACGCGCCGCTGGCGGTGATCGCGGTGATCTCGCTGGTGGCCATCCTGGTCACCGAGTGCATCAGCCACGCCGCGGTGGTTGCGATCCTGATGCCGGTCGGGATGGGTTTGTGCCAGACCACGGGCATGGACCCCAAGGTGATGACGCTCTCCATCGCGCTCCCGGCGGGCCTGGCCTACTGCCTTCCCATGGGTACCCCGGCCACCGCCATCGCCTACGCCTCCGGTTACCTCAAAAGCCGCGACATCATCGTGGCCGGTGCCGTGGTTATGGCGATCTCCTGGCTGCTGTTCATGGGCAGCGTCGTGTTCATCTGGCCCGTCCTCGGGCTGAAGATATAAAGAGGAAAGCATGATATCGAAGAAGACCAAGTACGGCCTGAAGGCCTTGATTTACCTGGCGCAAAAGTACGACCAGGGGCCGATCCTCATCGCGGACCTGGCCCGGGACGAGAGGATCCCCAAGAAGTTCCTGGAGAACATCCTGCTCAACCTGAAAAACAGCGGCATCCTGCAGAGCCGCAAGGGAAGGGGCGGGGGGTACTACCTGGGGAGGCCGCCGCACAAGGTCACCTTCGGGCAGGCGATCAGGATCATGGAAGGGCCGCTGGCACCGGTTCCCTGCGTGAGCGAGATGGCCTACGCCAAGTGCACTGAGTGCGGCAACGAGGCGACCTGCGGCATCAGGCTGGTCATGAAGGACGTGCGCGACGAGATGGCGCGCATCCTGGACGGCACCACTCTCGCGGACGTCCTGAAGAAGATGGACGAAGCGGAGGCGCGCCAGGAGGACGTGCTGGATTTCTGCATCTGAGAGTGTGCGGCAGAAGGGACTGGCTCCGTCAGGTGCCTGTCCCTCTAGCGGAACGCTCCTTTCTGCTCAACCTTGTTTCACAAGCACAAGGGGACAGGCACCTGGCGGAGCCAGTCCCCTGACCTGCGAAAGGCGGCGCTATGAAATACGACGTGGTGGGGCTCGGCGTCTGCACGATGGATCTGCTCATGGTGGTGGATGAACTGCCGGGAAGCGAACTGGTGCAGCGGGCACATGCCTCGGCCCTGGCTGGCGGTGGCCCGGTGGCCACGGCGCTGGTCGCCCTGGCGCGCCTGGGTGCCCGCACGGCCATGCTGGACCGTGTCGGCGGCGATTTGATCGGCCGCATGATTCTGGCGGAACTGGAAGCGGAAGGGGTTGATACGTCGGCCATGGTGGTCGATGCCGCCAGCACCTCGTCACAGGCGACCATCCTGGTCAGAAAGCGCGACGGCGCCCGCGCCATCACCTTCGCGCCCGGGACCTCCGGCGAACTTTCTCCCGACCTGCTGGACGAAACGGTGATCGCCTCCGCGCAGATCCTGCACCTGAACGGTCGGCACTGGCAGGCCTGCCTGAAGGCAGCCCAGGTGGCACGGCAAGCCGGTGTCCTGGTTTCTTTCGACGGCGGCTCACACCGGTTCCGGCCGGAGCACTTGGAACTCTTGCCGCTGGTGGACATCTGCATCGTCGCCGAGGAGTACGCGGCGAGCTGCACCGGCGCGTCGTCACCGGAATTGGGGGCGCAGGCGCTCCTGCAGTACGGCGCCCGGGTGGTCGGGGTTACCAGCGGAACGCGCGGGAGTCTGCTGCTGACCCGGGACGGCGCATCTTTCCAGCAACCGTCCTACCCCGTGGAGCCGGTTATCGACACCACCGGCGCGGGGGACGCCTACCACGGCGGCTTTCTCTTCGGCCTCGCGCGGGGGCTTTCACTGGAAGACTCTGCCCGCTACGCCGCGGCGCTGGGCGCCTTGAACACGAGAGCGTTGGGCGGCCGTGCCGCCTTGCCACCCCCATCCGAAGTGCAAGCCTTGCTCTCTGGCGCCCCTCTCACGACCACCCCCTGATCACTCCACGCCCCCACCTGGTCCCCGTCTTGTCTCACCACTTCCGTCTTCCGGGACGGTCGCGCCTTTAGGCGCAGTTCCGTCATGGCATGAGGCCGGTGCCAGCACCTGCAGCATCAGCTCGTACTGGTAGTGCGATGCCATTTCCCTGAGGATGGCAGCAGTCTTCATGTCACGAGCCTCGATCTCGTCAATGTGCTCCAGCATGGCGTCCAAGTCACCGGCGGTAACGGCACTGCGCAAGGCCTCGATCAGCTCCGGCGGCAGGGCCGCGATGGCGCCGGGGTCCATGTCGTCGATCGCCGGCCCGGGAGAGGTGATCCCGCCAGGGCTTTCGTCGTAGAGATAATTGATCCCCAGTGCAGAGCCAATGATACGGAACAGTTCGGCCTCCCGGAACGGCTTGCTGAGGAACCCGTCCATTCCCGATGCCATCACCTTTTCCCGCTCGTCTTCCAAGGCGCTTGCCGTAACCGCGATGATCGGGGTCACCTTTCCTTCCGGCAGCGCCCTGATGCGGGCGGTGGCCTGGTAACCATCGAGAACCGGCATCCACATGTCCATCAGCACCAGATCAGGGGGCGAGGCTGCGAAGGCCGCCACGGCCTCCTCGCCGTTGCAGGCCTCGCTGGTCTCGAATCCAACCTCCCCGAGCATGTCCGCCAGCATATCCCGGTTCTCCTTGCGATCGTCCACGATGAGGATCCGGTTGCGTCCCACTCCGTTTTGCAGCCCGATGACCCCGCGGTCGGGCTGCCGGGCTAGCGCCGCCTCGCTTCCCGGCTTCAGGGCTACCTCGAAAACGAAACGGCTCCCCTTGTTGACCTCGCTCTCGACGGTGATGGTTCCCCCCATCATGAGCACATGCTGGTTGGAGATGGCCAGCCCAAGCCCCGTGCCGCCTCCGGAGCGGATGCCGCTGCTGGTCTGTTGGAAGAACTGGAACAATTTTTCTATTTCCTCGGCGGCAATACCGACGCCGGTGTCGCTTACCACGGAGTGAAGCCGCAGCAGTCCATCCTCGTCCTGGCTGGCATGGACCTCCAGGGAGACGGAGCCGTGCCGCGTGAATTTCACAGCGTTGCCAAGCAGGTTGACGTAAACCTGCCGCAGTTTCCCCTCGTCGCCATTTACGTAGCGCGGCACCTCTGCACCGATGCTGACGGTCAACTTAAGCATTTTTGACTGCGTCTTCATCCTGAACATGAGCTCCAGGTCCCCGAGCAGCGCTCTCAGGTCGAAGTCCGCCTCCTTGAGCACCACGCGCCCGACTTCGATCTTGGAGATCTCCAGGATGTCGTTGATGAGTTCCAGGAGGTATTCACCGCTGCGGTTTATGGTCTCGATCTTCTCCCGCTGCTGCTGCGAAAGCGACCGGTCGTGCCCGAGGATCTGGGAAAACCCGAGTATGGCGTTGAGGGGAGTGCGGATTTCGTGGGACATGTTGGCGAGGAAAAGACTTTTCGCCCTGTTGGCCGTTTCCGCCAGGTGCTTGGCGAAGCGCAGTTCGTCCGCCAGCTTCTTGTCCGTTATGTCGGTAATGATCTCGATGGCACCGATGACTTTTTCTTTGGTGTCAAAAAAAGGATGTGCCCATCCCAACATGTAGCGTGGCTGTCCGTTCAGGTTGATATAAATCTCATCGCTAAGGAGATACCCCTCCTGGGCGCTGCTTTGGTATCTCTCGCTGAGCACCTTGCCCTTTTGCCCATCGGGGAGCAGGGCGATGTCTATGAGCAGCGGGCGCCGTTCCTCATAGAAGGGGAGGGCATACTCGTAGTTTCCTTTGCCCAGCATCTGCGATGCCTGCACTCCCGTCATCTTCTCGATGGCGCGGTTCCAGGCGACCACCCGCCCGTTGGTGTCGATGGCGAAGGTTGCCAGGGGGAGAAAATCGATGATGTCGGCAAGCTGTTTCTCCGTCTTCTTCAGCTCGGTTTCCGCCCTCTTTGCTTTGCGGATGCTCACCAGCAACAGCACAATCGTCACCATGAGGGCGATGATGAACAAGCCGGTGAAAATGAACTCCTTTTTGTGCTCCGTGTAAAACGAGTAGGGACGGTTGATCACGACGCTGCCGCGGGGGAGCCGCGCCAGTGGAATGTTGAAGCGCCTGAGCTGCCGGTAATCGAACAGGTAGCGGTTGGGGCTCTCCATCAGCACCGGGATGGTGGCGGGGAGTTCTCCGGCCAGGATGCGACGTGCCATGGCTCCGGCGGCCTCGCCTTGCGCTTTTCCGCTGGTCAGCTTCCCGCCCACGATGCCGTAGCCCAGGTTGAAGTCCCACAGCCCGTACACCGGCACCTTGCTTCGCTGCGACAAAAGCGCGGTGCTTTCGGAATACTCGAAAAAGGTTCCTTCGCTGTCCTTTTGGAACAGGGTAAGAAGGACCAGTGAGTCGTCAGAGAGCGCGGCCACCGTGGCCAACAGTGTCGGCATGCTGAGGCCGTCCAGCAGGTGCAGCTCGACCCTTTCCCTGTAGAGCGGCTCCAACTGCAGGAACCTGTCGCCGACGGTCCTGCCGGTGGTGGTCCGGTCGGTGACAACGTAGATATGCTTTACGTTCGGGTGCAGGGAGAGCATCAAGTCGATGTTGGCGGGAATGTCGGCGTCCTCGTTCACCCCTGTGAACTGGGGCGTCCCCTGCAATCGTTTCAGGTCCAGCCAGTTGACGCCGCAAAATACCACAGGCACCTGTCCGAAGATCTCGTCGCGGTGATTTCGCAGCAAGTCAAAGGCGTCGTCGTCGGTCGCCACGATGGCATCGAAGCGGATGGACGAGAATTTTTCGCGGTATGTCTTGCACAGCAGTTCCAGGTACTGTGGCCGATTGGACCACTTGGAGCCCATGTAGTCGATGTAGATGCCAAGGTCGCGTTGCTTACCGCCCAAAGCCTCAACGACCCCTTGCGTCTCGTCGTCGGTCCACTTGAAGCCGTGATGGTAGGAGTTGAGGATCAGGAGGTTCTTTTTGTGGCTGGCACTGGCGGAGACGGGGCAAAACAGGCCAAGCGCCGAGAACCAGACGAGTAGTGCCAGGCAGCGCCGGAGCCAAGAAAAGGATGCTGTTCCCTTTGTCCCTTCGGGCATGGCTTCTTCCTTGTTTAGGGGTGCTCCCGGTTTATGGGAAGTTCCAGGTGGAAGGTACTTCCGACGCCGGCTTCGCTCTCGACCCAGATCCTGCCGTGGTGCGCTTCGGCGGCTAGTTTGCAGAAGGTGAGGCCAAGGCCCGTAGAACAGAGGTTGCGCTTGTATTTGGTGCAGTTGACCTGTCCGAACTTCTGGAAAATCTTTTCACGGAATTCGCACGGGATGCCGGGGCCGTTGTCTGTAACGGAATATCGCACCAGGGCTTCGGTCCCTTGCAGGGCTATGGCGATGACACCGTCCGAGTCGGTAAACTTGAGGGCATTGTGAAGCAGGTTGAATATGATGCGCAGCAGTATGTCGCGGTCAGCGAACACGAGCAGTTCCTGGTTGGCAGGCGGGATGCTCACGCTGCGGTTTTGGACGACGGGGCGCAGCTTTTCAAGGGCCGCCCTGCTCAGTTCCAGCAGACCGCACTCCGACAGGTTGAGCTGCATCTGATTTTCTTCCAGCTTGCTGACGTCGAGCAGATTGTTGCACATGTCCGACAGTTCCCTGGCGCACACCGCCGCCGAATTAAGCAAACGATTAGAGCGGTCATCCAGTTTTTCAGCCAGGTCCTTCTGCAGCATCAACAAGGAGGCGCCGACCCCGGTCAGCAAGTTGCGCATGTCGTGCACGATCATGTGGGTGAGCTGGTCCCGCATTTTCTCCAGCTCTTGCAGGCGGTCGTAGTTTTGTTCGATGAGGCGGTTTTGCTCCTGCAGCGAATCCTGGTACTGCCGCAGGGCGAGGTGGGCGCGCACCCGCGCCAGCACCTCTTCAGCCTCGAAGGGCTTGGCGATGTAGTCCACGCCGCCGGCGCGGAACCCTGCTATCTTGTCGACGGTCTCATCCAGTGCGCTGATGAAGATCACCGGGATGTGGCTGAGGAGGGGCATTTCCTTGAGCCGCCGACAGAGCTCGTAGCCGTCCATCTCGGGCATCATTATGTCGAGCAGGATCAGGTCCGGGGGCTCCTTCTCGGCCGCGCCCAGTGCCAGCCTGCCGCTTGGAACAGGTCTTACCTTGAAGCCGTTGGATTTGAGGATTTCGGAGAGTACCTGAAGGTTGGCCGGCTGGTCGTCGACGATCAGGATATCGGACGTTCGGGAGGAAATGGGGATAGATTCCATCTGCGACTCCTGTAGTATTTCGCGAACGCTGGGCCAGAAAGAGTATATGAGAGGACGAGGCAGACTTCCATCTGGCATAGATGAAATGCCTCTGTCAGTGGATGCCGTATTAGCATGGGAATACTCCCAATTTTAGACAGAAAACTGGGAACATACAACTCAAAGGAAGTCGTGGCGCTACCAATGTGGGACCTGCCCGTATGCAGTGTCAGAGGGATGGCCGGCGCTGCCCCGCCCAGATACTCCACAGAACCAGCACCCCACCTACGATCTGCAGGGGCGTGAGGCTCTGCCCCAGCACCAGGAAACCAAGCGCCGTGGCCATGACCGGGCTCAACAAGCCGAGCAGCGAGACCGCGGACGGCTGCAGCCGCCGAATCCCCCAGAAAAAGATCATGTAGGTGATGCCGGTACCGAAGATGCCGAGGTATGCGTAACCGATCACGTTCCTGACGGTGAGCCCCGCGAGCGGTGCCTCGAAGAGAAGCGTGAACGGGAGCAGAAAGATGCCGCCAAAGACCAACTGCCATCCGGTAAAGGCGGCGATGGGGAGGGGCGTTGCCGCCCAGCGTTTGGTGAGGACCGTGCCCAGGGCCATGCAGCCGGCACCCGCAAAGGCGGCCGCGAGGCCGATGGCGTCCAGACGGGCGGCCGGGGTGAGTACCAAAAGGGCCACGCCGAAGAGACCGGTGCCGGCGGCGATCCAGGCCAGGCGCGTGGGGGTGTTTCCCAGCAGCGGCCGGGAGAGCACGATGACCGCCAACGGTTGGGTCGCGATCACGGTAGCGGCAACCCCGCCGGGAAGCCGGTAGGCGGCGATGAAGAGCAGCGCCTGGAACACGCCGATGTTCAAAAGGCCTAAAAACAGCAGCCGTCCCCACCACTCCCCGCCGGGCGCGCGGCGCTGCAGGGCGACCATGACCAGGCCGATGGGGAGCACGCGCAGGAGTGCCGCGGTGAGCGGGTGGTTCGGGGGGAGCATCTGGGTGGTCACGATGTAGGTGCTGCCCCAGATGCAGGGGGCGATGGCCGTGACGAGGGAGGTGCGCAAAAGGTGCGGCTTCTGTTCGGTGGTCATGGTCTGTTCGCCCTGGCGTGTCAACGGTGTGCTCAGATGAACTCCTCGAAGTAGTCGAGGTCCTTGTGGAAGGTCTCCCGCAGCCGCGACAGGGAGAAGAGGGCGATCGCCAGGGTGAGGACGCCCACCACGATGGCGCCGGTTTCGATGCCGAGGCTCTTGCGGGCGACCTGGAACAGCATGGTGATGGGAATGGTCATGCCGCGCACGAAGTTGGGAACGGAGGTGGCCACGGTGGCGCGCAGGTTGGTGCCGAACTGCTCGGCGGCGACGGTGACGAAGATGGCCCAGTAGCCGATGCCGAAGCCGAGCAGGCAGCAGATGCCGTAAAAGGCGCCGGCGCTCACCCCGGCCGCGGAAAAGTAGACGACTACCGCTGCCACGGTGATCAGCAGGAACAGGAGCACCACCTTCTTGCGGCTCTGCATCACCTGGCTCAAAACGCCGCTGGCGAGGTCTCCGCCGACCAGCCCGAGATAGCAGTACATCACGGCGTTGCCCGCGCTCACGGCGCCCTGCACGTTCAACACCTTGGCGAACTCCGGCGAGAAGGTGATCAACACCCCGACCACGAACCAGGAGGGAAGCCCGATCAGGATCGAATGCAGGAAGCGCCCGAAACGGTCCCGGGAGGTGAACAGCGCCAGGAAGTTCCCCTTGGACATCTCCCTCGACTCCATCCCCTTGAACATCCCCGATTCGGCGACGCTCAGCCTCAGCACCAGGAGCATCAGCCCCAGGATGCCCCCCATGACGAAGGCGGTGCGCCAGTCGAACTGCCTGGCGACGAAATTGGCCAGGATGGCGCCGGACACGCCGACCGTGGCGACGATCATGGTGCCGTAGCCCCGGATGGAGCGGTGCAGCACCTCGGAGACCAGCGTGATCCCGGCGCCCAGCTCACCCGCCAGCCCGATGCCGGCCAGGAACCGGAGCAGGGCGTAGCTCTCGATGGAATGCACCATGCCGTTGGCGAGGTTGGCCAGGGAGTAGATGAAGATGGAGCCGAACATGATCTTCAGGCGCCCCTTGCGGTCCCCGAGGATCCCCCAGAGGATGCCGCCCAGCAGCATGCCCGCCATCTGCATGTTGAGCAGGAATACCCCCTGGTCGATCAGTTCCCGGCCGGTGAGTCCGATCCCCTTCAGGCTCGGCACCCTGACGATGCTGAAAAGCACCAGGTCGTATATGTCGACGAAGTAGCCCAGGGCGGCCACGATCACCGGGAGGCCCAGTACCTGCCGCAGCAGGGCCTGTTGGTTGTCGCTGGTTGATGTCATGCTCGTCTCCGATGATTCCGGTGGGAAGGCGCTACCGGCAAGGTGTTTCGGCTCCGTAGGGGAGGGTGAAGAGCGGTTTCAGCCCCAAGGCCGATGCCGCCCGGGCCTGGTCCAGGGGGATCTCCAAGACGGCGAGGCGGCCATCGGGAGCGCCGCAGACCGACGGATAGATCGCGCCGTCCACGCCGCAACTGGTCTGGTACACCGTGATGCCAGCCGCCCGGACGTCCCGCTCGATCTGTGCCACGGTCTTGCCTCCCCCGGTGCACTGGACCGAGTCCAGCGACTGGTAGAACTTGACGCCGGGGTCGGGGGGGCTTTTGAGGGGGCACATGCAGCCGGAGAGGAGGAAGCAGGAGGCCAGGAAGGCAGCGGTGCGGCAGAAAAGGCGGTAGTCGTATTTGCTCGGTTGAATGAGGTAGCGGTCCAGGTTCGACATAGGCTCGTTTCCGTTTATCTGCAGGTATGGTCGGGTTTATTAGAATGTATCTAATACACCGGGCGCAGCTGCAAAGTCAATCGGAATAAGAGCTTAGTCCTGTTCGGCTACTCGTTGGCCGACCGGATGATCCGGCAGTGCCGTGGGGGGAACGACGGGTGGAAGCTGTGGAGAAGGTGCCGGCTCAAGCCTGTGATGCTCCGCCGTCGTGGCCCTTGGTGGCGGCACAGCTTCCCTCGATGCGGTCGCGACCCTTCTCCTTTGCCTCGTACAGGGCCTCGTCGGCCATCGACAGAAGTTGCTGTAGGGTGTCGCCGTCCACGGGGAAGACGGCTACCCCGGCCGAGATGGAGATGCGCCCGAGGTGCTGTTTCCCCACGATCACGTGCAGCCCCTTTACCGCGTCCCTGATCCGGTTGCCGATCTCGAAGGCCATGTCGCAGTCGGCATCGGGCAGGATGATGGTGAACTCCTCGCCCCCGAAACGGCAGGCGATGTCGCTGTCGCGCACGTTCTTCTGCAGGACTTGACCGATCTCCTTCAGGACGTGGTCGCCCGCCTCGTGGCCGAAGGCGTCGTTGAACTTCTTGAAGTGATCGACGTCGAGCATGATGACGCTGAGCGGCTGGTTGGTTCTCGTTGCCCGGCTGATCTCCCTAAGCAGCGACTCCTCCATGTGGCGCCGGTTCAAAAGCCCCGTCAGCGGATCCCGGATCGAGAGTTCCCTCAGCTGTTCCCGCAACTGCAGGCTCCTGATGCCAAGCGCGACCTGCTCGGCGAACGCGGTGGCCCTCGCTTTCCTCCTGGCCAGCTCGTCTTGCTCGATATCCCGGGGAACGTGGAGGTAGAGCGACCCGAGGGTCTCGTGATGCGCGGCCAAAGGGATGCAGAGGTGCGTCCCTGTGCGGCCCTCGACGTGCTGGCACTGCACATCCGATTTGGCGACACTGGCGTGCGCCTGGCCGAGCCGCATGGCCCAGCACTGGTCCGGGGTGAACGGGGCGAGGTTCACGGCACCCCAGGTTGCGCTGTCGGTCATCAGCGTTCTGGATGCGTTGATCAGGTCGATGGCGCCGGCATCGTCGGGAAACAGCTTTTCTCCGTAGCAGGAGAGGATGCCGCGCGCCTCATCGAGGGTCGCGCAGGACTGCAGCAGCTGCGTCATGTTGCTCAGGTCGGAGATGTCTTTGTTGGCAGCCTGCAGGTCCCCTGTGGCGATGAGGTGGCTGCGCGATTCGTGGCGCGCGATGTAGTAGCTGAGGCTCAGCAGGATGATGGCGATGGAGATGCCGGACAGCACCACGATGGTCAGGACCAGCAGGGTCGTGTGCTCCTTGCTGCGCCTCTCGCCCAGCAGCTGCTTCTCATGGTCTTTGATCTCGTCGATCCGTACCCGGACCGCGGTCATCAGGGTGGTCCCCTCCTCGGTCAGCTGCGCCTGTTGGGGCGCTCGGTACCCCCTCCTGTCGTATTCGGTTATGGAGAGCCTGAAGATGGCGAGCTTTCGGTTGATGAGCTCCGACACTCTGGCTAGCCGCTGCTGCTGGCTCGGGTTGTCGGTGGTGAGCTGCAGTACTTCGCGGAGGTTCTCTTCCGTTTTCTGAGCGAACAGCTCGCAGCGGGCCTTCTGCTGCGTATTGCCGGTCAGGATGTAGGCGCGTCTGCTGCTCTCGGCCTGGAGCAGGCCGTTGCTGAGCTCGTCGACCGCCATGATCACATCGTAGGTGTGCTGGGTCCAGTCGTTGGTCTGGGCCAGTTCGGTCCTGATGTGGTAGGACAGAAAGAGCATCACTGTCAGCAGCAGTAGCGCCGCCGAGAAAGTGAGGTCGATGGTCCTGATCCTGTTGTGTGCGCGGTTGAAGTAAGCCAACGTGTCGCCTTTTGTCTGTTCCGACGGTGTAATCCGGGACTCGTCGTCCTCTGAATGGACGAACCCAAACTACTGTATCGGTGCGGCCCACTGTTAACTTTAGGCCGACGCCGGCGTCACCGGCTAGTATCCCGTGCGCAAAAGAGCAAGGAGCTCTTCTACCGTGACCTTTCCCGATAGATCGCTCTCTTCGAGCAGACTGTCGGCGAGCCCGCGCTTTTGCTGGTGCAGCCCGACGATCTTTTCTTCGATGGTCCCCTTGGCGACCAGCCGGTAGATGGTAACCGGACGCTGCTGACCGATGCGGTGGGC
This sequence comes from Geomonas oryzisoli, assembly GCF_018986915.1. Lineage (NCBI taxonomy): Bacteria > Pseudomonadati > Thermodesulfobacteriota > Desulfuromonadia > Geobacterales > Geobacteraceae > Geomonas > Geomonas oryzisoli. The sequence goes on from NZ_CP076723.1 coordinate 1,887,153, forward strand.
CCGGTCCGAGGCCTGATCCTCGACCGCCGGATTCCACCAGGGGTCCATGTGGATGACGTAATCGGCGGCGGTGAGGTTGAGCCCGACCCCGCCGGCCTTGAGGCTGATGAGGAAGAGGTCGCCCGCGCCGGACTGGAAGGCGTCGACGCGTTCCTTGCGCTGCGGGGCCGGAGTGCTGCCGTCCAGGTACTGGTAGGGGATGCCGGCGCGATCCAGGTAGTCCCGGATGATCTCCAGGTGTCCCACGAACTGGCTGAAGACCAGCGCCTTGTGGCGGTTCTCGCGCAGTTCGTCGACGATCTCGGCGAAGGCCGCCAGCTTGGCGCTCGGTATGGCGCTGTCCGGCAGCACCAGGCGCGGGTTGCAGCAGGCGCGGCGCAGCCGCATGATCTCCGCCAGGATCTTCAGATGCAGTTCGCCCTTACCCTCCACCTTGTCGACGCCGGCCAGGTTGTCCAGGGCGCTCTTCCTGATCGCCTCGTACAGCGCGGCCTCTTCCATCCCCAGTTCCACCGGTATGGTGATCTCCGTCCTGGGGGGGAGCTCCTCGAGCACCTGGTTCTTGGTGCGGCGCAGGATGAAGGGCTGGATCAGTCGTTTCAGCCGCTGGCGAGCCTTCTTGTCCTCGCTCTTCTCGATGGGGGCGGCGTACCTCACGTTGAACTGCTTCAGCGAACCGAGCAGGCCGGGGTTGATGAAGCGGAACACGTTCCAGAGCTCGCCCAGGTGGTTCTCGATCGGGGTGCCCGTGGCTACCATCTTGAATTGCCCCTGCAGCATCATGGCGGCCTGGCTTCTCTTGGTGGCCATGTTCTTGATGGCCTGCGCCTCGTCGAGAACGATCGCCTGCCAGGACACCGCCTCCAAAAGCTCCGCGTCCTGCTGCAGCAGACCGTAGCTGCAGATGACCAGGTCGAGCGGCTTGAGCCCCTGCAGCAGTTCGGATCGTTTCGGGCCGCCGTAGACGATGCGGTTGAGGGTCGGTGCGAAGCGGGCCGTCTCGCTCTCCCAGTTCAGGCAGACCGAGGTGGGGGCCACCACCAGGGAGGGACCCTGCGGCGCCATGCTGAGGATCTGGGCCAGCGCCTGGACCGTCTTGCCCAGCCCCATGTCGTCGGCGAGGCAGGCCCCCACGCCCCAGTAGGAGAGCCGGTTCAGCCAGTTGAACCCCTCCACCTGGTAGCCGCGCAGCTCGGCCTGCAGCGTGCCCGGCAGTTGCGGCCGATATGCTTCGGCCTCGTGCAGCCGTTTCATCTGCGCCTGCCAGTAGCGGTCGCCCTGGAACTCGGCGGCTTCTGCTGCGAAATCCTCGAAGAGGGAAGAGGCGAGGGGATGGAAGCGGAAAGCGGCGCCGTGGGGATCGGCACAGGCGGCGAGATCGTCGAGGTAGCGCCGCAGCTGGGAGGAGAGGGCGAGGAATTCACCGTCCCCCAGTTCCACGAAGCGACCCTGCGCGCCGCGGGCGAGATCCACCAGCTGGCGCAGATCGAGTGCCAGCGCCTCGTTGACCTTCACCTCCCCCTCGAGCTCGAAATAGTCCTTCGCCTGCTTCACGGAAAGCTTGCAATGTCCGGGGCCAACCGTCTGTTTTATCTTGAACCCGGCTCCCTGGGGCCAGGAAACCCGGACCGACTCACCCTGCGCCTGCAACTGCACCAGCAGTTCCAGCGCGCTTTCCGTTGCGGCGACCAGCCACTCCCCCTCGATCTCCTCGATCTCCGCCAGAACGGTGAGCTGGGTCAGGGCCGCGGCGGCCCGCTCCTGTTCCAGCTTGAGGTCCCGCCTGGTCTGCAGCCGTTTTCCCTCGATCTCGGCGAGCACCGTCTCGCCGCCGGCACCGGGACGGAAATAGGGGCCGGCGTCCCGGAAGGGGCGCACCAGGAGCTGCAGACGGAGCCCGGCCTGGTAAGGGAGCAGGTGGAAATGCGGCGTCGGGTCACCCGGAATCTGTTCGGCGGTATCGACGCCGATGTCGGAGTGTACGGTGAGGACGGCAGCGAGCGAGTTGATGGCGGCCAGCGCCTGGTCCTTGGCCCGGGCGGGAAGCTTCAGCCCCGCCCCGATGATGGCGGAGATCTTGGTGTACTCGTTTCTCGCCTGGTAGACCTTGATCCGGGTCGGTGTCTCCTTCTGGAGGTAGAGCTTCTGACCCTGCTGGAAGGGTGGGAAGAACTGCAGCTGCAGGAATTCACCCTCGGTGGTGAGCTGGATTTCCGGTTCACCGTGCACCAGTTCCAGGCGAACCGAGGCGGCCGCGTCGAGGTAGACCTGCGGGTGGCCGATCATGAGCGGCACCGCCTGGTCCTGGTCCAGGACGTAGCTCTCCCGGTTGTAGTAGCCGGCGCCGCGATCCTTCTTGATGCAGGCGCAGACGAGGCGGTCCTGGGAGCTGAGAAAGTCGAGGCTGTCGGCGTCTTCGGCCAGCCTTTTGAGCGCGACGTTTCGGCCTCCGCTCCACTTGCCGGTCGGTGTCTGCTTCTGTTCCCTGGGGGTTATCTGGAAGAAGCCGCGCATCTCCTCGAAATGCCAGATGAGGCGCGACTGGGGCCCCTCCGCCCCGGCCGCCTCGTCGCTGTTCAGGCGCAGCAGTGCCGAGATGGCGCTTTGCCACGACTCGACCGGGGCGAGGGCGCGGTACAAGGGGATCGGCGCCTTACCCGGGGCGGGTTCCGCCACATCAGCCGCACCCGCTGCCTCGATCTCGCGGGCAATCCAGCGGTGCCCGGAATCCTTCAACCGCTGCACCAAGGTTCCCTGCTTGCGCACCTCGGCGGCGCGCAGGTCGCTGGCGCACCAGTACAGCGCCATCATGCGGAACAAGGCGTGCACCGGACTTTGGGCGGGGCGCTGCAGGGACGCCTCCAGGAGCTCCTTGCTGCTGCGTCCTCCCTGCCGTTCCGCGATCACCCCCTGCAGAACCTGGTACGCCTCCTGGTCCGGCCATTCCCTTTTGGAGGTAATGAAGTCACACAGTTGCGCCGCTTCATCGAGGTGTTTCGAGTCCTGCGTGGCGAGCAGGGCCAGGATGAAAAAGGGGCCGCTGCCGTCGTCGAGGTAGGCCTTTCTCTTGCCGGTCTCCTTGCGCAGGGCGGCCAGGGCGGCACGGAACAACTCCACGGAGCGGTCGTACCGGCCGCGCTGCAGCGCGCAGCAGGCGAGCACCGATATCTGGGCCGAACTGCAGCGTTCCGCAGCGGCGGCTTCGGCCTCGTCCGCGCGGTCCCGCGATAACAGCTCCAGGCAGTAGATGTCGAGCAGGAAGGGGGGGGAGTCGGGACGGGCGGTCAGTTCGGCGAGCACGCGAAAGGGCGCATCCGCCGCGGTGAGCGATTCCCGTGCGAAGGTGAGGTGCGCCGCCAGTGCCGCTCCCTGCAAAACCATGGGGAGGGATCGGAACCACGCCTCGTCGAAGGGGTGGAAACAGACCGCGTTCAGGGGGTGACAACGCTGGGCTTCATAGGGGAACTGGCGCAGGTAACGTTCCGCGGCTTCCAGGGCCGCGCCGGCGTCCTTGCGGTAGACGCCGATGCGCACGTCGCGCAGGGCGTGGGCCGACAGCCGGTAGAAATTGCTTCCCCAGTTGGACACCATGGGGATCTCGGCGAGGATGGTGCGGACCATCTCCTCGAACCTGCCGTTCTCGATCGCCAGCAGCGTGGCCGCGTGCGCCACCTCGGGCGAACAGGAGATCCCTTCGCCGGTGTGGCGGACCAGGTCCCGGTTCTTCAATTCTTCCAGCAGTTCGGCGAGGACCAGGCCGGTGTAGCTCCGTCCCGGAGGTGCGGTGAGCCCGGCTTTCTTGACGATATTGAGGAGGACGTGCTTTGAGAGCGGTGCGTGAATGACGGACAGAAGCTGGACGAGCGCCGACTGTTCCGGCGTGCAGCGGGCCAGGAGGTCATGCGGCTGCATCTGTGGTGTTGTGGGCCGAGTCACCTGTTGACCTCATAACTGGGGGGAGCGGGTGAGGGCGGTGCCGCGTTGGGCGCCGCCCGTTTTGTTACCCGATAAGTGACAAGCGTCCGCTGGTAAAAGTCCCCCTTTGCGAAGGGGGATTTAGGGGAATTTGCTTTCGGTTCGGGAGAGGCAAATCCCCCCCGCCCCCCTTCGCAAAGGGGGGAGTGGCAGCGGAAGATTGTCGCCAATCAGGTTGTCTTAATCCCGGTAGCGCTTGACCAGGTCGCCGTAGGCGTCGATGCGGCGGTCGCGCAAAAAGGGCCAGATGCGGCGCACGTCCTCGCTGCGGCGCATGTCCAGATCGACCACGAGCAGTTCTTCCTCCTCGCCGGCACGGACCAGGAATTCCCCCTGGGGCCCGGCGGCGAAGCTGGAGCCCCAGAACTTGATCCCGGCGCCGGCGCCGCTCGGGTCCGCCTCGAAGCCGACCCGGTTCACGCTGACCACCGGGATGCCGTTGGCGACGGCATGGGCGCGCTGCACGGTGACCCAGGCATCGAGCTGGCGCTGCTGCTCGGCGGTCTCGTCGCGCGGGTCCCAGCCGATGGCGGTCGGGTAGATGAGGAGGTCGGCGCCGGCAAGCGCCATCAGGCGCGCCGCTTCCGGGTACCACTGGTCCCAGCAGACCAGCACGCCCAGTTTGCCGACCGATGTCTGGATCGGCTCGAAGCCGAGATCGCCGGGGGTGAAGTAGAACTTCTCGTAGAAGGCGGGGTCGTCCGGGATGTGCATTTTCCGGTACTTGCCGGCGATCGAGCCGTCCTTTTCCAGGACCACCGCGGTGTTGTGGTACAGCCCGGGTGCGCGGCGCTCGAATAGGGAGGTCACGATCACCACGCCGAGCTCGCGGGCCAGGGCGCCGAAATGCTCGGTGGAGGGGCCGGGGATGGTTTCGGCGAGGTCGAAGCAGGCGGTATCCTCGGTCTGGCAGAAGTAGCTGCCGGTGTGCAGCTCCTGGAGGAGCACGAGCTGTGCTCCCTGGGCGGCGGCCTCGCGGATTTTTGCCGTGGTGGCGGCCACCATCTCGTCGCGCCCCGTGGTGAGGGCCTGCTGTACCAGGGCTACTTTCAGTTTGTTCATGTTCTTCTCCGTCGTGTTGGTACGGTGGTGCTGCCGAAGGGGCGAATAATCATTCGCCCAGCCTTTATCCTACCTGAGCGTCCCCTTGGGCATCTGCATGGTGACGCAATGCAGCGACCCGTGCTGCAGGATAAGCGGCAGACAGTCGATCCCGATCACCTCGTATCCCGGGAACGCCTCGCCGACGGCCACCAGCGCGGCGGCATCCTTGCTGTCGTTATAGGTCGGCACCAGCACGGCGCCGTTGATCACCAGGAAGTTCGCGTAGGTAGCCGGCAGCCTCTGCCCCTCTTCGTCATACACCGCGGCGGGCCAGGGGAGGGGGATGGCGCGGTACGGACGGCCGCCGCGGGTGCGGAAGGCGAGGATCTCCTCTTCCATGGCCTTGAGCGCCGGGTAGTGCTCGTCTTCCGGATCGTCGCAGCGCACGTAGGCGATGGTGTCGTCCGGGCAGATGCGGGCCAGGGTATCGACGTGGGAATCGGTATCGTCGCCGGCCAGGTAGCCGTTGGATAACCACAGGAACCGGTCGCTGCCGAACAGGCCGTGCAGTTCCTCCTCGAGCTCCTCGCGGGTCAGGTGCGGATTGCGGTTGTCGTTCATCAGGCATTCTTCGGTGGTGAGTATGGTCCCCTTGCCGTCGCTCTCGATGCTCCCCCCTTCGAGGATCAAGCCAACCGTGTCCAGCGGGGCATTCCAGACACCCAGTGCCTGCAGTCGCTTGTTGATGCGGTTGTCGAGGTCGGAAGGGAACTTGAGGCCCCAGCCGTTGAAGCCGAAGTTCAAGAGCCGCGGCGCGCCGTCCTCCAGCACCGTGATGGGACCGAAGTCCCTGGCCCAGGTGTCGTTGGTCTCGACGGGGAGAAGGCGTACCTGATCGAGGTCCGCTCCAGCTGCCTGAAGTTCCTCGCGGACCTGGTCGGGATCGTCGGCGGCGACGACCACCTTTTCGAACTGGCTTATGGCGCTCACGATCGCGGCAAAGACGGGGCGGACCTGGTCCAGGTAAGGGAACCAGTCGCTCTGCTCGTGCGGCCATGCCATCAGCACGCCGTCCTGGAGTTCCCACTCTGCCGGTAATCTTCTGTTCTGGTTCACGTGATCTCCTGCTTCGACCGCCCTGCGGCCTGGATATTGGCGAACGAAAAAAGTAACATAGCGCGCGAAGCCAATCAAGTTAAATGCTTTGAAAGAAAAGGGGGATTGCTTCCACCGCCGGTTCCTGTATGATGCACGCCAGCGCCGCATCCAGCTATGCAACAGGAGTCGAAGCATGTCATATCCCGAGACCGTCAACCTCCCGTTCAACGGCGAGATCATCAGGACCAGGTTCACTCAGTTGAAGCCGGACTCCGTCAGCGCAGACGGTCCGGGTTACTGGGTTTTGCTGCAGGGAGACACGCTCTGGCTGCGCGAGGGCGACCTGCACCGCGGCGAGCTTCCGGAGCCGCTGGCCGACGCCGGGAAGGCGCTACGCTTCGGCGAGTGGGACGGCGCCCCGGTGCGCCTTCTCAGCCTCTCCAAGAGTGACGAGGTGCCGCAGGGGCTGCAGGCCGTGCCCTGGACCGAGCTCCCGGACCAGATCGCCACCCTGTACGGCGTCGCCCGCCAGATCCTCTACTGGGAGAAGTTGAGCCGTCACTGCTCGCGCTGCGGCAGCGGCGAGATGACCCGCATCGCGCCCACCTGGGGCAAGCGCTGCGGCGGCTGCGGACACGAGCACTACCCGCACATCCACCCCTGCGTCATCGTCCTGATCAGGAGGGGGGAGGAATTCCTGCTGGCCCGTAAACCCGAGTGGGCCGCCGGGCGCTACAGCCTGGTGGCCGGTTTCGTCGACTTCGGAGAGTCGCTGGAGGAGTGCGTGGCGCGCGAGGTGTTCGAGGAGACCGGGCTCACGGTACAGAACGTCCGCTACGTGGGGAGCCAGAACTGGCCGTTCCCGAGTCAGCTCATGGCCGGCTTCGTGGCCGATTATCGATCCGGCGAGATCGCGGTCGAGGAGGACGAGCTCGAAGACGCCCAGTGGTTCACGAAGGAACGCATGCCTCCCGCGCTTCCGCCCAAGCGCAGCATCGCCCGCTGGATCATCGACAACTTCGCGCTAAAAGATACCGTCTCCTGAAAAAAATAATTAAAGTCCCGGGAGGTGTGGCCGATAGTATAAGCAACACCCCGGAACACACTCCTGGGTCTCCTTTTTAGGGGGGCGGATTCGAGACCGTCCCCCATTTTTTTGTCCTCGTTGCTCCCTTGCCGCGTACCTCCCTTTTGCTCCCGCGCCCCTCGGTGTCCCCGCTTCTTCCCCATTCTACGGTCCGCTTCCGGGTTTTAATCGTTTCCTGTGCATGGTGCTGTTGTGTTTGGTGTCTGTTTCTGCTAACTTGAACGGTCCGTTATTCGCGCACCCTTCCGGGAGAAGACGACTTGATCGACATCATGGGCACCCCCCTGCTGAGGCACCTCTTCCAGATGCCTGCCGCGGGCATATACGCACTGGCGGACAAGGTGCACCTCTTCAACGGCTTCGAGCTGTGCAAGAGGAAACCGGTCCGCGGGTTGAGCTGGCACAAGGACGGCAGCGTCCTCGAGGTCGAGCTCCGTGATGCCGAGGTGTCCTGCCGCGTCACCCTTTCGCTGCTCCAGGGAGATTTTTCCAGCGCCTGCGACTGCGGCACCTGGAGTCCCCACGGCCGCTGTCCGCACCTGGTCGCCGCCCTGGCTACGGTCAAGAAGGCCCTGGCTCCCGCATCGTTCCCCATGCTGCAACTCCCGGCCGATTACCTGCAGGGGATCCGCGCCACCCTCGCGGCTGCGCCGGCACAGCCCGTTGCCGGGGAAGAGGGCGCGCCGATAACGGAGAGCGGGTACGCCCTGGTGCTGGACCGGGAACAGGGGGCGCTGCGCATGCGCCTCATGCTGGACCAGGTCCCGGTGGCGCTCTATGATGCGGCGCTCCCCGCGTCGATCCGGGAGTTCCTGCGGCTATTGAACTCTTCGGCGCTGCGCGGCCGTGCCGTCGAGGAGTTCCTGTCCCGGTTCCGGGGGCGGTTTCCCATCCTCTACCTTGCCGGTGACGAACCGGCGCCGCTTTGCTTCGACCCGTCGCTGCAGCGCTCCGTCATCTTGCACCTCGACCTGCGGGACGAGGAGATCCACGCCAAGCTCTCCCTCGAAGACGGAGTATCCCTCGACGACGAGCAGTCCTTCATTCACCAGGGGTACTACTACGACCTGGGGCGCGGCATCATCCAGAAGGTCGACGATACCGCCACCCGCCTCTTCACGGAGTTGGGCCAGCGGCTGGCCCAGGCGACGCAGACCCCGGCGGCGCAGGATGACGGCACCCTCCGCTTTCCTGCCGCCAGCTTCAACGAGGCCCAGTTCGACCTCGGCGGCGGCTCTGAGGAGGAGCTGACTCAGCGGGTGACCCTGTCCCGGTCCGGGGTCCCGGTAACGCCGGTGTCGCTGCAGCCGCGCTATCGGCTCAACATCCTCGAGCTCGCCGAAACTTCCTCGCTGGTGGCCGAAGGCGTTGCCGAGGGGCTCACCTTCACCCTCTCTCCTGCCGCTTTCCGCTTTTTCAACGCCGCCGGGCGTGCAGTTTTCCCTCAGCCGCTCAAGGCGAAGAAACGGGTCGCCGCCATTATCAAGGCGTGCTTCGCCGCCCTTGGCGCCGCCAACCTCGGCGAGCGCGACCGGCTGGTGCGCCAGGTGCTGGAAGGGGCCGAGTTCTTCAAGCGCGGCGTCAGGGCCGATGCGCGCGCCATCATCGGCGACTTTTGCCAGCAGGCACAACAGCCGTCCACTCTGCTCCAGCTCTCAAAAGAGGGGGAATGGCTTGCGGTTACGGTAGCCGTCGGGCGGCAGGGGCGGCTGCTCGAACTTCTGGCAGAGCACTTCGGCTTCGACATCTTCTGGCAGTCCGAAGGGGTGGGGCGTCTCGCCGTCGATCGCAAGACCCTGATGCGCCAGCTCTCGGAGCTGAAGAGCACGCTCGCAGCGGAAGGTTTTGCGCTGGCACTGGCCGGCGAAGACCTGCAGACCGCATCCTGGACCTTCACCCTGGACGCGACCCGTTCCAGCATCGACTGGTTCGAACTGCGCCCCGAGATCCGGGCGGACGGCGAGCTGGTCGATGAGGCGGAACTGCTGGAGGCGCTGCAGGGCGGAGGCGTGTTCCGCCGGGGGAACTCCCTGTTCGTACTCGACCCGATGACCAGCAACACCCTTGCCCTGATGGCCCCCCACGCCAAGCGGGAGGTGGTGCGGGTGCCGCGGCTGCAGATCCTGGACTGGATCACGCTGAGACGAAACGGGGTCCGGGTGCTGCTCTCCCCCGAGGACGAACGGATTTTCGAAAGTCTGACCCGGTTCGAGAGCATCCCACGGCGCTCGCCCCCCACCGAGTTGAAAGCCACCCTGCGCAACTACCAGCTCGACGGATACAGCTGGCTCGCCTTTTTGTACGAGCACCGTTTCGGTGCCTGCCTCGCGGACGATATGGGGCTGGGCAAGACCATTCAGGCCATCGCGCTCCTGGCCGGGCTGAAAGAGGGGGGCATCGAGCCCCAGCGCCCCTGCGATGTGCCGCACCTGGTCGTGGTTCCCCCGACGCTGATCTTCAACTGGGAGAGTGAGCTGGCCCGCTTCTACCCGGCGCTGAAGGTCGGCGTCTACCGCGGGCAGGGGCGCCGCGCCGAGTTCTCCGGCGTCGACCTGGTACTCACCAGCTACGGCGTCATCCAGCGCGACATCGACGTCCTGAGCGAGATCCCGTTCCACGTCATCGTCTTCGATGAGGCGCAGGCCGTGAAAAATATCCACGCGGAGACCACAGGCGCGGTGCGCAGGTTGAAGGGGAGGTTCAAGGTGACCCTGACCGGCACCCCGGTCGAAAACCACCTGGGCGAGTACTTTTCCGTGATGGACCTGGCGCTGCCGGGCCTTTTGGGGCCCTACGAGCAGTTCCGCAGACAGATGGGGCGCGAGGGGACGGAGTTCCTGGAGACACTGATCCGGCGCACCCATCCCTTCATCCTGCGGCGTTCCAAGGACATGATCGCCGCGGAGCTCCCTCCCAAGGTGGAGACCGACATCTACCTGGAGATGAGCCCGAGGCAGAAGGCGCTCTACGCGCGTACCGTGACCGAGGTCCGGGAGACGGTGGCCCGTGCCTTCAGCTCCAACTCCGCCGGCCAGGCGCGCATCATCGCCCTTACCGCCATTTTGAAGCTGCGCCAGATCTGCCTCTGCTCCCGGCTCATCCTGCCGGACGCAGCCGACCGTTCACCGAAGGTTGATTTCCTGGTCGAACAGCTGCACGAGCTCTTCGCCGAAGGGCACAGCGTTCTGGTCTTCTCGCAGTTCACCTCCTTCCTGGATATCGTGCAGCAGGGGCTCGCCCAGCGCGGCATCGTCTCTTCCCGGCTGGACGGCACCACCCCGGTGGCCCGCAGAAAGGAACTGGTGCAGAACTTCCAGAACTCGCAGGAGCCGGGGGTGTTTCTGCTGAGTCTGAAAGCGGGGGGGAGGGGGCTGAACCTCACCCGTGCCTCCTACGTGTTCCACCTCGATCCCTGGTGGAACCCGGCGGTGGAGAGCCAGGCCTCGGACCGTGCCCACCGTATCGGGCAGAAACGGCAGGTCACCATCACCAGGCTCTTGATGCGGCACTCGATCGAGGAAAAGATGATGGAGCTGAAAAAGCGGAAGCTGAAGCTCTACCGCGCGCTGTTGGAGGATGCGGAAAACGAGGGCGCCGTTGCCATAGGGCGGGAGGATTTCGAGTTTCTGCTGGGGCAGGGGTAAGGGGCGGAAGGGGACTGGCTCCGCAGGTGCCTGTCCCCCTCGACTGAGCGGCTGTGTGTCCGGTCAGGCCTGGGGCTGGGTGAAGTACCTGCAGAAGGAGAGGGTGTTCCTGCCGTTCCTGGAGCTGTAACTGACCTCGTCCATGAGGGTCTCGATGATGAAGAGCCCCATGCCGTTCTCCGGAATGGAGCCGATCTCCTCGGGATCGAACTCGAGGCTTCGGGGAGCGAACTCCTCGATGGCCTTTCCCTCGTCGGAGACTTCGAAGGAGATGCGGTCGTGGTGCAGGGTGATGGCGATGTCGACGCGGTATCCTTCCTGGCGGCGGTAGGCGTGGGTGATCGCGTTGTTGAGGGCTTCCACGACGCAGACTTCCATTTCGCCGTATGCTTCGAGTTTTAAAGGGGAGCAGGCGCAGACGCCGCGCACCGCATGCCCGACCAGGGCCACGTCGCACAGTCTGCTTTCGATGCTGAGATAGAGGGTTTTGCTCGGTTTATTGATCACGCTGTCCCGCTTTCGCCGTTGTCCCGGTTGTTCCGGATGTATCGGTTGCTTCGTTGTTGCCCTTGGCTGTTTCGGCGGTTCTTCCCCCATCCACTTTCTTTTCTGCTAATCCTGCCTGGGCGCTTCCGGTTCCGTCCAGGCCACCCATGACTGCGCCACGGAAAGCTGTTTCAGAAACTCGGCGGCAAAGAGGAATTCCCCCTCCGGCGCCGGTACGTTGATGCTCTCTTCGCCGCGCTGAATGGAGAAGGCGTACCCCGCTTTGCCGTTACGCTGATAACTCTCCACGTTCATCCGGGTGACGGTCTCCCCGTCCGCCGATTCGAAGCGGTGGGTGAAGGTCGCCTTGCCGCCCGCCGCCTGCAGTTGGGTGATCTTCCTGGAAACCTCGAAGGCCTCGCACGGTTCCACCACGAAACGGATGTGGGGCTGTCCGGTGGCGAGCCGGAAAAAACGGAAGGCGACCCGTCCCTCCTGGGGCTTGCCGTTTTGCTTCTTCTCGCTGGGAGCTATTTCGACGCCGGTCTGTTTGGCGAAGATGGTCAGTTTAGGAGTTCTCATTGGTCCCCCGGGACAACGCCTATAACTTTAGCGTCGTTGCCAAGGATGTCAATGACCTACAACAATACCGGCACCGAATGGCTCAGGCGCACCTCGCTCTCGGTCACGCGGGCCTGGTAGGCGAGCAGTTCCACCCCCGCGTGCGCCGCCTGCCGCAGCAGGGCGCCGTAGGCCGGGTCGATGGCGTCGGCCGGGGACAGTGCGTCGCCGTCGCCGCGCTGCACCACGAACAGGTTCACGGCGCGGTGTCCCTGGCGCACCATCTCCATGAGCTCGCGCAGGTGTTTCTGGCCGCGCGCGCTCACCGCGTCCGGGAACAGGGCGCAACGCTCCCGGACCAGGGTGACGTTCTTGGTTTCCACGTAGCACAGCCCGCGTTCCCCTGAGAGCAACAGGTCGATCCTGCTCCCGGTGCCGTAGGGGACCTCCAGTTTGACCTTCTCGTATCCGGTCAGCTCGGCGATGGTTCCGTCGAGGATCGCCTCCCTGGCCAGGAGGTTGGGGAGCATGGTGTTGATCCCGACCCAGACGCCGTCGGCCTGCACCAGCTCCCAACTGTGCGGGTACTTTCTGCCGGGGTTGCCGCTTACCGAGAGCAGAACGCGGTTGCCGGGTATGGCGCACCCCATCATGCTCCCGGTGTTGGGGGTGTGTGCGGTGACCACCGTGCCGTCGTCGAGCTCGACGTCGGCGAGAAAGCGTTGATAGCGGCGGATCAGGGTGCCCTGGTAGAGCGGCTGCGGCAGTTTCATGCGTAATCCTTTGCGGTTTGGTTGCAGAGTTGGGGGGACTGGCTCCGCCAGGTGCCTGTCCCCTTAGCGTTGATCGTCAACGCCAGGCGCCCGACTTTACCCGCAAGGGCGGCCTCTGTCCAGTTAGAATTGGTTGCGGCGGTGGCGGCGCAGGTGGAGAAAACTATTGATCTGGTTAACCATTCTGCTACACTCAGGTGCTGGACCGGCCCCGGAGAAGCGGGGCGGCAGGGGAGGACATGCATGGCGAAAGGGGCGCAGCAAAACCGGGAGCATCTGGCTGCGGTGCAGCTTTTGGGGAAGACCATCAGCAAAAGGGCGGGCTTTCGCTGCGAATGGTGCGAAGGCGACCAGGAGCTCCGCCTCTGGGAGTACCAGCCGGACCATGAGCCCACCGAGGACAACCTCGCACTGTTGTGTCTCTCCTGTCGCGAGCTGGTCGGGACGAAGAATCCGGATCCCCGGCGTCTGCGCTCGCTCAGAAACGCGCTCTGGAGCCAGGTGCCGGCCGTCGCCGAAGGCGCGGCCGTAGTGCTCGCGCGCTGCAAGGAACCCTGGGTCCGGGAGGCGATCGAAGAGAGCTTCATCGACGAAGCGCTCAAGGGGCGTTTGCTGTAGTTTCAGCAGCCGCATCCTGCCCGCACCGGGCGGGCGGCGGGGGGGATAATCTGTTTGACGCAGGGTATGCCGGTGTGGTAGTAAAAACCTTTTGTTAATGTGATTTTCTGTCTTTGGAAGGGGTCGCGATGTCGCAAGGGATCAAGAAAGGGATACTGCTGGCCGGCGGTGCCGGGAGCAGGCTTTATCCGCTGACCATGGTGGCCAGCAAACAGTTGCAGCCGGTGTACGACAAACCGATGATCTATTACCCGCTGGCGACTCTGATGATGGCGGGGATCTCGGACATCCTGATCATCTCCACCCCGCAGGACACGCCCCGCTTCCAGGCCCTCCTGGGAGACGGCTCGCGCTGGGGCATCCGCCTGAGCTACGCGGTGCAACCCGAGCCCAAGGGGATCGCCCAGGCCTTTCTCGTCGGTGAAGAGTTCATCGCCGGGGAGCCGGTCTGTCTGATCCTCGGTGACAACATCTTTTACGGCAAGATCGAGCTCGAGCGGCTGGTCGCCGAGTTCGACGGTGGCGCCAAGATTTTCGGCTACTACGTGCAGGACCCGGAGCGCTACGGCGTCGTCGAGTTCGACAAGAACGGACTGGTGCTCGACATCGTGGAGAAACCGACCGCTCCCAAGTCAAACTACGCCGTGCCCGGCCTCTACCTCTACGACGAGCGCGTGGTCGAGATCGCCAAGGCGCTCAAGCCGTCGCCGCGAGGGGAGCTGGAGATCACCGACATCAACAAGGCGTACCTGGCGTGCGGTGAGCTGACCGTCGAGCGCCTGGGACGCGGCATCGCCTGGCTCGATACCGGCACCCACCAGAGCCTGCTCGAGGCCTCCCACTTCATCGGGACGCTTGAGGCCCGGCAGGGACTCAAGATCGCCTGTCTCGAGGAAATCGCCCTGCGCATGGGCTTCCTCGACTGCAAGGCGATGGCCAAAGTCATAGACGAGACACCGAAATCGTCGTACCGCGACTATCTGCTGCGGGTTTACAACGAGACTGAACTTTGCGGCGGAGGTAAGCATTAAATGAGCGCAGTACAGCAGTTCAACAAGGGACGCATCCACGACGTAACCTGCAAGCCACTGAAGAAGTTCCTCGACGAGAGGGGATGGCTCACCGAGCTGTTCCGCTCCGACGAACTGGAGCCGGAGGTCATGCCGGTCATGTCCTACATCTCCATGACCCAGCCGGGGGTGACCCGCGGGCCGCACGAGCACGTCGAGCAGACCGACTACTTCTGCTTCCTGGGACCTTCCAATTTCAAGGTCTACCTCTGGGACACCCGTCCCGATTCCCCGAGCTTCGGGGTGAAGCAGGTGGTGTATGCGGGGGTGGATGCGCCGTCCATGATGGTGGTTCCTCCCGGTGTGGTCCATGCCTACCGCAATATCGGCACCGAGAACGGTATCGTCTTCAACGCGCCCAACCGGCTCTTCGCCGGCAAGGGCAAGAGCGAAGCGATCGACGAGATACGCCACGAGGAACTGGCGGACTCGCCGTTCCTGCTGGACTGACGCGGCCCCTGTTGCCGTTTCAACCATTTTTCTGATATCGTAATTTTTCGATAGGGGGCACGGTGCCCCCTAAACCATTTTTGAGGCCGATGAAAAACCTTTTGATCCGCTACCGGCGTTTCCTGATGACCGCACTGATACTGCTGGCGGCCTTTCTGACCTACGCCCTGAACCTCAGAAACAGGGAGCACGCCAACCCCCTGGAGCGCACCGTGATGAGCATCACCGCGCCCGTGGCGGGCTCAGCTGCGAGCGTGAGCGGCTTTTTCAGCGACATCTGGAACAACTACATCGACCTGATCGACGTGCGGCGCGAGAACATCGAGCTCAGAAAGAGCGTGAAGCGCCTGAACGCGCGCATCATCGCGGACAACGAGGCGGTCGCCGCCAACATGCGGTTCAAGCAGCTGCTCGACCTCAAGGACAGCGTTGCCGTCCCCTCCCTGGCCGTCTCCGTGATTGGGGAGGACAGCTCGGCCTGGTTCAAGACGCTCGTGGTGGACCGCGGCAGCGCCGACGGGCTGCAGGAGGGGATGCCGGTGGTCGCCATCGGCGGCGTCGTAGGCCGGCTGGTGAAGGTGGCGCCGCACTCCTCCCGGGTGCTCTTGCTCACCGACCACGCCAGTGCCATCGCCGCCATAGTGCAGCGCTCCCGTGCCCGCGGCATAGTGCGCGGTGCCGGAGGCGGGCGCTGCTCCCTCGAATTCACCGTGAAGGATGAGGACGTCAAGGTCGGTGATTCCGTGATCAGCTCCGGCATCGGCGGGGTCTTCCCCAAGGGGCTCCCCATCGGGGAGGTCACCATGGTGAAAAAAGGGGAGTACGGCGTGTTCCAGACCATCGAGGTACGCCCGCTGGTCAACATCGGGAAGCTGGAAGAGGCGCTGGTACTGGTCAAGCAGCGCGATGAGTAGAATCCTTCAACACGGGTCAGCCCAGTGATCGCATATCTTAAAATAGCCGGCATCGTCATCGCCGCCCTCCTGCTCCAGATGACGCTCCTACCCAGGTACCTGCTGGACCCCTTCCAGCCCAACCTGATCATCATCCTGGTGGTGTACCTGGGGCTCAAGCTGCCGCACCGTTTTGCCGGCGTCGCCGTCTTCGCCCTCGGCCTGCTCCAGGACAGTTTCAGCGGCATCTATCTCGGGCTGCACGCGTTTTCCTATCTCTGCATCTACACCCTTTTGTCCGAGCTCGCCGACCGGCTCTACACCGACAACCGTGCCCTGTTCGTACTGGTCGTTTTTGTCGCCACCATCATGAGTGCCCTCTTGAACCTTGTGCTGCTTCTGGTCTTCTCGGTCGGTAACGGCCTGTACGCCTCGCTTCTCCCTGCGCTGCTGCCGCAGGCGCTGATCAACGCACTGGTCGCCTCCCTGGTTTCCGGGGTGAGGCTCCCGGTCGAGGAGGCGCGATGAAGCCGCTCAACAACATCCTTCCCGAGGACGACGGGGGCGGCCGCCGCATCATCGGCCTGTCCCTGGGCGCCTGCGCCATGTTCTTCCTGCTCCTGTCCAGACTTTGGTACCTTCAGGTGATCAGCGCCGAGGATCTGATCGACCAGTCCGAGAACAACCGGCTCCGCTTCGTCCCGGTGGCGGCCCCCCGCGGAGCCATCCTGGACCGCAACGGCAAGGTGCTGGTCTCCAACACCCCCTCGTTCTCGGTCGCCGTCATCCCGCAGGACGTCAAGAACAAGGAGCAGTTGATCGACAACCTGGCCCGCTACCTGAACCTCGACCGCACCGAGATCGAGACCAAGTGGAACAAGGGGCAGGGGAGGGCGAAGTACTATCCCCTCGTGGTGGCTTCCGGGATCACCCGGGACCAGATGGAGTTCCTGGAGGAAAACCGTCTCGCCCTCTCCGGGGTCAACATCGAGATGAAGCCGATCCGGGCCTACACCAACGGTTCGCTCGCCTCGCACCTTCTGGGGTACCTCGGCGAGGTTTCCGAGGACGAGTTGAACAGCGAGCGCTACCGCGAGTACAACGCCGGCGACTACATCGGCAAGAGCGGCATCGAGAGGGCCTGGGAAAACTACCTGCACGGCACCGACGGCGGTCGCCAGATCGAGGTGGACGCGCGCGGCCGTTTCCTGCGCACCGTGGCTGAAACCGGTTCCAGCGTCGGCAACACGGTCATGTTGACCATCGACCTCGACCTGCAGAAGGCCGCCGAGCAGGCGTTGGGAGACCAGGCCGGCGCCGCCGTGGCCATGGACGTCAACACCGGCGAGATCCTCGCCTTCGTCTCCAGCCCCGATTTCGACCCGGCCAACTTCACCGGCCGCATGCCTCCCGAGGTCTGGAAGAAGTACCTCGAGGACGAGCGCCACCCCCTGGAGAACAAGGCGCTCAAGGGGATGTATCCTCCCGGATCCACCTTCAAGATCATCACCGCCATCGCCGGGCTGGAGGAGGGGCTGATCGACGAGCACACCACCATCCAGTGCACGGGCTCCTACAAGTTCGGCAACGCGACCTTCCGCTGCTGGGACCACAAGGGGCATGGCACCGTGGACCTGAAGAAGTCGCTCCGGGAATCCTGCGACGTCTACTACTACAAGCTGGCCGAGCGTCTGGGCGTGGACCGCATCGCCAAGTACGCCAAGCGTTTCGGCCTCGGTGCGCCGCTGGGTATCGGTCTGGAGAACGAGAAGGGGGGGGTGATCCCCACCCAGGACTGGAAGCTCAAGCGCTTCGGCAAGAAATGGTACTCAGGCGAGACCCTTCCCGTCGGCATCGGCCAGGGGTACGTGCTCACCACCCCGGTGCAGCTTGCCTCCATGATCTCCACGGTAGCCAATGAAGGGACCATTCTGCGGCCGCATCTCGTCAAGCGCGTGGTCGATTCCGACGGCAAGGTGCTGCAGGACTTCGCGCCCCAGGTGCTGGGGAAGACCGGCCTTAAGCCCGCGACGTATCGCTTCGTCAAGGAAGGTCTGCTGGCGGTCGTCAACGAGGCGCACGGTACCGGCGGCAGTTCCAGGCTGTGGGAGGTCAAGGTGGCAGGCAAGACCGGCTCCTCGCAGGTCGTCAAACTGCGCGACAGCAAAGGGGGAGTGCCGTACCGCTTCCGCGACCACGCGCTCTTTGTCGCCTTCGCGCCGTTTGAGAAGCCGGAGATCGCCGTTGCCGTCATCGTCGAGCACGGCGAGCACGGCGGCTCGGCAGCGGCGCCGGTTGCCGGCAAGGTGTTGCGTGCCTACTTCGAGGGGAAGGGCGTCATCAAGAAGCCGGTGCCCAAGGCGGTCCCCAAGGAAGAAGAAGGTGGCGAAGGTGTCGCCGAGCCCGATACCGCCCCCCCGGCGCAGCAATAACGCGACTCGTTGTCCCTAATTCCAGGGCGCAAGGGCGTGGCGGCATTGAAAAATGAGAGGATGCCTCACGTTCCCCCCTTGTCAAAGGGGCGGCAGGGGGGATTTAGCCCCTCAGCAACCGACAGCAAAATCCCCCTAAATCCCCCTTTATCAAGGGGGACTTTTAGACCATCCCCGCCGCGGCCGCAGTGAACGCCGCGGGTACCATAAACGAGGAAGAGATGTTCGACAGACGGCTATTCACCAACTTCGACTGGACCCTGCTGGGAGTGGTGCTGCTCATCACCGCCTTCGGGGTGATCAACATATACAGCGCCTCGTCCTCGTACCGCGAGATCGGCACCCCGTACTACCTGAAGCAGCTCTACTGGATTGTGGCGGGCCTGGGGCTGTGTCTCACCGTCTGCAGCCTCGACTATCATATGCTGGAGGACTTCGCCTACTGGCTTTACGGCGCGGTGCTGATCCTGCTCGTGCTGGTGCTGGTGGCGGGGAAGACCACCATGGGGGCCACCCGCTGGATCAGCCTCGGGTTCTTCAACATGCAGCCCTCGGAGCCGATGAAGATCGTCATCATCATGACCTTTGCCCGGTTCTTCAGCCGCTACCCGGTCTTCAAGGGGCTTACCCTCAAGGAACTGGTGCGGCCGCTTCTGCTGCTGGGAATCCCCGCCGTGCTGATCATGAAGCAGCCCGACCTCGGTACCGCCATCCTGGTATCCCTCATCGCCGGCTCCATGCTCCTCTTCGTAGGGGTGCGCTGGTCGGCCCTCGCGACCATCTTCGCAGCCGCGGTCCCAACCGTGGTGATCGCCTGGCAGTTCCTGCTCCACGACTACCAGAAAAAGCGCATCTACAACTTCCTGAACCCCGACCTCGACCCGCTGGGGAGCGGCTACCATATCATCCAGAGCAAGATCGCGGTCGGCTCCGGCGCGACCTTCGGCAAGGGGTTCATGCAGGGGACCCAGTCCCAGCTCCGCTTTCTGCCCGAACAGCACACCGACTTCGCCTTCTCCGTTTTCGCCGAGGAATGGGGCTTTTTAGGGTGCCTGCTCATACTCACCCTCTACCTGTTCCTGATCCTGTGGGGGCTCGGCATCGCCAAGAAATGCAACGACCGTTTCGGCTCGCTGCTCGCCGTCGGGGTCACCGCTATGCTCTTCTGGCACATCGCCATCAACATGGGGATGGTGATCGGCCTGATGCCGGTGGTCGGGGTGCCGCTCCCCTTCTTCTCCTACGGGGGCACCTCGATGGTCACCTCGATGGTCGGCGTCGGCATCCTGCTCAACATCAGCATGCGTCGCTTCATGTTTTAACCACCGCCGGGACCGCCCGGCCCGTAGGAGCGCAGCAATGCACATAGCCCTCGTCGAGCCCTATTGCACCGGCTCGCACGCCGCCTGGGCCAACGAGTACGCCGCCCATTCCGGCCACGACGCCGAACTGTTCACCCTGGCCGGGCGCAACTGGAAATGGCGCATGCACGGCGGCGCGGTCACCCTCGCCGGCCGCTTCCTCGCCGGGGGGAAACGGCCCGACCTCATCCTCGCCACGGATATGCTCGACCTGACCACCTTCCTGGCCTTGACCAGGCCGCTCAGCGACCGCTGCCCGAGCGCCATCTACTTCCACGAAAACCAGCTCACCTATCCCTGGTCCCCCGGCGATCCCGATCTCGGACAGCAGCGCGACCTGCACTACGCCTTCATCAACTACGTGAGCGCGCTGGCCGCCGACGCGGTACTCTTCAACTCCCGTTACCACATGGATTCCTTCCTGGGCGAACTCCCCGATTTCCTGAAGCGCTTCCCCGATGCCGTCGACCTCTGCAGCGTCGACGCGATCGCGCGCAAAAGCCGGGTGCTTCCCCTGGGGCTGGACCTGCGCAAACTGGAGCGCTTTCGCCCGCAGGACGCGAGCGCCTCCGAGATACCGCTGTTACTGTGGAACCACCGCTGGGAATACGACAAGGCGCCGGAGGCATTCTTCGAGGCGCTGTACCGTCTGGCCGATGACGGGATCGATTTCCGGGTGGCGGTGCTGGGCGAGTCGTTCGGGCGGGCGCCGGAGGTCTTCAAGCAGGCGCGGGAGCGGCTCGGCGCGCGTGTGGTGGAGTGGGGCTATCGGAAGAGCTTCGGGGAGTACGCACAGTGGCTGTGGCGTGCGGACATTCTGCCGGTGACGTCGCGACAGGAGTTCTTCGGTGCCAGCGTCGTGCAGGCCCTGTACTGCGGCTGCCACGCGTTGCTCCCGGACCGGCTCGCCTATCCGGAGCACGTGCCGCACGGCAGTGTCGAGTCCGTCTTGTACAGCGACGATGAGTCGCTGGTGGACCGGTTGCGTGACCTGCTGACCGGGAAGGGGGAGACGCGTGCGTCCCTCGCGGAAAGCGTGGCGCGCTACGACTGGGAGCGCATGGCTTCGGTCTATGACGAATTCTTTACAGGTCTGGTCGATGGTGGAGGGGGAGTGGTACCGGAGATCGCTCTCGGCTAGGGGGATGACACGGCGGAGGGGGGGCGCCTGCGGCGCCCCCATTCCCGTTTAGGCGGCTTGCTTGTTCACGGTGATGATCTGGGATGCTTTTTCGAGCCAGACGGTACCGCAGGAGGTGCATTCGAGAAGGTCTTTCGCATAACCGTCGGAATGCATGTCGATCTCGATTCCTACTTTGTTGTCACAGTGGGGGCATTTCATGTTTGTTTCTCCCTAAGGCGGAATGTTTGATTTTGACAATATATAGAACGAATCGTGTTGGTCAAGAGCTATTTTTCGTAAAAAGTCACCTAAAACAGTAGTTTAGCTTTTGTGCCACCGTTCTTCCCTGAGCCTTCATTTTAAAACATTTCATTTTTTCACGTCAACTTCCTCTCCATTCTTCGCTGTAAACTCCCGGTATCACGCTCTATTTCTCATTATCAAACAAGGGTATGGCTTTGTATCGCCTCAACGTTGACCTTTGCGTAAAAAGACGGGTGCCCTGAAAAAAATATTTAGCTCCCAATTCGTCGAACGACGGTTTGCAAGAATGTATACGGTATTGTGCTGTTGTCCTGCATCTTCCTTAATTTCCGCTGGAATTTTTTGATCGCAAATGCTATATTTGCGCTCGCTAATTTCTCGATCGGTGCACTCGGAGGTGACATGAAAGAAGCCATGTTCTACCAAAGGATGGACGGGGAGCGCGTTCGTTGCGGACTATGTCGCTTCGGTTGCCTGATCGCTTCCGGCCAGCGCGGTCGCTGCAGAGTTCGTGAGAACCGTGGCGGCGTGCTGTACACCCTGGTCTACGGCAACCTGGTCGCCGAGCACGTGGATCCCATTGAGAAGAAACCGCTCTTTCACCTGCTGCCGGGAAGCCGGTCCTATTCGGTAGCGACCGTGGGGTGCAATTTCAGGTGCCTGCACTGCCAGAATTACACCATCGCCCAGCCTGACGAGGAAAATGTCGAGCGATCCGGCAGCTTCGTGGAACCGCGCACCGTGGTGGAGCGAGCCCTCGCGACCGGGTGCCGATCCATCGCCTACACCTATACCGAGCCCACCATCTTCTTCGAATACGCATACGAGACGGCGCAACTGGCCAAGGCTGCCGGGCTGAAAAACATCTTCGTCACCAACGGCTATATCACCAGCGAGGCCCTGGCCGCCATAGCGCCCTATCTTGACGCTGCCAATATCGACCTCAAAGGGTTCACCGATTCCTTCTACCGTGAAGTGGTGGGCGCCGCACTCGGCGAGGTGCTGGATTGCATACGGGACTACAAGCGGCAGGGTATATGGGTGGAGCTGACGACGCTGGTGATACCTAACCGCAACGATTCCGAAGCGGAACTGCGCGACCTCGCCCGATTCATCGCCGACGAGGTGGGAGTGGAAACCCCGTGGCACGTGACCCAGTTCTACCCGACCCACCGCCTGACCGACCAGCCGCGCACCCCGGTGGCAACTCTCAGGAACGCCAGGCGCATCGGCCAGGAAGCGGGGCTGCGCTACGTGTACGAAGGGAATGTGCCGGGGGAGGGGGGTGAAAACAGCTATTGCTCTTTCTGCGGCGCCCTGCTAATTAAGAGGCTCGGCTACCTGGTCGAAAAGAATCTTCTCTGCAATGGAAACTGTCCCGGCTGCGGGGCGGTCATCGAGGGTGTATGGACGTAGTGCGGCGGATGTCTCGATGGGCCAAGCTCTCGGAACCGGGGTTCATCTCCTTCCTTTTTCAGATCCTGCTCGGAGCGGTAATCGTCCTGATTTTCTGGATCCTGGACGGCCTGCTCGACTATCTGCTCTTCGGCGGGAGACCCTTGAGCGAATATTTACTGGCGTCGGACAGCCACGAGGACTTCGCCCTGGTGCTCTTCCTGGTCGGGGGGCTGCTCCTCTACAGCCGCCGTGCTCACCGCCACGAGGCCGCCCTCGAGCAGGCCCTGCAGGCGGCGCTGGACGAGGCGCAAAAAGAACGGGCCAAGATGGAGAGCATCTTCGAGGCCCTCGGGGAGGCGGTTTCCATTCAGGATGCCGACCTCAGGGTCCTTTACCAGAACCCCGCTCACCGGCGGATGACCGGCGACAATATCGGCCGCTACTGCTACGAGGCCTACCGCAAGGAGAGCGAACCCTGCGCGGGGTGCCACTTGCTGGCCTCTTTTGAAGACGACAAGGTGCACCGCGCCGAACTGGGGCCTGAAGCTTCCGCCACCGGGGGGTACGTCGAGCTGATCGGCTCCTCCCTGAAAGGGAAGGACGGAAAACCGCTGTTCGGTATCGAGGTCGTTCGCGACATCACCGCCCGTAAGCTCGCCGAAAAGGAAACAGCCGCTCTCAACGCCGCGCTGACCCACCAGACCACGGAACTCCAGCAGGCCAACCAGGAGCTGGAGGCCTTCTGCCATGCCATCTCCCACGACATGCGCGCCCCGCTCACCAGGGTGTACAGCTCGGCCCAGGAGCTGCGCGGCTACCGCGAGCAGCTCGATGAGAACGGACGTTTCTTCGTCGACCTGGTTCACGACGGCTGCGTTCAGATGGAGGCGCTGCTCGACTCGCTCATGGTGCTTTGCCGCGTCACCGAGGTGGAGCTCTCCTGCACTTCCTTCGACTTGATCCCCGCAGCGCAAGAGATCGCCGCGCAACTGCGGCAGGAGTATCCCGGCCGCCCGGTATCCTTTCTCGCCCCGGACGGGCTCACGGTGTACGGCGACCCCCAGCTGCTGCGCGTGGTGCTGGAAAACCTCCTCTCCAACGCCTGGAAGTACAGCAACAAGGTGGACGCCCCCGTTGTGGAACTGGGCACGCAGAGGACGGAGCAGGGGGAGACCGCCATCTTCATTCGCGACAACGGTGCCGGTTTCGACAGCACCCGGGCCGGGCAGCTCTTTCAGCCCTTCAAGAGGCTGCACACCTACCGTGACTTCCCCGGCACCGGCCTCGGCCTCGCCACGGTGCGCCGCATCGTGCGCCGTCACAACGGCCGCGTCTGGGGGGAAGGGGAGGCCGGTCGCGGGGCCACCTTCTACTTCACGCTTCCGGGGTGACGCGGAAACGGTTGCCCCGGAATCGCCATTCATGCTATAAATCAACTTTCTTTCAATAAAATCCACGTGATGAAGAGGTTTTCTTCTTGAAGGTTTCACTGCTACGTCGCTTCTGGGTTACTTTCTCCGTCTGGGTAATCGGCAGCTACGCCTCACTGTTGAACCGGTTCCGCGTCGTGGGAGCCCAGCACATCCCCGCCGACGGGGGTGTGCTTATCGCCTCCAATCACATCTCCGCCTACGACACCGTTTTCCTTCCCTGGGCCGTCATCAGGAACCATCCGCTGCAGATGCTGTGGGCTCCCGCCAAGGAGGAACTGTTCAGCGGGTTCATGGGGCTCGTCTACCGCTCCTGGGGCGCCTTTCCGGTCCGCCGCGGGCGCGACGTGCGTGCGGGCAAACAGATCAATGCGCTTTTGGTCGACCAGAAGGTGATGCTCTTTCCCGAGGGGACCAGGCACAAGGACGGCGTGCTCGGCAAGGGCAACCGCGGCGTGGGGAAGATCATCTACGATACCAGGCCTCACGTCATCCCGACCGCCCTTACCGGCATCAACCGCTGGAAGTTCCCCGGTGTCCGGCTTGAGGGGAGTGTGGTTTTCGGCGCACCGCTGGACTTTAGCGACCTGTACCAACTGGAGGACTGCAAGGAAACCCACCAGATGATCGTGGATCGCGTCATGGATGCCATCGCCGATCTTTTGCAGCAGGGGGGGCGTCCGCATGCGGGTTGAGATTTTCTGCGACGGCGCCTGCAGCGGCAACCCCGGGGTGGGCGGCTGGGGGAGCATCCTGCGTTACGGCGACAAGGTGAAGGAGCTTTCCGGCGCCGAGGGTGAAACCACCAACAACCGGATGGAGATGAGCGCCGCGATCCAGGCGCTGGAGGCGTTGACCCGTCCCTGCGAGGTGGTGGTCACCACCGATTCGCAGTACCTTGCCAAGGGGATGACCGAGTGGCTTTCCGGCTGGGTGAAGCGGGGGTGGGTGAACTCCAAGAAGGAGCCGGTGTTGAACCGCGACCTGTGGGAGAAACTGCTCGCCCTCGCCAAGACGCACCGGATCACCTGGGTCTGGGTGCGCGGCCACAACGGCCACGTGGAAAACGAACGCTGCGACGAGCTGGCGCGTGCCGCCATCGACAGTTACCGGGCCGGGGCGCGCGGGTAAGGGGCTCAGGCTCCGATACGAGGATGTAGTGGATTACTTTATCATCGAGGTCTCCGAGGAGGAGGTCAGACGCGAGCGCGAAAAGGCTCGCGAACTGCGGCGCAGTCAGTGGTGGAAGAACCGGGTCGGCAGGGGCGTTTGCCACTGGTGCCAGGGGAAATTTCCTCCGGTCGAGCTCTCCATGGATCACATCGTTCCGGTGATCCGCGGCGGCAAGTCCGCCAAGGGGAACGTGGTCCCCTGCTGCAAGGAATGCAACAACAAGAAGAAACACATGCTCCCCGTCGAGTGGCAGGAATACCTGCAGGGGATGGGGCGCGACGGGGACGCCGAGGCTTAGCCGAGGCCGCCGTGGAGACAGGGTTTTGAGCCAAAAGATCAAGGCGGTCATTTACGACTGCGACGGCGTGTTGTTCGACTCCTTCGAGGCCAACTACGCCTTTTATCACCTGATACTGGAGCGCTTCGGCATGCCCGCCATAGACCGCGGGGACCACGACACGATGCGCATCCTGCACACCTACTGCAACAAGGACGTGCTTGAATACCTGTTCGCCGGCGACAGCCGGATGGAGGAGGTGCGCGCCTTTTCCGCCGGCATCGACTACAGGAAGCTCTTCCCGCTCATGGTCATGGAACAGGGGCTGCGCGAGACCCTGGACGCCTTGAAGGGGAGGGTGGAGCTGGCCGTCTGCACCAACCGGGCGAGCTCCATGGACATCCTGCTCGAATCCTTCGGGCTCGACGGCTACTTCAGTTGCGTGATGACCGCCGGACGGGTCAAAAACCCCAAGCCGCATCCCGAGCCCCTCTTCAAGGTGCTGGAACACTACGGCCTCGCGCCGCATGAAGCCCTTTTCGTGGGTGATTCCGATGTCGACCGCCGGGCCGCCGAGGGCGCCGGGGTCCCCTTCGTTGCCTACCGCGGCGAGATGGAGTGCGCTGCCAAGATAGATAGACACCAGGATCTGCTGTTACTGCTATAGCCCCCGGAGGGTTGATCTATGGAGCCTGTGCCCCAGGAAGATGCAGAGAAACTGTTCAGCCGTGCCCTCACCGCCTTTTCCGCCGGCGAATACCAGTCTGCCCTGGCGCAGCTGGAGCGGGCGCTGAAACTTCAGGATGACCCGCTGCTGCACTCCTACCTCGGCCTGTGCATCGCCAAGGAGCGGGGACAGGTGAAAAAAGGGCGCGAGCTCTGCCTGGCTTGCCTCGATCTCGAGCCGCAGAACCCGGCGCACTACCTGAACCTGGCCCGGGTGCACCAGGTGGCCGGGGAGAAGTCGCTGGCCCTCGAGGCCCTCAGAAAGGGGATGACGGTCGGTGGGAGCGAGGAGATCAAGAGCCTGCTGGCCACCCTCGGCACCAGGAAGCCCCCGCCGCTTGGTTTCCTTTCCCGCGACCACTTCCTGAACAAGTGGCTCGGCATCGGCCTTTCCCGCATCGGCCTGCGCTAGCCTGCACAGAGCTTCCGCAAGGCGCAAAGTCGGAACCGTAGTATAATTACTCCCTGTTTGCTCAACCAAGCGTGAGGAGGTGCCGAATGACCGACCGGTTCCGGGAACAAGGGGCTTTCAGCTGGCTCGAACTGACAACGGATGATGTTCCCGCGGCGCAGAGCTTCTACTGCAGGCTGTTCGGCTGGAGCACCGAGCGCTGGGACGGCGAAGGGGACTACACCCTGATCAAGGTCGCCGGCAAGGAGGTCGGGGGGATGGCGCCGGCCGGGCCTGGTCACCGCAAGCCCTTGGGGTGGGGCGTGTACGTGACGGTGACCGATGTGGACCAGACCGCTGCCATGACCGAAGAACTGGGCGGCAAGGTGCTGGTTCCGCCCACCGACATCCCCAGGGTGGGACGCTTCTGCGTGCTCCAGGACCCGCAGGGGGCGGTGCTGACGGCGATTACCTACTGTCGCCCGTAGCGGTACAATCGAATGAAAAAAGGCCGCGCCCGGGTTCCCTGGCGGCGGCCTTTTTTTATGTTCCCCCTCCCGTCAAGGGAGGGGGGAGAGTCTAGATGCCCAGGATCATGGAAAGCTCGTGCAACTCGTCCTGCTGCATCTTCTCGCTGACCACCACCGTTTCCAGCGGGGTGGCGCAGATCTCGCCGCAGCAAAGACCCACCATCTTACCTTTTTCACCGGCGAGCAGTTGCTCGACCGCGGCGTGGCCGAAACGGCTCCCCAGCAGCCGATCGAACACCGAGGGCGCGCCTCCGCGCTGGTAGTGTCCGAGTACCGTGACCCGGGTCTCGAAGCCGATGGCGTCCTTGATGTTGTCGGCGATGTTCTGGGCGCGGCCGGCACCTTCGGCGAGGATGATGATGGCGTTGCTGCGTCCTTCCTCGTAACGTTTCCGGAGCTGGTTGCACAAGTCGGCGATGTCGCACTCCACCTCGGGGATGATGGCATACTCCGCGCCGGTGGCGATGGCGCTCATGCTGGCGAGGTATCCGGAATTTCTCCCCATCACCTCGATGACGAAGGCGCGGTCGTGCGAGCTGGCCGTGTCCTTGATGCAGTCGACCGCGTAGATGATGTTGTTGAGCGCGGTGTCCACGCCGAGGGCCATGTCGGTGTAGGCAATGTCGTTGTCGATGCTGGCGGGTATCCCTATGACCGGCACCCCCATGCGGTGCAGGGCGAGGGCGCCGTTCAGGGAGCCGTCCCCGCCGATCACGACCAGTCCCTCGACCCCCAGGTCCTGCAGGTGACGGACCGCCTTCTCACGGCCGAGCACGGTGCGGAACTCCTCGCTGCGGGCCGACTGCAGGAAAGTGCCGCCGCGGTGCAGAATGCCGGCTACCTCCCTGGTGGTCATCTCCAGCAGGTCTCCCTTGAGAAGTCCCGCGTACCCCTTCCTGAAGCCGACGACCTGTGCTCCGTGTCCCAGGGCCGTGCGCGTCGCGCTCCTGATCGCCGCGTTCATGCCGGAGCAGTCTCCGCCGCTGGTGAGAATCCCGATTTTCTTCATGCTCTGACTCCGCTGGAAGTTGTCGTGCCGATATGGCGCCCCACCCCGGGGCAAGGCCAGCTTGAATATATCATGGGGTGTTGCATTTTCAACAAGGCCTTACCGCTCGGGATCGTTCGTCTTTTCCCGCAGGCCCTGGATCCATGCCATGCGTTCCCTGATGCTCTTCTCGTAGCCGCTTTCCTTGGGAGTGTAGAAGCGCCTGCCCGAGAGCTGCTCGGGGAGGTATCCCTGCGCCACGATGCCGTTTTGGTGGTCGTGCGGGTAGAGGTACCCCTTGCCGTAGCCCAGCCCCTTCATGAGCTTGGTGGGTGCGTTCCTGATCTGCATCGGGACCGGGAGCCCCCCCGATTTCCTGACCTCGGCCAGCGCCTCGTTGATCCCCATGTAGCTCGCGTTGGACTTGGGGGCGGTGGCGAGGTAGGTGACCGCCTGCCCCAGGATGATCCTCCCTTCGGGCATCCCCACCAGACGAAAGGCCTCCAGCGCGGAAACCGCCATCTGCAGCCCGCGCGGGTCGGCGTTGCCCACGTCCTCGGAGGCGAAGATGACCATGCGGCGCAGGATGAAGATCGGGTCCTCCCCCGCTTCCAGCATGCGCGCGAGCCAGTACAGCGCCGCGTCGGGGTCGGAGCCGCGCATGGACTTGATGAAGGCCGAGATGACGTTGTAGTGTTCCTCGCCACCCTTGTCGTAGAGCAGGGGCTTTTTCTGGGTCGCCTCGCGGGCGAGGTCGAGGGTGATCTCGCCGTCGCGCGCGAGTCTCGCCGCCGTCTCCAGGGTGTTGAGCGCGATGCGCGCGTCGCCGCCGGCCTGCTCGGCCATGAAGGAGAGGGCGTCCTCGGAGGCGGTCAGCTCGAACTCCCCCAGTCCCCGCTCCCGGTCGGTGAGGGCGTTCACCAGGATCTGCCGGATATCATCGTCGCCAAGCGGGTTTAACACCAGAACCTTGCAGCGCGACAAAAGGGGCGCGATCACCTCGAAGGAGGGGTTCTCCGTGGTGGCGCCGATCATGGTGAAGGTGCCGCGCTCCACGTAGGGGAGAAAGGCATCCTGCTGGCTCTTGTTGAAGCGGTGGATCTCGTCCACGAAGAGGATGGTCCGCTTCCCCTGGAACTTCAGGATGTCCTCGGCTTCCTTGACCACCTCGCGGATCTCCTTGATGCCGCTCATGATGGCCGAGAAGAAGATGAAGTGGCTCTTGGTGGCGCCCGCGATGATGCGGGCCAGGGTGGTCTTGCCGGAGCCCGGAGGGCCCCAGAAGATGAGGGAGGTGACCCGGTCGGTTTCGATCAGGCTTCTCAGGAGCTTCCCTTCGCCCAGAAGGTGCCCCTGTCCCAGGTACTCGGAGATGGTGCGGGGCCGCATGCGTTCGGCAAGCGGCGCGAATCGTTCGTCAGTTCCGTTGAAAAGATCCAATCAATGCCTCTGCAGTTCCACGGCTCCCGGGAGGATGTCCACCGGCTTGATGCCCCAGATTTCACGGGCGTACTGGTCGATGGTCCTGTCGCTGGAGAACTTGCCCATGCCGGCGCAGTTGAGTATCGCGCGCCGCGCCCACTCTTCGGGATTTTTGAACAGTTCGGCGACCTTTTCGTGGCAGGCGACGTAGGAGGCGTAGTCGGCCAGGAGCATGTAGTGGTCCCCCAGGTTCAAAAGCGAGTCGGTGAGCGGGGTGAACAGTTCGGGAGCCCAGGGGGAGAAGAAGCCGGAGGCGATCATGTCCAGTACCCGCTTCAGTTCCCGGTTGCCGTTGTAGTATTCCCGCGGATTGTAGCCGCGCGCACGCAGCTGCGACACCTCGGCCGCGGTCATGCCGAAGATGAAGATGTTGTCGCGACCGACCTCTTCCATGATCTCGATGTTGGCGCCGTCCAGGGTCCCGATGGTGAGGGCGCCGTTCAGGGCGAACTTCATGTTGCCGGTGCCGGAAGCCTCGGTCCCGGCGGTGGAGATCTGTTCGGAGAGGTCGGAGGCGGGGAAGATTTTTTCCGCCAGCGAGACGCTGTAGTTGGCCAGGAAGACCACCTTGATCCGTCCCGCCACGTCGGGATCGTGGTTCACCACGGCGGCCACGGCGTTGATGAGCCGGATGATCAGTTTGGCGGCTGCATAGGCAGGCGCCGCCTTGCCCGCGAAGATGAAGGTGCGCGGCACCACCTTCGCGGCCGGGTTGTCCTTGATCCGGTTGAAGAGGGTGACGATGTGCAGGACGTTCAGGAGCTGCCGCTTGTACTCGTGCAGCCGCTTAACCTGGACGTCGAAGAGCGAGTCCGGGTCGACGTCGAGGTCGTTGTGCTGCTTGATGTAGCGGCAAAGCGACTCCTTGTTGCCGTGCTTGACCTGCCGCCAGCGACCGATGAACTCCGGGTCGGATGCGATGGCGGAGAGCTTCTCCAGCTCGTACAGGTTGGTGGTCCAGGCCCCGCCGATGTACTCGTCGATCAACGCGGAGAGGGTGGGGTTGGACATCTTGAGCCAGCGCCTCTGGGTGATGCCGTTGGTCTTGTTGTTGAAGCGCTCCGGGTACATCTCGTAGAAATCGCGGAACAGCTCGTTCTTGAGGATCTCGGTGTGCAGCGCCGCGACGCCGTTCACGGAATGGCTCCCCACGATGGCGAGGTGCGCCATGCGGATTTTTCGTTCCCAGTGCTCCTCGACGATGGACATCCGGGACAGGCGGTCGGGCTCATCGGGGAAGCGCTCCCGGATCTCTTTCAGGAAGCGCTCGTTGATTTCGTAGATGATCTGCAGGTGCCTGGGCAGGATCTGCTCGAAGAACCAGACCGGCCACTGCTCCAGCGCCTCGGGAAGGATGGTGTGGTTGGTGTAGGCGAAGGTCTTCTTGGTGATCTCCCATGCCTCCTCCCACTCGACCCCTTGCACGTCGATGAGCACGCGCATCAGTTCGGGGATGGCGAGGGTGGGGTGGGTGTCGTTCAACTGGATGGCCACCTTGTCCGGCAACAGCCGCATGTCCTGGTGCTTCTTCTTGAAACGGTAGATGACGTCGTGCACGGTGGCCGAGGCGAGGAAGTACTCCTGCTTGAAGCGCAGTTCCTTCCCCTCCACCACGTTGTCGGCGGGATAGAGCACCTTGGAGATGGTCTCCGACTGCATCTTCTTCTCCACCGCGCGGATGTAGTTCCCCTCGTTGAAGAACTTGAGGTCGAATTCGCGGCTGGACTTGGCGCTCCAGAGCCTGAGCGTGTTGACGCTGTGGGTCTGGTAGCCCGGGATCGGGGTGTCGTAGGCCATGGCCATGACGTCGTCCGTGTCCACCCACTCGCGCACCAGCTTGCCGTTGGCGTCGAAGGTCGAGATGACCCGGCCGTAGAATTTCACCGTGTGCAGGTGCTCCTGCCGGTCCAGTTCCCAGGGATTGCGGTAGCGCAGCCAGTTGTCCGGTATCTCCACCTGGGCGCCGTCGATGATGTGCTGGCGGAAGATGCCGTACTCGTAGCGGATGCCGTAGCCGTAGGCGGGGATGGACATGGTGGCCATGGAGTCGAGGAAGCAGGCGGCGAGCCTCCCCAGGCCGCCGTTGCCGAGGCCCGCATCCTGCTCCTCGTTGACGATCTGGTCGAAATCGTTGCCAAGCGAGGTGATGGCGTCCTTGAAGTCTTCCCACAGCCCCAGGTTGATCAGGCTGTTGCTGAGGGTTCTCCCCATCAGGAACTCCATGGACATGTAGTAGACTCTCTTGTTGTCGGAGTTGTAGTACGCTTGCTGAGTGTCGAGCCAACGCTCAACCAGATGATCGCGCACGGCATAGGCGAGGGCGTTGAATCTGTCATAAGCTGTGGCCGAGTATTTATCCTTTCCCAGTGTGTATTCGAGATGTTCGAGAAAGGACTTGATAATGAGCATCTGCTCGTCAAGCTCTTCGTTCACGCCTATCTGCTCTTCGGTCATGAGTCACCCTGCATCTGCACGTAGTTATTGTGGGAAAGTCTCTGCGGGACTACTTGGGGTGCGCCAGTTTTCCGTTGGACATGATACACCAACTGTGCTAGTAAATCCTAGATTACAGTACAAGTAAAGGGCTCGTGATGAAAAAAATCGCCATTTTCGCGAAAGTGCACGATCCGCGTTGCCTGGGGGTTGCCGAAGAGCTGATCGAGTGGCTGGCGGCACGGGGTGTTACCGCTCACGTCGAGGAACACCTCTCCCGGAGGCTGCGGCGTACCACGCTCGCCGAGAGTTCGGAGAGCTCCGAGATCGCTCGCGACGCAGACCTCGTGGTGGTGCTTGGCGGCGACGGCACCCTAATCGCCGCCGCGCGCCTGATCGGCGAGTGCGATGTCCCGATCCTGGCGGTCAACCTGGGGAGCCTCGGGTTCCTCACCGAGATCACCCTGGACGAGCTCTACCCGTCCATGGAGCGCTGCCTGGCCGGCGACTTCGAGACGACCGAGCGTATGATGCTTTTGGCGAGCGTCGAGCGTGCCGGCGAAGTGGTAGAGCTGCATCGCGTGCTGAACGACGTCGTCATCAACAAGGGGGCCCTGGCCAGGATCATCGACATGGAAACCTCGGTGACCGGGCGCTACCTGACCACCTTCAAGGCTGACGGCCTGATCATATCGACCCCGACCGGCTCGACCGGCTATTCACTGTCCGCCAACGGCCCGATCCTGCACCCCGAGCTGGAGTGCATCTCGATCACCCCGATCTGCCCGCACACCCTGACCAACCGTCCGCTGGTGGTGGACGCGCAGGCCCAGATCGCTATCAAGCTGAACTATGCCCCGGACGAGTCCGTGTTCCTCACCCTGGACGGGCAGGTTGGGATGAAGCTTCTCTCCGGCGACGTGGTGCAGATCCGGAAGGCCCCCCACGTGACCCGCCTGATCCAGTCCCGCAGCAAGGACTACTTCGAGGTGCTCCGCACCAAGCTCAAATGGGGTGAACGCTAAGTGCTCAGAGAGCTCCAGATAACCAACCTCGCCATCATCGACAAGCTGCACGTGGAGTTCAGCCCCGGGCTCAACATCCTCACCGGCGAGACCGGCGCGGGTAAGTCAATCATCATCGACGCGGTGAACCTGATCCTGGGGGGGCGCGGCAGCGCCGACCTGATCCGCTCCGGCGCCAAGGAGGCCTCGGTGGAGGCCGTGTTCGACCTCTCCGGGCGCGGCGCCCTGCTTGAGGCGCTTGCGACCGCGGGGATCGAGTGCGACGGCGAGCTCCTGGTGCGGCGGGTGGTGGCTCCCGGCGGCAAGAGCCGCGTTTTCATCGGCGGCGGACTCGCCACCACCTCGCTTCTCTCCGAGATCTGCCGCAACCTGATCAACATCTACGGCCAGCACGACGCGCAGAGCCTTTTGAAGACCGAGCAGCACCTGCTCCTCCTGGACGGCTATTCTGGTGCCCTTCCGCTGCGCGCCGAATTCGCCGCGCGTTACGAACAGTGCCAGGCCGCCAAACACGAACTGCAGGCGCTGGAAGCGGGAGAGCGCGAGGCGGCGCGCCGGCTCGACCTTCTCTCCTTCCAGAGTAACGAGATCGCCGAGGCGAAGCTCGCTCCGGGCGAAGAGGAGGAGCTGGCCGAGGACCGCACCCGGCTGGCCCACAGCGAGAAACTGATGGGCGCATCGCAGGGCGCTTTCGACGCCCTCTACGGCGGCGAGGCAACCCTCCTGGGGAGTCTCGCCGGCATCATAGCCGGGGTCGCCGACGCAGGGCGCATCGATCCGGCGCTGGTTCCGGTCACCGAGGCGCTCGAGGCGGCCTACGCCCAGCTCGAAGACGCCTCCCTCACCCTGCGCGACTACGCCGCCCGCGTCGAGTCCGACCCGGCCCGGCTGGAGGAAATCGAGGACCGGCTCGACGCTATCGGGCGCCTCAAGAAGAAGTACGGCGCCAGCATCGAGGAGATCCTGGAGTACCAGCGCCAGGTGGACCAGGAGCTGTCGGTGCTCTCTGACATCGAAGGAACCCGCAGCGGCCTGCAGGCGCGTATCGCGCAACTGGAGCAGGAACTCGCCACCTTGGGCGCGAAGCTCAGTGAGACGCGGCAGGACGGTGCCGAAAGGCTCAAGGAAGGGATGGAGCGCGAGCTCTCGGAACTGGCCATGAAGCATGCAGTCTTCGAGACCTCCTTCGAGAAGAGCGCCGAGGCGAAGAGCTACGGTTTCGAGCGCGCGGAATTCCTCTTCTCCCCGAACCCCGGCGAGCCCCCGAAACCGCTGGCGAAGATCGCCTCCGGCGGCGAGCTCTCCCGGCTCATGCTGGCGCTGAAGCAGCTGCACCCCGACTCCGAGGTTCCCACCCTCATCTTCGACGAGGTGGACACCGGCATCGGCGGGGCCACGTCCGCGCTGGTTGGGGAGAAACTGAAAC
Source organism: Geomonas oryzisoli (assembly GCF_018986915.1). Classification (NCBI taxonomy): domain Bacteria; kingdom Pseudomonadati; phylum Thermodesulfobacteriota; class Desulfuromonadia; order Geobacterales; family Geobacteraceae; genus Geomonas; species Geomonas oryzisoli. Next base: position 1,921,311 of record NZ_CP076723.1, read on the forward strand.
GGGTGGCCCGCGAGCAGCAGGTGCTGGCCATCACCCACCTGCCGCAGGTTGCCGCCTTCGCGGACCAGCACCTGAAGGTCGAGAAGAAGGTGGCCGACGGCAGAACCGCCACCGGCGTTGAGCTCCTGGAAGGGGAGGGACGGGTGGCCGAGGTGGCGCGCATGCTTTCCGGTGCGCGCGTCACCGAAAAGACCCTGGAGCATGCCAGGGAGTTGATTCAGGAGGCAGTGAGATGATCAGAAAGGCCAGGATTGGCGACGTAAAGGACATTCAGAAACTTTTGACCAACTTCGCGAGCCGCGGCGAGATGCTCTCCCGCTCGCTTTCCGAGCTGTACGAGGCGTTGCGCGACTTCTATGTTTTCGAGGAGGACGGGCAGCTGCTCGGCACCTCCGCGCTGCACATCGTCTGGGACGACCTGGCCGAGGTGCGTTCCGTGGCCGTCGCCGAGAGCGCCGGTCGGCGTGGCATCGGCAGCCAGGTGGTGGGCGCCTGCATCGAAGAGGCGCGTGCGCTCGGGCTCAAGAAGCTTTTCTGCCTCACCTACAAACCCGATTTCTTCGCCAAATTCGGTTTCAAGGTGGCCGATAAGTCCGAGTTGCCGCACAAGGTGTGGGGCGATTGCATCAAGTGCGTCAAGTTCCCCGATTGCGACGAGATCGCGATGATTCTGGAGCTGTAGAGGCCGGGAAAAGGGCGTCGACGATCTGTAGGGGCGAATGATCATTCGCCCCCCCCCTTCATCTTCGCTTTCGCCCCATGCGTCCACATCCCCTCTCCCTCTGGGAGAGGGCCAGGGTGAGGGCGTTGCCAAGGGCAATATATCCGCAGCTGGCAGAACCCTCACCCGCCCTTCGGGCACCCTCTCCCAGAGGGAGAGGGACTAGTGCAAGCCATACTGTACCTACCTGAGGAACCCGCAATAAACGGTTCCCTGTCACCAATTTCCCGAGGCCACAATGGATCTGACACGACACGCCGACGCTGTGGAACGCCTGCTCAAGGGGCGCGGGATCGACGGATACGAAATCGCCGTCGCCGGTTCGCGCGACCTCGCCATAGAGGTGAAACAGGGGAAGGTGGACGCCTTCCGCGTGGCCGAGCCGCTGGGCGTTTCGCTCAGGCTCCTGGTGGGGCAAGGCATGGGCTTCTCCTATTCGACGGCCCTCGACGATGCCTCCCTGGAAGGGATGGTGGAAGGGGCACTGGTCGCGGCCCGGGTGCAGACCCCGGACGAGCATTTCACCTTTGCCGAAGCGGCCGCGTCCTATCCCGACACCCCCTGGCTGTACGATCCGGCTCTTCCTGCCGCCGACGAGTCCCTCAAGGTGGCGCGCGCACTGGAACTGGAGCGCCTGGTGCTCGCGGTCGATCCCCGGGTGAAACGGGTGCGCAAATGCAGCTACGGCGAGTGCGTCTACCACTCCCTGGTCCGCAACTCTCTGGGGCTGGAAGCGGCCTACAGCGGCACCTACAACACCTGCAGCGTATCGGCGGTGGCGGAGGCCGACGGCGACGCCCAGACCGGCTGGGACTACGCCTTCTCTCCCGCCTTCGCCGGTATCGATCTGGAGACGGTGGCGGCCGGCGCCGGACGCAAGGCGACCGGGCTTCTCGGTGCCCGCACGCTGGCGACCATGCGCTGCCCGGCGGTCCTCGACAACCGGGTCGCCGCCGACCTCGTCGACGTGCTCTCCGGCTCCTTCCTCGCTGAAAACGTGCACAAGGGGAAGTCGCTTCTTGCGGGCAGGGTAGGGGAGCGGCTTTTCTCGGATGTCGTCTCGATGCGCGACAACGGCCTGCTCCCCGGCGGCATGGGGAGCGCCCCCAGCGACGGCGAGGGGGTGCCGCAGCGGGACACTGCGCTGGTGACAAAAGGCGTGCTGCAGGGATACCTCTACGACAGCTACTGGGGCAGGCGCCTGGGGGCCCGCTCCACCGGCAACGCGGTGCGCGGCGGCATCAAGAGCCCGCCCAGGGCGGGGGCGCACAACCTTCATATCGAGCCGGGCACGGCCGATCTCGCTCAACTGCTGGCTGGGGTGCGCAAAGGGGTGCTCATCACCGAGGTGATGGGTATGCACACGGCAAACCCGATCTCGGGAGACTTCTCCGTTGGAGCTGCCGGTTTTTACGTGGAAGAGGGAGAGGTGAGGTACCCGGTCAAGGGGCTGGCCCTGGCGGGTAACCTGCTGGATATGTTCGGGAGGGTGGACCAGGTCGGCAGCGACCTGCGTTTCTTCGGCTCGGCCGGATCCCCCTCACTGAGGATCGCCGAACTCGACGTCAGCGGAACCTAGGACCGCCCCGGGCGGGTGCGGTCCTTTCTGCAGTTTTGACTTTTCTCAGGGCTCCGCGTGCAGGATCTCGATCAGCCTGCGCACGAACGGGCTCACCACCGCGTAGCGTACCTCCACGCCGTCGCGGGTCCCTTCGATGATCCCCTTGTTCTTCAACAACGCCAGGTGCTGCGACACGGTCGCCTGGGGGAGCCCAAGGCACTCCCAGATGTGCTTCACGTTGCATTCCTGGGTGCAGAGTCCTGCCACTATCTTCAGGCGGATCGGGTGCCCGAGCACCTTCAGCATCTCCGCTTCTTTTCCGTAATCTTTGGTCTTGTCGAATGCCAACGTTCTATCCTCCAGTTTGGGCTAAAGATAATCTATATATGCTAATTGCAGTTGTCAACTGAATTACTTTGTTTCCTTCAGGAAGATTTCCTCGCTGAAGTGGCAGGCTGTTCGTTGTCCCGGTACTTTTTCTAGCAGTTCCGGGCGTTTCTCGCTGCACACCGGCTGCGCATAGGGGCAGCGGGGGTGGAAGGGGCAGCCGCTGGGAGGTGCAACCGGCGAGGGGAGTTCACCCTTGGCGATCACGTGTCTGGTCCTCTTCTTCGGATCGATGCTCGGTATCGCCGAGAGAAGCGCCTCCGTGTAGGGGTGCAGCGGGCGGTTCAGCACCTGGTCCCGGCTGCCGGTTTCCACGATCCGGCCGAGATACATGATCGCCACCCGGTCGCTTAGGTGCCGGAGCACGGAAAGGTCGTGGGTGATGAACAAAAAGGAGAGCCCCAGGTCCTTTTTCACGTCCTGCAGCAGGTTGATGATCTGGGCCTGGATGGAAAGGTCCAGGGCGGAAACCGGTTCATCGGCGATGATGAGCTTGGGCGAGACGGCCAGGGCGCGCGCGATGCCGATCCGCTGGCGCTGACCGCCGGAGAACTCGTGCGGGAAGCGCATCATGTGCTCGGGGGAAAGCCCCACCCGCTTGAGCAGTTCCGCCACCCGGTCCCGACGGTCCGCGGCGTTGCCGATGCGGTGGATCTCCAGGGGCTCGCCGAGGATCTCGGCGACCCTCATGCGCGGGTTCAGCGAGGAGAACGGGTCCTGGAACACCATCTGCACCTCTTTGCGGTACTGGGCCAGTTCCGTCTTGCTCATCTGGGCCAGCTCGCGTCCGGCGTAGCGGATGCTTCCCGAGGTGGGTGGGGTGAGGCCGGTCAAAAGCCTCGCCACGGTGGATTTGCCGCACCCGGACTCGCCGGCAAGGCCCAGTGTCTCGCCCGGGTAGAGCTCGAGATCGATGCCGGCCACGGCGGTTAGGATCCGCTTCTCCGCGAACATCCCCCCGCGCACGGGGTACTGCTTCACCAGGTTTTCAGCGGTCAGAAGCGGCGTCATGATACCTTCCGGCAGCGCACCAGGTGTCCCGGCGCCACCTTCCTCATTGCGATGGTTTCTCTGGTGCAGCCCTCGTCACCGATGGGGCAGCGTTCCTTGAATGGGCAGCCGGCCAGGTCGCCGCGCAGGTCGGGCACGCCCCCTGCGAAGGTGGCGAGCTTTTCGCCCGGCTTTCCGAACTCCGGCAGCGAGGCGAGCAGTCCCTTGGTGTAGGGGTGCAGCGGGTTGGCGAAGAGCTCCGCGGTGGGAGCGCTCTCGACGATCTCGCCGGCGTACATGATGGCGGTGCGGTGGGCGCGCTCGGCGACGATCCCGAGGTTGTGGGTGATGAGGATCAGCCCCATGCGGTTTTGCGCCATGAGCCGGTCCAAAAGCTCTAGTATCTGTGCCTGTATGGTCACGTCCAGCGCCGTGGTCGGCTCGTCGGCGATGACGAGTTCCGGGCCGCAGGAGAGCGCCATGGCGATCATGACGCGCTGGCGCATTCCGCCGGAGAGCTGGTGCGGGTAGTCCTTGACCCGGTCTTTGGCGGCGGGGATGCCCACCTGGGTCAAAAGCTCGATCGCCTCGCGCTCCGCCTGCTGCGCGGACAGGCCGCGGTGGATCCTGAGCCCCTCGGCCACCTGGTACCCAACTGTGAAGACAGGGTTCAGCGAGGTCATCGGGTCCTGGAACACCATGGCGATCCGGTTCCCCCTGATCTCGCGCATCCGCTCCTCGGAGAGAGCCAGCAGGTCCTCCCCCTTGAAGCGTATGGAGCCGGAGACGATGTGCCCCGGCGGGGGGACCAGCCTCAGCACGGACGCCGCGGTGATGCTCTTGCCGCAGCCTGACTCGCCCACCAGGGCCAGCGTCTCGCCCGGCTCGACGCTCAGGTCCACGCCGCGCACGGCTTTCAGTACGCCGCTTTTCAGGCGAAATTCGGTGCGCAGTCCTGTGATTTCTAGAAGTGCCGGCACAAGGGCTCCCGGTGCCCCCAAGGGACACAAAAACGGCGCGGACCGGCTCTGCCGGCCGCGCTGCAAAGTTTTATCTTATACCATTATTCGGATTACTGAGCAACGCAGGAGTGAGCCGCACTGTCTCCCTTGGGGGGGGAGGGGACCACGTGCAGCCCCGGGAATTCCTCGCGCTGCGGCAGGAAGTTCGGTGTTTTCAGCAGCTTGATGAAGATGGGGACCAGTTCGGGGTCGAACTGGGTGCCGGCGTTTTCGGCCAGCTCCTGGATCGCCACCTCGAGCTTGAGCGCCTTGCGGTAGGGGCGGTCCGAGGTCATGGCGTCGAAGCTGTCGGCGATGGCCAGGATGCGGGACTCCAGGAGTAGTTCCTGGCCGATCAGGCGGTTGGGATACCCCTTGCCGTCGTAACGCTCGTGGTGCTGACCGATGCACAGGCGCACGTCGTGCAGGAACTCGATCGGCTCCAGGATCTTCATGCCGATGGTGGGGTGCTGCTGCAGTTCGGCCACGTCGTCCCTGGTAAGGGTTTCCTCCTTGTGCAAAAGGGAGAGGTCGATGCCTATCTTGCCGATGTCGTGCAGGATGGCGGCGCGCTCGATCACCTTGAGCCGGTTGGCGGGAAGCTCGAGCTTGCGGGCCAGAGCCAGCGAGAAGCGGGTGACGCGTTCGGAGTGGCCGCGGGTGTAGCTGTCGGAAGCCTCGATGGCGGAGACCAGCGCCTGGATGGTGTTGAGGTAGGTCTTCTGCTGCTCGTCGTAGAGCATCGCGTTCTTGATGGCGATGGAGGCCTGGGCGGCGATGGTGGAGAGGAGTTCCAGTTCCTCGTGGTTGTAGACGGTGTTGTTCAGTTTGTTGACCACGGTGAGGGTGCCGATGATCTCGTCCTTCACCATGAGCGGAACGCAGATCAGGGTCTTCCTCTCGAAACCGATCGGGCTCACCCGGTCGAACTCGGGGGTGAGGGAGATGTCGGTGATCAGCAGCGGCTTGCTGTTCTGGATGACCCAGCTGGAGACGCTGGAGGGCTTCATGGGGACGAACAGGTGCTTCGGGTCGGGGTTTTTATAGCCGACCAGGTTGGTGATGCGTAGCTCGCCATGCTCGGCGTTGTACAGAACCACGTAGCCTACCTGGGCCTGCATGGTGTCCATGGTGGTCTTCACCACCAGCTGGTACAGGTTTTCCACCTCGATGGTGGAGTTGATGGCCAGGCCCAGGCGGTACAGAGTGGAAAGTTTCGCCACCGCCTTCTCGAGGTTGGTGTTCTTGTCTTCCAGTTCGCCGGCGAGATCGGCGATCTTGTAGTTGGCCTCCTCGATCTCCTCGATACGCTCCTCCAGGGTCACGTTGAGGTTCTCGATCTCCCGGATCTGCTCCTCGAGCCGGCCGTTCATCAGGTGGGTTTCACGGTGGTGCGCCAGTTTTTCCTGGGCCCGGGCCAGCTCCCTCTCGTGCTGCACGGTGGATTCCATAAGGGTGGCGATCGTGCCGACCATGTGGTTGAAGCTGTTCCCCAGCGAGCGCATCTCTCGGCTGGAGGTGAGGCTGATCTCCTGCTTGAAGTCGCCTTGCTCGACCTGTTCCATGTAGCGCATCAGTTTGCGGAGGGGGCGCTCCACATAGGCGACCAGAAAGACGAAGATGGTGGCGACGGTAAGCAGTACCAGGATGACGGCATACAATATGGCGATCTGACGTTCCCGGGAGATGAAGCCGTTCATGTAGCCCATGGAGAGCTTGATCTCGAGCAGACCGAGGGTTTCCTTGCTGGCGGGGTGGCACTTGTAGCACTGCGGGGCGTTGAATATGCGGGCGTAGGAGAGAAAAACCCCCTCATCGGGGAGCATGGACAGGTTGCGGGCGGGGAGCTTCGGACGGCCCAGGTCCGGTACCTTCCCCCCGATCTCCTCGCGGTCCGCGGAATTCAGGATTTTCCCGTCGGCATCCACGATCCTGATCGACTTGATAAACTCGCGGGATTTGATCCTGGCGAAGATGCTGGCCACCTCATCGGAGCGGCCCGAGAGCATCGCGTTGGAGACGGAACTCTTGATAGTCTCGATGAGGACCGAGGTGTTCCGGTTGGCGATCTCATGCAGCATTTCCTTTTGCTGCCGGTAATTTTGGTAAGCCACAGTCGAGATGACTACCACCAGAATCGCGGTGACCAGGGTGAGGATCTTTGTTTTAAGCGAGATGCTCATACAGCTCCATACGGTGTCACAGATCACGCTAAATGGCTATCGTCTACAGCGATATAGCCTTTTTTTGTACTTCTGGCAACACTTATTTGGGATCTACAGCTCAGCTCCGTTGCCGTCAAACCAATCTGATCTCGACATCTTAGCTGCACTGCGCGTAACCGGTTCCTCTCGTTGACACACCCAGGAACCCGTTGCTTAATGAGAAACTAAGCAAATCGCTTGCCAATTAATTAAAACTGAAAACCCTCTGATTAGAGCGACAAAATTATTGACTTTGCGGGCGGTTCCATGGTTTATATCTAAGGCTTTTACGGGACGGTTAAACCCAGGTGTATACGGAATTGATGAGCTGCTTCAGGACGTTGATCATATTAATCATCTGCCTCGCCGCCGGAGGGAGTGCCGCCGCGATGCGACCGGAGATGGTACGGGTGGCACTGTTCAAGGGGGCCGAAACCCTCAGGATCGACGGCGATGGCGTGCTCCTTACCGACGGTCGCGGTGAACCGCTCAGGGTGGAGATGCCCCTCGAGGTGCGCCGCGCCGGAAGCGGGCTCAGCGTGAACGGCAAGCCGGTGAACCGCCTGGTTGCCTCCGCCTTCTCGCGCATTTCGGTGAACGGGAAGGGGTACCGCGCCCTCATCGAGGTGTCTCCTGCCGACAAGGGGCTTTTGGTGGTGAACGAGCTGCCGCTCGAGGAATACCTGGTCGGACTCATCAACTGCGAGATCAGTTCCGCCTGGCCCATAGAGGCCATCAAGGCGCAGGCCGTCATCGCCCGTTCCTACGCCGTGTACCAGATGCAGGCCCGCCGCGGCGCAAGCTACCAGCTCGAGTCCAGCGTCATGGACCAGGTCTACGAGGGGGCGGACGTCGAGGACAGCCGTGCCGCCTACGGCGTGCGCGAGACCGCCGGTGAGGTGCTCACCTACGACGGCAAGACCATCCAGGCCTTCTATCATTCCAACTGCGGCGGCCATACCGAGTCCTCCAAAAACGTCTGGGGGCTGTCGATCCCGTACCTCCAAGGTGTCTCTTGCCGCTACTGCGGCGACTCCAACCCCATCCGGTGGGAGTTGAACCTTCCCCTTAAGAAGGTGGAGAGCTCGCTCAAGGCCGCAGGCTTCCAGGTCGCCGGCCTTAAAGAGCTGCGCGTGCGCGGCAGGAACGCAAGCGGCAGGGTGCAGGACGTGGTCGCCGAGTGCTCCCGGGGGAACGTCGCCATCCCCGCGGTCGCCTTCCGCAAGGCCTTGGGTTACGGCACGGTGAAGAGCACCAACTTCGAGCTCCGCTGCCAGCGCGACGAGGTCCAGGTCAGCGGCACCGGCTCCGGTCACGGCGTGGGGCTTTGCCAGTGGGGCGCCAAGGGGCGCGCCAACGAAGGGTTCGGTTACCGCGAGATCCTCACTTACTATTATCCGGGCGTGAAGCTTTCCGGCGGGTACGGTCGATAGCATGCGCCTTTCCGATTTCGATTACGAACTTCCGCCGGAGCTGATCGCTCAGCACCCGGCCAGCCGCAGGGACGCCTCGAGGCTTTTGACCCTGGACCGCGCCACCGGTGCGGTCGGGGAGAGCACCGTGGCCGCCATCGCTGCCCAGTTTCGCCCCGGCGACCTCCTGGTCCTCAACGACACCCGCGTGATCCCGGCCCGGCTCAAGGGACACAAGGAAAGCGGCGGTGCCGTGGAGGTGTTCCTCGTGCGCCGCGTCCCCGGCGGGGGAGAGGTCTGGAGCTGCCTCATCAAGGCCTCCAAGTCCCCCGGTGCCGATACCCGCATCATCCTCCCCTCCGGAGTCGTCGCGACGGTTCTCGCCCGCGAGGCCGGAGAGTGGCTGGTCCGCTTCGAGGGGAGCGACGACTTCATGGCGTGGCTGGAAGGGGCCGGGAGCATGCCGCTCCCCCCCTACATCAAGCGGGCGCCCGAAGGTGAAGACCTGGAGCGCTACCAGACCGTATTCGCGCGCGAAAAAGGGGCCGTGGCCGCTCCCACCGCCGGACTGCACTTCACCCCGGAGATCCTGGCTGAGATCCGGGGTCGCGGCGTGGAGATCGCGCCGGTCACCCTGCACGTGGGACTGGGGACCTTCATGCCGGTCCGGGTCGAGGACCTCTCCCAGCACACCATGCACCGGGAGTTGTACCGGATCCCGCACGCAACCGCGGAGGCCATCCGCCGCACCAGGGAGGCCGGGGGGAGGGTGGTAGCGCTCGGGACCACCTCGATGCGGGCTCTGGAGCACGCCGCATCCTCCGGGGAGCTTGAGGCCGGGGAGCGCGAGGCGGACATCTTCATCCTGCCGGGATACCGGTTCCGGGTGGTTGATGCGTTGATAACGAATTTTCATCTCCCCAAATCGACTCTATTTATGTTAGTGTGCGCTTTCGCCGGGAAAGAGGTCATGCTGAACGCCTACCGCGAGGCGGTGCAGCGCCGCTTCCGGTTCTTCAGCTACGGAGACGCGATGTTCATCGGCTGAGGCCGAGGACATCGGCAAAAGGGGAAGGGCGGGCGAATGATCATTCGCCCCTACAGTGGACCTTCTATAAATTGAAAGAGATGACGTTCCTCCCCCTCCCTTGACGGGAGGGGGCAGGGGGGTGGGTGACGTTGATATCGGTATCGATGTCGGCACCTGCCCCCACCCCCTAACCCCCTCCCGCGAGGGGAGGGGGGATATAAAGCGACAACGTAGGGAGTGCTTTGGCTGCTATATCGTTTGAACTGATCAAGAAAGACCCGGGCTGCGCGGCCCGTTTAGGCTCTCTGACAACCACGCACGGCAGGATCGAAACCCCGATTTTCATGCCGGTCGGGACCCAGGCGACGGTCAAGGCCATGACGCCGGAGGAACTGGTCGAGGTGGGGTCACAGATCATCCTCGCCAACACCTACCACCTCTACCTGCGCCCCGGCCACGAGCTGGTGGCGCGGATGGGGGGGCTGCACCGCTTCATGCACTGGGACCGCCCCATGCTGACCGACTCGGGCGGCTTCCAGGTCTTCTCGCTGGGCGAGCTGAGGAAGATCTCCGAGGAAGGGGTGAAGTTCCGCTCCCACATCGACGGCTCCAGGCATTTCATCTCCCCCGAGGTATCCATCGCGATCCAGGAGGCGCTGGGTGCCGACATCGCCATGTGCTTCGACGAATGCCCCCCGTACCCGGCCGAACGTTCCTACGTGCAAAAGTCGCTGGAGTTGACCACGCGCTGGGCCAGGCGCTGCAAGGAGGCGCACACCCGTCCCGACCAGGCGCTCTTCGGCATCGTCCAGGGGGGGATGCATGCCGACCTCAGGCGGGTGAGCGCGGAGCAGATCATCGACATCGGCTTCGACGGCTATGCGTTGGGCGGGCTCTCGGTGGGCGAGGAGAAGGAAGTGATGCACGGCATGATGCAGGAGTGCAGCGACATCCTTCCCGAGCATTCGCCCCGCTACATAATGGGGATCGGGGCGCCCGAGGACCTGGTCGAGGCGGTCTACAACGGCTTCGACATGTTCGACTGCGTCATGCCGACCAGGAACGCCAGAAACGGCGCCCTGTTCACCAGCTTCGGCAGGATCAACATCAAGGCTGCCATCTACGCCGAGGACCAGGGTCCCATCGACCCCGCCTGCGACTGTTATGTCTGCCGCAACTACTCAAGGGCCTATCTGAGGCACCTGTACCGCAGCCAGGAGATCCTGGCCTCGCGGCTGAACAGCTGGCACAACCTGCACTTCTTCCTGAACCTCATGAAACAGGTTCGCGAGGCGATCGCCAGGGGAGAGTTCGTCAAGTTCAGGCAGGACTTCTACGCCGCGAGAACCGGCTGTTAGCGCTGTTCGGTTGAAGCTTTACTCGAAGCTTTCATTGTCAATAAAGGGATGGAAATACTACCCAGGAGGTAACTAAATGTTAGGTTTGGCGTTTGCAATGGCTGCTCCCGCGCAGGGCGGCGCGCCCGCGGGCGGAGGTATGATGGCGCAGTTCCAGGGGCTGATCCCCCTGGTGTTCATGTTCGCCATCTTCTACTTCCTGCTCATCAGGCCGCAGCAGAAAAAGGCCAAGGAGCACAGAGCGCTTCTGGACGCGCTCAAAAAAGGCGATCAGGTCGTCACCGCCGGCGGCATGCACGGCAAGGTGACCGCACTGGACGACCAGGTGGTAACCCTGGAGATCGCACCCGGCGTCAACGTCAGGATCAACAAAGGGTACATTGCGTCTGTAAAGCAGGACTAGTGCATTGATCGAATTTTTCCGAAAGGAGCTTTTCCCATGAAGGGTTATACCTGGCGCATTTCTCTTATCCTCATTTTCATCATAGCCTCGTGCGTCTACCTGACGCCGACTCTGGTCGACACGCTCCCCACATGGTGGAGCGGGCTGCTTCCCAAGGACAAGATCCACCTCGGTCTTGACCTGCAGGGGGGTACCCATCTGGTCATGGAGGTCGAGACCCAGAAGGCCGTGGAAGGATCGCTGGACCTGATCGCCACCGACCTCGAGGACTCCCTCACCGCGCAGAGCCTCCGCTTCAAGAAGATCGGGCGCCTGGGCGGCGACAAGGTGCAGCTCACCCTGTACGACCGCGGCTCGGCCGACAAGGTGCAGGCCCTGATCAAGAAGAAGTACCCCGACCTCGAGGCCCTGCCGGTCTTCGACGAGGGGGGCTTCGTCAACATGCAGCTGCGCATCAACGAGAAAGAGGCCCAGGTCAGGAAGGACCGCGCCGTAGCGCAGGCCCTGGAGACCATCCGTAACAGGATTGACCAGTTCGGCGTCTCCGAGCCGGTGATCCAGCGCGAGGGGCTCAACAACATCGTCGTGCAGCTCCCCGGCATCAAGGACCCGAAACGCGCCATCGAGCTGATCGGCAAGACCGCGCGCCTCGAGTTCAAGCTGGTCGACGAGACCGTCAATGCTGCCACCGCGACCGCAGGCTCCCTCCCTGAGGACGACGAGCTCCTCTTCGAGAAGAGGACCGATCCCCAGACCGGCGCCGTGTCGGAAACCCCGCTGGTCGTGAAGAAGAAGGCCATGATCACCGGCGAGCTCCTGACCGACGCCCAGATCAGGATCGACTCCCAGTACAACCAGCCCTACGTGGCCATCGAGTTCAACTCCACCGGCGCGCGCCTGTTCGACCAGGTCACCGCCGCCAACGTGGGCAAGCGCTTCGCGATCGTGCTGGACAACAACATCTACTCTGCACCGGTCATCCGCGAGAGGATCTCGGGCGGCTCCGCCCAGATCTCCGGCTCCTTCACCGAGAAGGAAGCTGCCGACCTCGCCATCGTGCTGCGCGCCGGTTCGCTGCCCGCTCCGGTCAAGATCCTGCAGAACGTCACCGTCGGACCTTCCCTTGGTCGCGACTCCATTCACAAGGGGCTCATGGCCGGTCTGATCGGCGTGGTGCTGGTCGTCAGCTTCATGGCGCTGTACTACAAGCTCTCCGGCATGGTCGCCAACCTCGGTATGGTGCTGAACATCCTGTTCCTGATGGGTGCGCTCTCCGCGCTGGGCGCCACGCTGACCCTGCCGGGCATCGCCGCTATCGTTCTTTTGGTCGGTATGTCGGTCGACTCCAACGTCCTCATCTTCGAAAGGATCAGGGAGGAGCTGCGTCTGGGCAAGACGCCGCATGCCGCGCTCGACGCCGGCTACGACAAGGCGTTTCTCACCATCATGGACTCTCACGTGACCGCCCTCATCACCGCTGCGGTGCTGTTCCAGTTCGGCACCGGCCCGGTCAAGGGCTTCGCCGTCTCGCTGAGCCTCGGTATCATCATCAACCTGTTCACGTCGCTTGTGGCCACCAAGGTGCTCTTTGACGCCTTCCTGGACCGCGTCCACGTGAAGCGACTCAGCGTATAAGGGGAGGGACCAATGGAACTGCTCAAGAAGACCAACATAGATTTCATCGGGATGAGGAAGTTCTCCTTCATCGCTTCCGGCCTCATGGCCATCATCGGCATCATCGGCATCATCGCCATTGCCCGGGGCACCGCCAACATGGGTATCGACTTCTCCGGCGGCACCGAAATGCAGATCAAGTTCGCGCAGGCCGCGACCACCCAGTCCATCCGCGACGCACTTGCCAAGGGCGGCATCAAGGAGGCTGAGCTTCAGGAGATCACCGGCGGTAACCAAGTGCTGGTGAAGATGCACAAGTCCACCGGCAAGTCCGCCGACCAGGTTGCCGACGCACTGAAGGCCGGTATCCCGGGCAACACCTTCACCGTGGAAAGCTCCACCGAGATCGGCCCTTCCATCGGCGAGAAGCTGAAGCAGGACACCATAGTGGCCGTGGCGCTCTCCATGCTGGGCATCATCCTCTACATCGCCTGGCGCTTCGATTTCAAATTCGGGGTGGGCGCGGTGATCGCCACCATGCACGACGTCCTCGCCATGATCGCCGTGTTCTATGTGATGCACCGCGAGGTCAACATCCTGTTCATCACCGCGGTCCTGACCATCGCCGGTTACTCGCTCACCGATACCGTCGTCGTCTTTGACCGTATCCGCGAGAACATGCACAAGAGCCTCAAGGACCCGATGATCACCATCTTCAACAAGTCGATCAACGAGACGCTGTCCCGTACCATCATCACCTCGGTGACCACCTTCCTTGCCGCCGTCTCGCTCTTCCTTTTCGGCGGCGAGGTGATCCACGACTTCGCCTTTGCCCTGGTCGTGGGCGTCGTGGTCGCCACCTATTCGTCCATCTTCGTGGCGAGCCCGATCGTGGCACTGTGGGAAAAACGCGCGGTCGAGAAGGCCGAAGCCGTCTAAGGAGGTTCTGTGAACAAGGAGAACGTACTTACCATCGTGGTAGCGCTGATCGTAGGTCTCCTGGGAGGCTACCTGATCTTCAACATCGCCGGCCAGAACAAGGTCCCTGAGGTCGCCATGAGCGTGCCGCAGGGCGCGGGTTCGCCGACCGATTACCAGCGGCGCATCGTCGAGGCCGAGAAGATCGTCGCTGCCGATCCCAAGAACCTCCAGGCCTGGATCCAGCTCGGCAATGACTACTTCGACACCGATCAGGCCCAGAAGGCGGTCAACGCCTATGGCAAGGCCCTCGAGCTCGATCCCAACAACCTGAACGTGATGACCGACCAGGGGATCATGTACCGCAAGATCGGCTGGTACGACAAGGCGATCGCCAACTTCGAGAAGGCACAGTCGATCGATCCCAAGCATCTGCAAAGCCTGTACAACCTGGGCGTGGTCTACCTGCAGGACCTGAAGCAGCCGGACAAGGCCAAGGAGATCTGGACCAAGTACCTGCAGTTCGACTCGACCAGCCCGACGGCACAGCAGATCAAGAACGACATGGCCGGGCTGAACCAGATGCCCACCTCGTTCAAGAAGTAGAGTTCGAGAATATGAAAGAAAAAAACCCGCTTCCGGCGGGTTTTTTTTTGCCGCCGTCGCAGCACATTAGATTCGCTGGGTGCCGATCCTTATGCTATGATTGCACCCTGATTTTTACCGTACCGGAGGAGGGATGAAACCAGTCACACACAGAAGCTGGCGGGCCAGGGAGGCGGACGCGGACACGGTCGCCGCTCTCGCCCGCACCGGAATTCACCCGCTCCTGGCGCGCCTCTTGGCCCACCGCGGGATCTGCGCTCCCGACGACGCCGATGCCTACCTGAACCCGGTGCTGTCACGTCTGCACGACCCCATGACCATGGCCGGGATGGAACAGGCCGTGGCGCGGCTGGTCCGGGCCCTCAAAGCGGGCGAACGCGTCTGCGTGCACGGCGACTACGACGTGGACGGCGTCACCTCGTGCGCACTCCTGATCAGCTTCTTCCAAAAGATCGGTCTCGACTGCTGCCACTATATTCCCAAGCGCCTAACCGAAGGGTACGGCCTCTCCGAGCAGGGTGTGGCCGCTGCGGCCCGCGCCGGCGCCACCGTGCTGGTCACCGTCGACTGCGGTATCACGGCAGTTAACGAGGCGCGGCTGTGCCGGGACGCGGGGCTCGACCTCATCGTCACCGACCACCATATGCCCGGCGACACACTCCCGGATGCCTGCGCCGTCATCAACCCGCTGCAGCCCGGCTGCACCTTCCCCTTCAAATCGCTGGCCGGCGTCGGGGTCGCCTTCCACCTGCTGGTGGCGCTGCGCGCCCGGCTGCGCGCCGACGGTCACTTCGCCCGCATGGGCGAGCCCGATCTCAAGGAATACCTCGACCTGGTGGCGCTGGGAACCATCGCCGACGTGGTTCCCCTTTTGGGCATTAACCGGGTGCTGGTCAGCTACGGCCTGAAGCAGCTCTGCGCAGGCAACCGCCCCGGCCTCGAGGCGCTGAAGGAGGTGGCCGGGATCACCGGGGAGATCGGCTGCGGCGCGGTCGGTTTCCGCATGGCCCCGCGCATCAACGCGGCCGGCCGTCTGGAGGATGCCTCCCTGGGGCTGGAACTGCTCTTGTGTCGCGATCCCCAGCGTGCCCGCGACATCGCCCGCGAGCTGGACGAGGCCAACACGGAGCGCCAGGCCCTGGAGCGGGCGACCTTCGAGGAGGCGCGCGCCATGCTGGAACAGGGAGCGTGCCGCGGCAGAAAGAGCATCGTACTCGGTTCGGAGGAGTGGCACCCCGGCGTGATCGGTATCGTCGCCTCGCGCATCGTCGAACTGTTCCACCGTCCCGCGATCCTGTTCGCCTTCGACGGGGAGACCGGAAGGGGCTCGGGACGCAGCATCTCACGGTTCCATCTGCTCGATGCCATCAAAAGCTGTGCCGACCACCTGCTGCGCTTCGGGGGACACAGCCATGCGGCGGGCCTCTCCATCGCGCAGCAGGAGCTGGAGCGTTTCGCGCTTCGCTTCGACGAGGCGGCACAGGAGACGCTGGACGCTGACGCCCTCATCCCGACTCTCTCCTTCGATCTGGAGCTCGACAGCGACGAGATCACCGCGGATCTGGTACGGCGGTTGGAGCAGATGAAGCCGTTCGGCATGGGGAATCCGGAACCCCTTTTCGTGCTCAAAGGTGCGGAGGTGCTGGAGAGCCGGGTGCTCAAGGGAGGGCACCTGAAACTGAAGGTGGGGCAGGGGGGGAAGAGCCTCGATGCCATCGGTTTCGGTCTGGCCGAGGCCGGTCTGCCGCAGGGGAGGGTGGACCTGCTGTTCTCCCCGGGCATCAACGTTTGGAACGGCAGGAGTTCCCTGCAGCTTACCGTCAAGGACCTGCGCGCGGAGGGGACGTGCTGAGGACCGACCGCTTCAACAAGGCCGACCGGGTCATCCGGATCGGGTTCTGGGCCAACGCGGTGCTGATGGTCGTCAAACTCGCCGCCGGCCATTTCGGGCATTCCGAGGCGGTGTTTGCCGACGGCGTGGAAAGTGCCTGCGACTTCATCGCCATCGGCATGACCCTGATCGCCCTTAAAGTCGGGCGCAAGCCCTACGATTCGGACCACCCCTACGGCCACGGCAAGGTGGAAAGCCTCTCCGCCATCTTCGTTTCGCTCGTGATCGCGGCGACCGGCGGCTGGATTCTCTACGGCGCCGCCACCACCATGATCGAGGGGCGCTACGCCACCCCGGCGCTGCTGGCCGTTTTGGCTGCGGCCGGCACCATCGTGGCAAAAGAAGCCCTGTACCGCTACTCCGTGAAAGTCGGCGGGAGCCTTGGGAGCCCGGCGCTCCTCGCCATCGCCAAGGATCACAGAAAGGACGCCATCACCTCGGTAGCCACCCTGGTCGGCGTCGGATGCGCCTATTTCGGCGCCGGGATCATGGACCCCATAGCGGCAGGTCTCACCTCGCTCTTCATCTTTCACATCGGTTACCAGACATTCCGCACCTCCGCCCACGAGCTCATGGACGGCCAGCCCGAGCAGTCCATCCTGGACGCCATCGCGCAGCTGGCGCGTGGCGTGGAAGGGGTGGACCAGGTGCACGAAATCAGGGCGCGCCACTCCGGACAGTACCTGATCGTGGACCTGAAGCTCGACATGCCGCCCGAAATGACGGTAAAGCGTTCCCACGACATAGCGACCGAAGTGAAGCGCCGCATCTTCGACCATTTCAGCAACGTGGGCGACGTGATGATACACATAAACCCCTCCGACGAACCTCACGAAGACCTGATCCGTCTTTAGTTCTCTCTTTGTTTCTCCCCGACGCCGTATCCTAGTATCCCTGCACGTGATTTTAATCACAACTTTCTTGACAGACAGTCGCCATAGGTAGTATTAAGACCAGTCGATTGTAGTGAATACACTGTTATTTGGGGAGGAATGATGAAAAAGAGTACCCTGTCGCTGGTCATCGCGGCCTTGATTCTCGTCGCTTCCACGGCCTTTGCTGCCAAGATGGCGACCGTTGACATCCCGGTTAAAGCCGAGCTTTACGCGACGGCCCCGGCTGCGCTCACCCCGCAGCAATGTGCCCAGTGCCACACCGGCGCGTTCAACGGGCTCAAGAATGCCGGCGGCAAACACCGCTTCGACTGCCAGGCCTGCCACACCGTAATCCACGCCTACAACCCGAAGAAGGCCAACTACGACGAAGTGATGCCGAAGTGCGCTTCCTGCCACACCGACATCCACGGCCCGGCCAACAAGGATTGCGCAAGCTGCCATAACAACCCGCACACCCCGCGCAAAGTCGCCATGACCCAGAGGCTTGCCACAACCTGCGCCACCTGCCACGCCGAAGAGAAGGCGGAGCTGGTAAAATTCCCGAGCAAGCACACCAACGTCTCCTGCGACCGCTGCCATACCTCGCACGGCTTCAAGCCGTCCTGCTTCATGTGCCACAAGCCGCACTACAAGGATCAGGCGATCGAAGCCTGTGCCAAGTGCCACTCCGTACATAAGCCGAAGCTGGTGACCTACCAGGGTACCGACTGGAACCAGACCTGTGCTTCCTGCCACAGCAAGGTGGCCGCGAAGCTGTTCAACTCCAAGGCCCGTCACTCCAAGGTTGCCTGCGCTTCCTGCCACAAGTCCAAGCACGGCTACATCCCGCAGTGCACCGAGTGCCACAAGGCTCCGCACCCGGCGTCGATCCTGGCCCGCTTCCCGAACTGCCTGGGCTGCCACCTCGACGTCCACGACCTGCCCAGCATGAAGTAGGCAAAACTGCTGCAACCATCTGCACCGAAAAGGCCCCGGGAGAAATTCCGGGGCCTTTTTACGTTAGGGGACTGGCTCCGCCAGGTGCCTGTCCCCTTAGTGCTGTGCTGTGGGAGGTGGTTGAGCTGACAGGAGCGTTCCGCTACCCTCTCCTCCAGACCGTACAAAGATGTCTTGCATCCCTTCCCCTAGACAAAGTAAACTGCTCTGGGTTTGCCGCGGATTTCTTGCGGCGAATCGCGGGTTTGGCTGGCGAATTGGTGACCTCCGTCACAAAAAATAACCGATCTCTCCTGTATTCTGGCTCCTGTCGTGCTCACCGGACGGCAGCGTGATGCCCCTTCCCGAACCGCTGCTTGCCAAGAACATCAACCGCAGTCCTAACTGAAAATCTGTGGCAGCACAGATCTTAAAAGGAAGCTCGTGCGCGTTATTCTCCTGATACTCCTGTTGTTCTCGCTGTTTTCCCCTCTCAAAGTGCAGGCCATGGTCGATCCCGCGACATCCGCGCCCCTTTCGACTGCGAACCTGGACCTCCTGTTGGAGCGGGCCATGTCCGATAACCTCATCGCCGGAGGCGTCGTGGTGGTCGGCAACCACGAGGGGATCATCGCCACCGCCGCCCGCGGCCAGGTCAGCGGCAGCGCCAGCGCACCGGCCATCACCGACCGGACCCTCTTCGACGTCGCCTCGCTCACCAAGGTGATCGCCACCACTCCGGCCGTAATCAAGCTCATCGACGAAGGGCGCATCTCCGTTACCGATCCGCTTTCCCGCTGGTTTCCCGAGTTTGCCGGTACCGACAAGGAGAACATCACCATTCTGCACCTGATGACCCATACCTCCGGCCTCTCCGACGTCATGGTGGGGCAGGGCGGTTCCATCGAAGGGCTGGTCCGCAAGGTCGCCACGCAGCATTTCCGCGGCGCCGGCACCGGCTTCGAGTATGCCGACATCAACTTCATCCTGCTCGGGGAACTGGTGCATCGGGTTACCGGCGAGAGGCTGGACAGGTTCTGTCGCGAACAGATCTACGAGCCGCTGGGAACCCGCGACACCTCCTTCCTCCCTTCCCGGGAGGGGAACGATATCGCGCCCACCTCCGGCACCCAGGGGGGCGTGGTGCAGGATGAAAACGCGCGCCGGTTGGGCGGCGTCGCCGGTCACGCAGGTCTTTTCAGCTCCGCCTACGACCTGGCGCGCTATGCACGCCTCATCCTCGGGCGCGGCACCCTCGACGGTACCCGCATCTTCTCGGAGCAGGCGGTAACCGAAATGACCACCCCCTACGCCTGCAACAACGGCAGGATCAAGCGGGCCCTTGGGTGGGACGTCGCTTCCCCGTTCTCGGCACCCAAAGGAAACTACTTTTCCGACGCCTCATTCGGCCATACCGGTTACAGCGGTTCTTCCATCTGGATCGACCCGCAGCAGGATATGTTCGTCATCATGCTGACCAGGCGGCTCGACTACCACAACGTGCATAACTTCAACCAGTTGCGCAGGAACGTCTCCACCTATGCCGCAGCCGACCTGAAGGGGATAGCCGGTGAGCTGGTCCCGGTAGCGGAGGAGCAGAAGGTCAGGGCACAGGTCATCCTCGCTGCCGCTGCAGTGGTCAACGAGCCGCGCCGCAGCAGGTTCGCCTCGCTCAAGCTGCGCGATAACCATCGCGCCGCCAAATGCTCGGTGAAGCCGGGGCGCCGCACCCTGCAGGCGCGCGCAGCGCATCGCGGCACCAAGGTGGCAAAGGTCGCCCGGAACGATGCCGGCAAGATGCGCGCCGCCGGTAAAAAGCATCGGCTCGCCAAAAGCTGAGCCAACGTGCACCGGCAACACCTCTAAGCCGTCACTTCTATCTTGCTTGCTCTTTGCAACTGTGATAGCATCCTTGAACATTAAATCTTGCACATGTTTATTGGGGGCGCAGCATGCTTGATGAAGATCTTGGGCTTGACCTTGGTATCCTGTGCCGCTGCTGTGACTGCCGGACTTTTCGGCTCCCAGACACAACCGGGCTGACTGACAGCCAGGTAGCCGGCATCGAAAGATTGTGCAAGCTTTGCATCGAGAGCAACAAGCAGTATGTCGTCAACAGCTAGAATTTCAATCCTGGGCAGCGGGGCACTGACCGGTCTCCCGCTGCTTCTATGTCTGCTTTTTCCTCCTTTCTGCTACGCCGAAACCCTCTATCAACGCTCCATTGCCATGCTCGAGCAGAAGGCGCTCCAGACCGCGCCCGACGACTACCGCTTCGTGGTCATGGGGGACAGCCGTTCCAACGACGCCATATTCATCAAGGCACTGCGCAGGGCGGCAGGCTTCAGGCCGCTTTTCATCCTGCACGGTGGCGACTATTCCACCGAAGGTGGGGAGGAAGAGACTGCCAACTTCCTGTCCCTGCTGGAGAGAAACGCCCCCGGCACCCCTGTTTTCGTGGTGCCGGGCAACCACGAGAACCCCGACGTGTTCGAGAAGGAGATCGGTCCGCCCCGTTTCGCTTTCTCCATGCCGCGGCTCGGTCTGAAGGTCATCGCCCTCGACAATTCGCAGAAAGTACTGGCTCCGGTGGACCTCGACTATCTCAAGAAGGAGCTCGCCTCCGCACCCGGCGCCACCTTCGTTGCCATGCATATTCCTCCCGAAACCAAACGCTGGCGCGGCCACACCTTCACCCGGGGCGCCGCCGAGCTGGAGCGGATCGTTGCCGCCGGGCCGGCCGTTCAGGGGCTTTTTTTCGCCCACTCCCATCTCTATGATGCCGACGTGTTCGGCGGCGTGCCCGCCTTCATCTCGGGCGGTGCCGGTGCGCCGCTGGTGTGGTTCAGCCGCTACGGCGAAAGGGTGAACCATATCATCGTGGTCCACGTGCAGAAGGGGAGAGCGAGCTACCAGATGGTGCAGCTCAAGTGACCCCCACATCGACCGAGCCTGAAGAGTGTTCCCCGGTGCAGGGTGACCAGGCGGCGCTGCTCGAAGAGTGCTACCGGCAGGCCCTGTGTCTGCTGCGGGAAAACTCCACACCGGATGGGGTGCTCGCCTCGGCGCGTAACCCGAAGTCGTCCGGGCGCAACTACGATTCCATCTTCGGTCGCGACGCCGCCATCTGCGCCCTGGGTATGGCCCTTTCCGGCGATGCGGAGCTCCTTGAGTCCGCCCAGGCCGGCCTGCTCACACTGGCGCGGCACCAGGCACGCAACGGCCAGATCCCCAAGTTCGTCAAACCGGAGTCGGCCGAGGTCGACTTCTGGTACGCGGGGTGCGTCGATGCCACCATCTGGTGGCTTATCGCGGTCCATTTCCTCGACCGTGTCGCTCCGCAACTCGGCCTGGCCGAGCGGCTCTCCGCCAATGCCGTGCGTGCCCTGAGCTGGCTGGAATGCCAGGAGCATCAAGGGTGGTACCTCCTTCAGCAAAACGACTGTGCCGACTGGGCGGACATCATGCCGCGCTCCGGTTTCGTGCTCTATACCAACGCGCTCTGGTACTGGGCCAAAAGGCTTTACGGCCTCCCTACCGCCCGTGAGACCCGCCGCTTCGCCCGGCTCCTCTTCAACCCTTTCGACAGCGCGGTTCCAGACCAGAAGCGGGTCCGGCTCATGCGCCACTACATCCGCAACGGCTGCCGACCGGGGCCGTTTCTGCTGAGCTACGTTAACTTCTCATTTTGGGGAGAGGAGATCGACATCTTCGGCAACATCCTTGCCTACCTTACCGGAGTGGGTGCACCTTCCGAAGCGGGCAAGATGGTGGCGGGCGTCACCGCCCTGAGCGCCAACAAGCCGCACCCGGTGCGCGTGGTGGGGCACCCGATAGAGGTGGGCTCCCCGTGCTGGCGCCCGTACATGCAGCGACACCGGCAAAACCTCCCTTGGCAGTACCACAACGGCGGCGCCTGGCCCTTCGTGGGTGGTTTCTGGGTCATCCTGCTGGCGACGCTCGGCGAGCGTTCGCTGGCGCGCACCGAGCTGGTAAAAGTAGCCCTCAGCTGCAAGGTTAACGGCTGGGAGTTCAATGAGTGGTTTCAGGGTCAAACGGGCGAGCCGATGGGGATGCTCAGACAGTCCTGGAACGCTGCTGTCTATATCCTCGCCTATCGCACGGTCCTGTGCGGTGCCCGCATCTTCGCTTAGAGTCAACGGCAAACACGGAAGCTGTTACGCAAAGCACGCTGAGAATCCGCGAAGGTTCAAAGAAAGACACCACTTTGCTTTCATGACTTTACCTTGCGTACTTCGCGGCCATCTTTTAGTACTTCGCGTAACCTCTTTTGACTTTTACTTCTTTTTCTCCTTTCGTGGGTGACATTTGCCACTGTGATGATTATTATTGTCCTCATGCCATTCAAGGAGGATTAGATCATGAAACGCTTGACGTTATTGTTGCTGTCGTTGTTCACCCTTGCCACCCTTTCCGGTTGCGGCTACAACACGATGCAGGCCAAGGAAGAGGCCGTTTTCGCCGCATGGGGCGATGTCGAGGCTTCCTACCAGCGTCGCGCCGACCTGGTACCCAACCTGGTCGAGGTCGTGAAGGGATACGCCAAGCACGAGGCCGACACCCTGAAGGCGGTCACCGAGGCGCGCGCCAAGGTGGGGTCGATGCAGGTTTCCAAGGACGCCATCAACGATCCCAAGACCATGCAGAACTTCCAGCAGGCCCAGTCCCAGTTGAGCGGCGCCCTGTCCCGCCTCATGGTGGTGGTGGAGCGCTACCCGGACCTGAAGGCGAACCAGAACTTCATGGATCTGCAAAACCAGCTCGAGGGGACCGAGAACAGGATCAACGTGGCGCGCGTGCGCTACAACCAGACGGTACAGGACTTCAACACCACCATCAGGACCTTCCCGAACTCGCTCACCAACTCCATGATGCTGCACCTGCAGCGCAAGGAGCCGTTCAAGGCCGAAGAGGGAGCCAAGGTGGCGCCCAAGGTCAAGTTCTAAGGACTTAACCTCAACCTGCTTCTGAGGCGTAGCATGAAAAAGCTGTTTTTGCTCCTGACATTCTTCCTGACCGTCCACGTCTGCGCAGCGGCCGAGGTACCGCCCTTGCGCGGCCACGTGAACGATTACGCCTCGATGCTGTCGCCGCAGATGGTGCAGCAACTGGAGAGCGAACTCTCCGCCTTCGAGAGGAGCGACTCGACCCAAATCGTGGTCCTCACCATCCCGAGCCTCGAGGGGGAGGTGCTGGAGCAGTACTCCATCAAGGTGGTGGAAAAGTGGCAGCTGGGGCAAAAGGGGAAGGATAACGGCGCGCTCCTGCTGGTCGTGAAAAACGACCGCAAGGTCCGCATCGAGGTCGGGCGCGGGCTGGAAGGGAAACTAACCGACCTCATGTCCGGGCGCATCATTCGTAACGAGATCACCCCCGCGTTCAAGCAGGGGCAATTCGATCTGGGCATCGCCCGTGGCGTGGGTGCAATCATGGCAACAGTGCGCGGAGAATACCAGGCTCAACCAACGGACCTGCGCCACGGCAAGAAGGGGGCTCCCCCCATTTTGACGCTGCTTCTCTTCGTCCTGGTCGCCTCGGTATTTCTGGGCGGCATCTCCCGCTTCCTGGGCGGGGTCGCCGGCGCGATCGGCCTCCCCATCGCCGCCTTCATCTCCTTCTCGGGGTTGTCGATGCTCCTTTTGGGATTGCTGGCGGTGGTCGGCTTCCTGGCCGGTCTCTTCATCGCCTTCCTCTTTTCTTCGGGAGGGCGTGGCGGGTTCATGGGAGGTCCCCCCTTCTTCGGCGGCTATGGAGGGGGCGGCTTCGGCGGTTTTGGCGGCGGAGGCGGCGACGGAGGCGGATTCTCGGGCGGTGGCGGTGACTTCGGCGGTGGCGGTGCCTCGGGAGACTGGTGATGGATCTTTCGCACAAATCGTTGGCTCACGACTTCTTCAGCGCGGCCGAGAAGGAGGCCATCAAGCAGGCGGTGGCCCGGGCGGAGGCCCGTTCCAGCGGCGAGATCGCGACCATGGTGGTATCCGAGAGTGACCGTTACCGCGAGGCGGAGGCGCTGGGTGCGTTGCTGCTGGCCGGGTTCGTCGGTGTCGTTATCGCCGTGCTGTTGCATCACGTCACCATCTGGACCTACATCCCGGTCATATTCCTCCTCTATTTCCCGGTGCTCCTTTTTCTGCGGCGTTTTCCGCAGCTGAAGCTTTCCTTCGTCGGCCCCAGGCGCATCGCCGAGGCGGTGAGCGAGCGGGCGCTGGTCGCGTTCTACCAGCAGGGGCTGTACCGGACCCGGATGGAGACCGGCATCCTCATCTTCATCTCCCTTCTGGAGCGCAAGGTGTGGATCGTCGGCGACCGGGGCATCAACGAGAAGATTCCGCCGGGGTACTGGAAGACGCTCGCCGAGCAGCTGGCGCAGGGGCTGCGCGCCGGTCGCCGCGCCCAGGCGGTCTGCGAGGTGATAGAGGCCTGCGGCAACGAGCTGGAGCGACACTTCCCGCGCCGGGAAGACGACCGCAACGAACTCTCCGACGAGCTCATCATTTCCTGATCATTTTTTTGCCGGTCATGCCGATAAAGTCATTGACTTACCGGCTGATTTCCTCTCATTATTGGAGTTCGCGTCGCCGCGCCGCATGGCTGATGCCGTCACGGTCCCCGGCCGCACCGCCAAGTGAATAAGCTTCCCGCGAGGAAGAGCAGTAACCGCGCTTTAGCCGCAGCGCAAGCAGGAGAAGGATCGCATGACCGCAGACATCAAACCGATAGCCGCACCTCAAGCAACCCGCAAGCCTTTGGGTGAGATCTTCGTCGAGCGCGGCCTGTTGACCCGGGCCTCCGTGGACCGGTTGATCGCGCACGCCAAGAGCAAGAACATCCGCCTCGGAGAACTGCTGGAGGTGATCGGCCTGGTCACCCCGGAAGAACTCGCCGAGGCGCTCGCCATACAGTACCGCGTCAGGACAATCGTCGACTTCGCCAAGTACAGCTACCCGCCCAACGTGCTCAAGCTGATCCCTCTCGAGATGGCGGTAAAGCACAGCGTCTTCCCGTTGAAGCTCGATGACGGCCGCCTCGGCCTTGCCGTGGCCGACCCGACCACTGATCAGCTCTTTGCAGCCATCGCCGCTCAGCACAACGTGAAGCTGGTCCTCTACGTTTCGACGCGCCTCGAGATCAACCGTGCCATAGCCCGGCACTACCTCGGCCAGACCATCGCCGGCCCCGCCAGCAAGTCGATCCTCCTGGTAGAGGACGACCAGCTCTCCCGCGAGATGGTCGCCAAGATCCTTACCCGCCAGGGGTACGCAGTAGAGACCGCCATAGACGGCATGGATGCCTTCAGCAAGATCTTCACCCTGAAGCCCAAGCTGGTGATTACCGATAAGGTGATGCCCAAGCTCGGGGGGTACGAGTTCCTGTTCGCCATCAAGAACATCCCCGAGTTCAGGTACATGCCCGTGATCCTGATGACCGCAGCGGCCACGCCCGATGAGGAGAAGGAAGCACTTGAGAAAGGGTTCTTCGACTTCGTGCTGAAGCCGGTGAAGGAGATCGGCCTGATCACCAGGGTGAAGCGCGCCTTTGCCAGCAGGGATGCCCTTTACGGCAAGACGGCCTGAGGTTTTCCCCCATCGTAGTACGCCCACAGCGGGCGGCCGTTTCCTCTGCAGGCGGCCGCCCGCTTTCATTTTTTCCTCCACTCCTTCCTTGCTTTGTACTCCCTTTTCCCTAATGAAGTGATCGTCGCCTGCCGAAAAGAAAACTTGATTAGCGACGATCTTCCACTATCTCCCACTTCCCTCTTTGCGAAGGGGGGGCGGCGGGGGATTTGCCTTTCCCGAACCTAAAGCAAATCCCCCTAAATCCCCCTTCGCAAAGGGGGACTTTCACCAGCGGAAGATCGTCAGTAATCGGGAAAGAGAATGAGTTCGTCCCGTCCATCCACGACATGCTGCCCCGTGGTGATGTTACCTCGCACCTGGTCGCCGTCCACAGGCAGTAGGAGAGCCGATGCCTAACCAAAGCAAATCGATGGAACCACCGCCAAACAAGCGGCTACAGCTTGGTTTTGCAGCCGCGTTGGTGCCGGTGGGAACTCACTGGCAAGGAGATTGGCTGCTTCTGGCCGTAGCGGTCGCCATATTCGCCGTACTGTCCCTGGCTCTGGGCCGGGCCGCGCTGATCAAGGCCCGCAAACATGCCCAGGTCGAGGAAGAGCTGCGCAGGGCCAAGGAAGAGCTCGAACTGAGAGTCATCGAGCGGACCGAGGCGCTGCACCGGGCCAATGAGCAGCTTAAACAGGAGCTCGCGGTGCGGGAGCGTGTCGAGGAGGAGTTGCGGCAGGGACGCAACATGCTGGCGCAGATCATCGACACCATCCCGCAGTTCGTATTCTGGAAGGATAAAAACAGCCTCTACGAGGGGTGCAACATCGTCTTCGCCAGGGCAGCCGGACTGGAGAGCCCCGATGGGATCCGTGGCAAGAGTGATTACGATCTCCCCTGGTTGCGCGAGGAGAGCGACGCCTATCGGGCCGACGACCGCAGCGTCATGGATAGCAACACGCCAAAGTATCACATCATCGAGCAGCAGCAGCAGGTGAACGGCATCCGTTACTGGGTCGACACCACCAAGGTCCCGCTGTGCGACGACAACGGCTCGGTGGTCGGCGTCCTCGGGGTGTACGACAACATCACCGAGCGCAAGGGTATCGAGGAGGCGCGCGACCGTGCGCTCGCGATGCTGGAATCGCTGCTGGCGTCGTCGCCTACCGGCATCCTGGTCTACGATGGCGAGACCGGCGTCTGCGTCAAGGCCAACGAGGCCGCGGCCGCCATGGTTGGCGCCAGCAGAGAGCAGATGCTAGCGCAAAACTTCCGCGAGATCCCCTCTTGGGAGACAATGGGGGTGCGTCGGCTCGCAGAGCAGGTGCTGACCGACGGGCAAACCAGGAGCATCGAGGTGTCCGGTGCCTCGACGTTTGGTGCAACCTTGGAATCTGAATGTTTCCTGTCGCGGTTCGACGTGGAAGGGAAGCATCACCTGATGTTCATCGTGGTGGACATGACCGAGCGCAAGCGCCTGGAGCAGGAGAAGCGCCTTATTGAGGCCCAGATGCTCCACGTGCAGAAGCTGGAAAGCCTCGGCGTCTTGGCGGGCGGCATCGCCCACGACTTCAACAACATCCTCATGGTGGTGCTGGGGAACGCGGACCTGGCGCTGCTCAGGGTTCCACCCGATTCTCCCGCCTGCGAAAACCTGGTCCAGATTGAGCAGGCGGCCAGCCGCGCCGCCGACCTGGCGCGCCAGATGCTCGCCTATTCCGGCAAGGGCCACTTCGTCATCGAGAAGCTGGACCTGAACCGGGTGGTACAGGACATGGCACCGATGCTCGAGGTATCCGCCTCCAAGAAGGCGCTGCTGCGTTACGATTTCGCGTCGGAACTACCCGCCATCAGCGGCGATGCCACGCAACTGCGCCAGGTGATCCTCAACCTGGTCATCAACGCCTCCGAGGCGATGGGGGAGGGGACGGGGCTCATTTCCATCAGCACCAGGCGCATCGACTGCGACCGTGCTTACCTCTCGGAATCCTGGATCGACGACCGGCTCCCGGAAGGATGCTACGTGGTGCTGGAGGTGTCCGACACGGGGTGCGGCATCGACCGCGAGGTGATACCGAAGATTTTCGACCCCTTCTTCACCACCAAGTTCACCGGACGCGGGCTGGGTATGGCCGCCGTGCTCGGCATCGTCCGCTCTCACAAGGGGGCAATCAAGGTCTACAGCGAAAAAGGGAAGGGGAGCAGTTTCCGTCTCCTGCTCCCCTGCGTCGCGGGAGGCGTTGACCATCCCGAGCCCCAGGCGCAGCAGCCGCTTTGGCATGGCAGCGGCACCGTGCTGCTCGCCGACGACGAGGAAAGCATCCGGGCGCTGGGAAGCGATATGCTCCAGGCCTTGGGGTTCAGCGTGAAGCTCGCCTGCGACGGGCGCGAGGCGGTCGAGGTCTTCAAGGCCGACATGGACGAGATCGTCTGCGTGCTGCTCGATTTGACCATGCCCGTCCTGGACGGCGAGCAGGCTTTCAAGGTACTGCGCGCGCTGAAACCCGACGTCAAGGTGATCATGTCCAGCGGCTACAATGAGCAGGAGGTGAGCCTGAAGTTGGCGGGGACCGGATTAGCCGGATTCATCCAGAAGCCGTACAAGGTGGCCGAGATGAGCAGGAAGCTTGCCCAAGTGCTGGGAGCAGAGGACTGATCTGTCGGTGTTTCCAGTACTTAGCGGCTTTGTCAGCTGCTTTTGGTGCTTTGCATGCTTACAAAGGTGCTTTGCGCGCTTACAAAAATGCTTTGCACGCTTGCAACGGTGTTTTTACGCTTGTTTTGGCTCAAAACGAGCTGCTTTGGGTCAAGATGCGTGCCAAGTGCGGTTCGTTGGTCTACTATTTCTCCTGTTTCGTGCACGTTTTCGTCTCTGCACGCTTACAATGGTGCTTTGCACGCTTACAATGGTGCTTTGCACGCTTGCAATGGTGCTTTGCACGCTTGCAAAGGTGCGATGCGTGCTCGCAAAGGTGCGATGCATGCTCGCAAAGGTGCGATGTCAGCATGCAAAGGTACGTTGTCAGCCTACAAAGGAGCAATGTAAGCACGCAGAGGAGCGAAGTCAGCACGCAAGAGGGGGCAAGTCGTTTCACGAAGGGTACAGCGAAGCTGCAATGATCAGGACCAGTCGGGCTTGGATAAAAACAGAAGAGGGGCGCCCTTGCGGACGCCCCTCTCGTTAATTCTTGTGCGGCAGTTTTACCTGATGTAGCCGTTGCTGTAGGTCGCCACCTTGAGCGGCTTAGCTTCCTTGAAGACGACCCGGATCACGTCCCCTTTGCGGGAGTAGCGGGGCTCGCCCTTGCAGTCGGCGAAAAGGTTGGAGAGTTTCGCCCCGGCTGCGGTCACGTCGATGAAGCGAATGGCGCCGGTCCCGGAGGTTTCGCCCGTGTCGGCCAGCACCAGCACGGCGTCGGACTTGCTCTGCTGGAATACCCGGACCAGTTCCGGGATCGGTTTGCCCACGGTCTCGTCCACCTCTTCCTGGATGACTTTGTCGTTCAAGAGGTACTGGATCTTCTTGTAGTCCGCCTTGGCGCCGTCGTCCAGAATAGGGTTGCCCTGGCGGTCAAACGCGACGATGGAGATTTTGCCGTAGCGGGTATCGAGATCCTGGGCGAGAACGACGTTCGAAGAAGCCACAACGAGCAGTAAAGCCGCCACTAAGGCGAAGAGTCTATTCGTCATCTGATTCCTCCTTTACATTCAACAGCATTGCATGCGTTACCATGATGGATAGCCCATCTTGGTGTAGGAATATAGATTAAAATATTAGTGGTGTAAATTACAAAAACTAATGAGCAGCAGGAAAAGTGTTGATTTTGTGAGGCTACACACAAAAAAGCCGGGAGGTCGCGTATCCTCCCGGCTTTTTTTCATGTGTGAAGGTGCCTCTATTTTCCGCCGGCCACCATCAGTTCGCTGACCAGCCTGGTGAAGCGCAGCGGGTCCTTGATCGGGGAACCTTCGGTCAGGAGGGCCTGGTCGAAGAGGAGCTCGCTGTAGTCGGCTAGCTTCGGGTTGGTCTTGTCCTTCTCGAACATGGCGGTCATGACCTGCATGATCTGATGCTCCGGGTTGAGCTCCAGGATGCGTTTTCCTTCCGGGACTTCCTGGTTCATCGCCTTCAGGATCTTCTCCATGTTGGCGTTGAGCCCCGTCTCGTCTGCGACCAGGCAGCAGGCGCTCTCGGTCAGGCGCGAGGAGAGGCGGACTTCCTTGACGCGGTCCTTGAGAGTCTCCTGGATGTACTCCATGACGCCGCCGAATTCCTTCTTGGCCTCCTCCTTCTTGGCTTCCTTCTCCTTCTTTTCCTCCTCGGTGTCGAGCTCCAGGTCGCCCCTGTCGATCGCCTTCAGGTGCTTCTCCTGGTACTCGTGCACAGCCTGCACCACCCACTCGTCGACCGGGTCGGTCATGTAGAGGACCTCGTAGTCCTTCTTGCGCAGCGCCTCCATGTACGGGGAATTTTCAACCGACTCGCGGGACATGCCGGTGATGAAGTAGATCTCCTTCTGCCCCTCGGGCATGCGCTCCACGTACTCCTTGAGCGAGACGAACTTCCCTTTCTCGGTCTTGGAGCTCTCGTAGAGGAGCAGGTCCTGCAGCTTCTCCTTGTTGGCGTAGTCGAAGTGGATACCTTCCTTAAGTACCGGGCCGAACTCGCCGTAGAACTTCAGGTAGTCGTCGGCATTTTTCTCCTTCATTTCCGCCAGGGTGGAGAGCACCTTGCCCACCAGCGACTTCTGGATGCGCTTGATCTGCACGTCCTCCTGCAGGATCTCGCGGGAAACGTTGAGCGGCAGGTCGGAGGAGTCCACGACACCCTTGATGAAGCGCAGGTAGTCCGGCAGCAGCGCCTCGCAGTTGTCGGTGATGTAGACCCGCTTCACGTAGAGGTGCACGCCCTTTTTGTGGTCGCGCAGGAACAGGTCGTACGGTTTATGCGACGGGACGTAGACGATGGCCTTGAACTCGCTGACACCCTCGGCGGAGTAGTGGATGGTGGAGAGGGGCTTGTCGTAGTCGTGGGAGATGTGCTTGTAGAACTCCTCGTACTCCTCCTCGGTGATCTCGCTCTTGGGACGGGTCCAGATCGCCTTCATGGAGTTGAGGGTTTCCTCGGTGGTCGTGTCGATGGTACCGCCACCCTCGATGACCTTGCCCTCCGCGTCCTTCACCGGCTCGCTGCGGGTGATGTCCATGACGACCGGGTACTGCACGTAGTCGGAGTACTTCTTGATGATGGAGCGGATCTTCCACTCGTCCAGGAACTCCTTCATCTCGTCTTTCAGGTGCAGCACGATCTCGGTGCCGCGGGTCTCCTTTTCGCACTCCTCGATGGAGTAGGAGCCGTCGCCGGTGGACTCCCAGCGGCAGCCGTACTGCTTCTCGCCCGCCCTGCGGGTGGTGAGGACCACCTTGTCGGCCACCATGAAGGAGGCGTAGAAGCCGACGCCGAACTGGCCGATCAGCTCCGGGTTTTCGGCGAGGTTCTGTTCCTTGAGGGCGGCGACGAAGTTCTTGGTGCCGGACTTGGCGATGGTGCCGATGTTGTCGGCCACCTCGTCCATGCTCATGCCGATGCCGTTGTCGGTGATGGTGAGGGTGCCGGCGTCCTTGTCGGCGTGCAGCTTGATCTTCCAGTCGGCGTTCCCTTCCAGCAGTTCCATGTTGGAGTGGGATTCGAACTTTATCTTGTCAATGGCGTCAGACGCGTTGGAGATGAGCTCCCTGAGGAAGATTTCCTTGTTGGAGTAGAGGGAGTGGATCACCAGGTCCAAAAGCTGCTGGACCTCGGTCTCGAACTTCTTGACGGTTTTGGCCATGTCTGGGTGGTCTCCTTTTGGGCTTGAGTTGCTGACCGACGGAACATAATCACTGGTTGGCAGGATTTCAAGGGGGAATGTCCAAGAAAACTGGGGCGAATGATTATTCGCCCCTACAGGCCGTGTGTTTATGGCCATTGGAGGGGGGCTACAGCCTCAAGTACTGCTTCAGTATGGCGGGGTGCAGGTGCTCCTTCATGACCTCCCAGGCCTCGCGCAGGGCCTCGGCGTCGTGCAGGGCGTGGTGGGGGGGGAACTCGTTGTAGGCCTCGGCGTGGGCTTTCTGCAACAGTTCGAACAGCACGGGAAAACTCTCACTGTAGTAGTGGATCGGGCCGGGATAGAGGTTCTTCGGAAAGTCGTCGTGCAGCAGGTCGACCATGAGCACCCAGTCGAATCCTGGCGCATCGCACACCACCCGTACCGGAACCGCGAAGGAGCTGAGCCATGCGGCCAGTCTGCGCCTGGCGTAGTTCCGCTCCTGGAAAAAGTCGCCGCCGGTCAGCTGCGGCAGGACGTTCGCGGTCACAAACGGCGAGCACCCTTCGGGACTCCAGCCGTCGGCGAGCTCGGCGTAGAAGTTCTCACCACTCTCGGAGACCAGCGCGATGCTGATCAGTTGCGGGTAATCGAAATCGGTGAACTCGGTGTCCAGAAACAGCAGCATCGGTTGTTCTGCGGCGAGCTCCGGAGCGATGGGCACCGCTTTCGCCTTCTGCGGCTTCCGCTTCTTGGCGTGGGCGGGGCAGAGTGTTTTGGCAAAACCGTGCCCCAGCTGCAGCGACCCGGGCGCCCCGCATTCCGAGCAGACGGCGGCGGCCTTGTGCTCGGTGTCCCTGGCCAGCTCCTTCACGATGAAGGAGTTGGATTCGATCCTCACGAAAAGCCCGCCCAGCCTCTCCTCCGCCTTGAAGTGACCGATCCTGGGCATGGCGAGGTGCTCCATCGCCTCGATGGCGGTGCAGAGGTCCCAGACCAGCGGATACCACCCCGGGCCGCAGCGCACGCTGCCCGAAGGGGGATTGAGGTAACGCGGAAAACGGGAGATCAGCTTTTCCAAGGCGATGTCCCCCTCCGGCTTCACCCACTTTTCCCAGGAGAGGAACATCTTCTCGGTGGCGCGCTTGAAGCGGACGATGAGGTCCACCACCTTCAATGCGAAGGCGAAGTAGTGCTCTCTTAATATGACCAGTGTCTTGGGTGTTTTCATTAGCACAAGATTCTACCAGACTCCCCCTTCCTTGACACCTTTTCATCGTTATGTTACTAAGGTCGGGCCAAAACTCGTTTCCCTGCAAGGGGATAGCCCTACCGAACACCTCGCAAGCCCAAAAAGGAGCCTCATGTACTGCCCCGATTTCGCGACGTTCCAGACCCTGTCCGCACAAGGCAACCTGATCCCGGTGTACCGTGAGATCCTGGCCGATCTCGATACCCCCGTGGGGGCCTTCAAGAAGATCGACGACGGCCGCTTCGGATTCCTGTTGGAGAGTATCGAGGGTGGCGAGAAGTGGGGACGCTACACCTTCCTCGGCTCCTCCCCGGCGGTGGTGATCCGCGGCAAGGACAACTGGGTCGAGATCGTCGAGGGGGGCGAGGTGCGCCGCATGGAGGTATCCGATCCCTTGAACTACGTTCGGGATTACATGTCGCGCTACCAGCCGGTCGAGGTTGCCGGGATCCCGAGGTTCTTCGGCGGTGCGGTCGGTTACCTGGGCTACGACGCCGTGCGTCACTTCGAGACGCTGCCGGATCAGAACCCGAGTATGATCAATACCTACGACGCCTACTTCATCATCACCGACACCATGGTGATCTTCGACAGCCTGAGCCAGAAGATCAAGGTCGTTTCCAACGCGCACCTGGACGGCAGCAGCACCCCCGAGGCCGCCTACGCCGAGGCGGTGGGCAAGATCGAGGGATTGATCGAGCGCCTGAAGAAGCCGCTGCCCGCGACGCAGAAGAAGGCGGCGCAGGGGAGGGTGGAGCTCACCTCCAACGTGAAGCGCGAGGAGTTCGAGTCCTGGGTGACCCGCGCCAAGGAGTACGTCAGAAGCGGTGATATCATCCAGGTGGTGCTCTCCCAGCGTTTCTCCGGCGATCTCACCGTCGATCCCTTCGACATCTACCGCGTACTGCGGACCCTGAACCCGTCCCCGTACATGTTCTTCCTGCGCCTGGACGAGACCATGGTGGTGGGCGCGTCCCCCGAGGTCATGGTGCGCAAGGAAGGCGAACTGGTGGAACTGCGCCCCATCGCCGGCACCCGCCCCCGCGGGGCGACGTTGGCCGCCGACGAGGAACTGGCCCAGGACCTGCTGGCCGATCCCAAGGAGTGTGCCGAGCACGTCATGCTGGTGGACCTCGGGCGCAACGACCTGGGGCGCGTGTGCAAGATCGGCAGCGTCAAGGTCTCCGAGTTGATGGTGATCGAGCGCTACTCGCACGTGATGCACATCGTCTCCAACGTGCAGGGGGAACTGGCGCCCGGACACGACGCCTTCGACGTCGTGCGCGCCACCTTCCCGGCGGGTACCCTTTCTGGGGCCCCCAAGGTGAGGGCCATGGAGATCATCGACGAGCTGGAAGGTGTGCGTCGCGAAGTCTACGGCGGCGCCGTCGGTTACTTCTCCTTCTCGGGGAACATGGACATGGCCATCGCCATCAGGACCCTGGTCATCAAGGACGGTAAAGTGCACCTGCAGGCCGGTGCCGGCATCGTCGCCGATTCCGATCCCGCCGCCGAGTACGTGGAGACGGTCAACAAGGCCAAGGCTGTGGTCAAGGCCATCGAGATGGCTGAGCGCGGCCTGGACTGAGAGCAGAAGGGACAGGCGCTCGACGTAGCCAGTCCCCTCCTTTGAAACACCAAGGGGACAGGCACCTGGCGGAGCCAGTCCCCTTTTTCTGCTTGCGATAAAGGGCGCCCGGATTTTCCGTGCGCCCTTTTTGTTGCTCTACCTTTCCCTGACTTCTCGTCAGATTCATTAAGCAGGTCATAACTGCGTGTGTACCTAGTATTGTGGTTTTTAGTCCTCATTCGGGGCGGTGCGTGCTGTCATGGGATCGTTGCCAGGCAAACCAGGATGAAATATTGATTGAATTTAATTTTATTAACGCTGTCGATTAGCAGACTAATGGGAAAATTATTGTAGAATTTTTTCCGATCAAATGTTTGGTCCGGGCCTCTGCAACTGTGCAGTGCATGGGCTGTGACTCACTGAACTGCCATGAGAGCTTGTCTTACACATAGACGCAGGAGTTGAAAGTATGACCTCCTTCTCTCCCGTTAAAAAAATCCTGGTTGTCGAAGATGATGATGCCCATGCCGAGTTGATCCGGCGGGGATTCAGCGACCTGTCCGGCCAGTATGAGCTGACCGTCGCCGCCACGGTCAAGGAGGCGGTGGAGCGCATCCGCAGCCGCGATTACGACATCGTGATCACCGATTACCTCCTTCCCGACGGCAAGGGAGGGGACCTCGTGGCGCACTCCGCCGACATAGCGCCGGTGGTCATGATGACCTCCCACGGCAGCGAGCAGGTGGCGGTCGAGGCGATGAAATCCGGCGCCATCGACTACGTGGTGAAGATGCCGGAGGTGTTCGACGCCATGCCGCGCATCGTCGAGCGTGCCCTTAGGGAATGGGATCACATCCTGGAGCACCGGCGGGCCGAGGAAGCGCTCAAGCTGCAAAGCAGCCGTCTCGAGCACGAGGTGGTCGAGCGCCAGATGGCCCAGGAGGCGCTTCAGGAACAGGCGCTGCTGCTAAAAAAGGAGATCGCCGAACGACAGCTGGCGCAGGAAACCCTGCGTCTTAGCGAGGAGAAATTCCACAAGGCTTTCGACAGCGCGCCCCTCATCATGGTGATCACCGACATCGAGGAGGGAATCTTTCTCGATGTGAACCGAAAGTTCGTGGAGCTCTCGGGCTACTGCCGCGACGAGGTGCTGGGACGCTCTTCCACCTCACTTGGGTGGATCAGCCCGCTCGAGCGCAAGACGCTGATCGACCAGCTCGTCGAGGAGGGGCACGTCGCCGGGATCGTGGTCACCCTGCACGCCAAGGATGGCCGCGCCCTCAAAGGGGAGTACTACTGCGAACGGATCACTGTGGACGGCAGCGAGCGGCTTTTGGCCATAGCCCTCGACATCACCGAGCGCCTGAAGCTCGAAGAACAGCTGCGCCACTCGCAGAAGCTCGAGGCGGTAGGGGTGCTGGCCGGAGGGGTCGCGCACGACTTCAACAACATACTCACCGTCATCGGGGGGTACTGCGAGCTCCTCAAGCTTGATCTCCCCGCCGAAAACCCCGCCCGCGACAAGGTGATGCAGATCTCCGCCGCGGCGGATCGTGCGGCGAACCTGACCCGCAGCCTGCTCGCCTTCAGCCGCAAGGGTGAGGTAAAGGCGGCCCCCGCCAACCTGAACGACATCGTCAGAGGGGTCGAGAAGTTCCTGCAGCGGATCATCGGCGAAGACATCGCCCTCACCACCACGCTCGCGGACGGCGCGCTCTGGGCGGTGGTGGACAGCGGGCAGATCGAGCAGGTGCTGATGAATCTCGCCGCCAACGCGCGCGATGCCATGCCCAAGGGGGGGCGTCTCTTCGTGGAGACCGAGCGCCACGACATCGACGCCGCCTTCGTGCACGCCCACGGTTTCGGCACCCCCGGCCAGTACGCCCTGCTCACCATCTCGGACACCGGCCAAGGGATGGACGAGGCGACCAGGAAGAAGATCTTCGACCCGTTCTTCACCACCAAGGTGGTGGGGAAGGGGACCGGGCTGGGGCTCGCCATCGTCTACGGCATCATCACCCAGCACAAGGGGTACGTGAACGTCTACAGCGAGCCCGGCATCGGCAGTACCTTCCGGATCTACCTTCCCGCCATCGCCTCCGCCGAACCGGAACAGAGTCTGCCGATACCCGAGCCTGACGTGGAGGGGACCGAAACCATACTGGTCGCCGAAGACGATCTGCATGTCCTCGACCTGGTTTCCTCGATCCTCAAGAAGTACGGCTACAACATCATCCATGCCGTCAACGGCCTCGAGGCGGTACAAAGATTCAAGGAACATCCGCAGATAGAACTGGTCCTGATGGATATCATCATGCCGGTCATGAACGGCAAGGAGGCAGCGGAGAACATCAGGGAGATCCGCCCCAACGCCAGGATCCTTTTCACCAGCGGCTACACGGCCGACATAATCCGCAGCAGGAGCGATCTGGATGAGGGGGCCGAACTGGTGATGAAGCCGGTCAAGCCTCTGGTGCTCCTCAAAAAGGTGCGGGAGATGCTGGACCGGCCGTAGCCGGAAGCACAGACAAGGAGGCTGCCGCCGGGATGGTTACCCAGATGCACAAGATCCGCCGTTTCGCCCTGTTCCTCATGCTGCTCTGGACTGGCGGCGTCCTCGCCTCGTTTCTCTGGTTCTATCGTCAGGAGCAGGAAAGCGTTGTCGAGATCGCGCGGGCGGAGGCCCGGGCGACCTACGAGAAGGACGCCCTCTACCGGCGCTGGGCCACCAGGCACGGCGGCGTCTATGTCGCCGTTTCCGAAAAATGTCCTCCCAATCCCAACCTCGCCCACATACCCGAGCGCGACGTGCAGACCCCGTCGGGAAGAGCGCTGACCCTGGTGAACCCCGCCTACATGACCCGGCAGGTCTTCGATATGGCGGACAGCCACCAGGACCTGGTGCGTGGGCACATCACCAGCCTCAAGCCGATCCGACCTGAAAACGCGCCTGATCCGTGGGAGGCGGCGGCCCTGCGCAAATTCGAGCAGGGGGTGAAAGAGGTCAGCGAGGTGCAGATCCTCAACGGTCGGCCTTACATGAGGCTCATGCGGCCGTTCACCACCGAGGCAGGCTGCCTCAAGTGCCACGCGTCGCAGGGATACCATGTCGGTGACGTCCGGGGCGGGATCAGCGCCTCGGTGCCGCTGGACGCAGGCTCCGCGTTGAGCGGGGTCATCGCCGGGACCGCGGTGAGCCATGGCTTGATTTGGGTTCTTGGCGTCGGGTTCATCGGGTGGGGCGGGCGGGTGCTGACGCGCAGTGCCCAGGTGCTCGAAGAGAGCGAGGAGCGCTACCGGACCGTAGCCGACTACACCGAGGGGTGGGAGTACTGGCAGGCTGAGGATCATTCCTTTCGCTATGTATCCCCGTCCTGCGAAGATCTCTCCGGCTACTCCAGGGAAGAGTTCTACGCCGATCCCGATCTCCTGCTGCGGATCATCCATCCCGACGACGTCGCGCACTACCATGAGCACGTCAAAGAGTCTTTCGGCGGCGACGCGAAGCCCATCGATTTCAGGATCATCAGGAAAGACGGCGAGGTGCGCTGGATTGCCCACGTCTGTCGTCTGGTCTATACGAGAAGCGGCGTCAAAAACGGCATCAGGGCCAGCAACCGCGACATCACGGACCGCAAACTCGCCAGCCAGTCGCTCCGGGACCAGGCCCTGCTCCTCGAGAACGAGATCCGGGAACGCAAGGAGCGCGAGGCCGAACTGGAGGCGAAGAACGCGGAGCTGGAACGATTCACCTACACGGTGTCCCACGACCTCAAGAGCCCTCTCATCACCATAAAGGGATTCGCCGGCGCCGTGCTCAAGGATCTGGAAAGCGGCAACGTGCAGCGCCTGGATGGCGATGTGCGCCGCATCATGGGCGCCGCCGACAAGATGGCCTCGCTGTTGAACGACCTGCTGGAACTCTCCCGCATCGGCAGGATCGTGAACGCCCCCTCGGTGATCGATATGGATCAGCTGGTCCAGGACGTGCTGGCACAGTTGTCCGGTCCGATCGAGCTGGCCGGGGTAGAAGTGGTGCTGCAGCCTGGCCTGCCCAAGGTTTGGGGCGACCACCCCCGCATCGGCGAGGTGGTGCAGAACCTGGTTGAGAACGCCATCAAGTACCGCGGTGAGCAGGCCAACCCGAGGATCGAGATCGGGGTGCGCGCGGGCGACGGGGAGACTATCTTCGTGGTGCGGGATAACGGCATGGGGGTCGCGCCGCAGTACCAGGAGACCATCTTCGGGCTGTTCAACAAGCTCGATGCCCGCAGCGAGGGGACTGGGATCGGTTTGGCCCTGGCCCGGCGCATCGTGGAATTCCATGGCGGCAGGCTGTGGGTGGAATCGGGCGGGGTGGGGCAGGGGAGCACCTTCTGCTTTACGCTTGGCAACCGTCCACCGGACCCGATTCAAATCGAACAGGGATAAAAGGGATAAAAGGGATAAAGGCTGTTTAAAGGTTTAACAATCCCTTTGATCCGCAGTTATCCCTGTTAAAGGCCTTTAGTTTTATTTGCTTGAAAGGAGCGAACCATGATAGAAGGCGAACCGTTGTGCATCCTGCTCGTCGAGGACAATCCGGACCACGCCGAGCTTGCCATCCGCAACCTGACCGATGCCGGCCTGGTGAACTGCCTCTTTCATGTGGAAGACGGTGAAGCTGCCCTCGACTACCTCAACAACCGCGGCAGATACGCCGACACGAGCGCCTATCCACGGCCGCACCTGGTGCTCCTCGACCTGCGCCTTCCCAAGGTCGACGGGATCGAGGTATTGAAACAGGTGAAGTCCTCCGAACGCCTTAAGGCCATCCCGGTGGTGGTGCTGACCACGTCCGCGGCCGAGCGCGACCTCGCCATGGCCTACAGCAACTACGCCAACAGCTATCTCACCAAGCCGGTCGACTTCGACTCCTTCAGTAACCTGCTGCGCGACCTCGGGTTCTACTGGCTGGCCTGGAACAAGCGACCCCTCGGCTAGCCTGCCTGAAATTGGTTTCGGGGAGGATAAACATTTCCTCCTCGCACGGTAGGGTAATCCGCCTTATTCGCCCTGGTCTCCTGTCCCGGCCCCCTCGTTTTGCTCATTTCCTGTCGTAATTTCTTGAGTTTCTTCGGCAAAACCTATATATTTCTGCGATTCGCATTAAACAGCAAAAGGGTGGGGTTCCGGGCCTGCTTAGGCAAGGCGCGCTATTCCAGCGGGTTTCCAAACTATGCTCTTGATGATCGACAATTACGACTCCTTCACCTACAACATCGTCCAGTACCTGGGCGAGCTGGGTGAGGAGGTTAAGGTTTATCGCAACGACAAGATCACCATCGCCGAGATCGAGGCGCTTGCCCCGGACCGCATCGTGATCTCTCCCGGCCCCTGCTCCCCGGAAGAGGCCGGCATTTCGGTCGAGGTGGTGCGCCACTTCGCCGGCAAGATCCCCATCCTCGGGGTCTGCCTCGGCCACCAGTCCATCGGCTACGCCTTCGGCGGCAAGATCATCAAGAGCGCCACGCTCATGCACGGCAAGACCTCTCCGATCCTGCACGACGGCAAGGAGCTCTTCGAGGGGCTTCCGAACCCCTTCGCCGCGACCCGCTACCACTCCCTGATCGTCGAGCGCGCTACGCTCCCCGCCGAGCTGGAGGTGACCGCCTGGGTGGCCGAAGGGGAGATCATGGGGATGCGGCACCGCACGCTCCCGATCTGGGGGGTGCAGTTCCACCCCGAATCCATCCTCACCGAGGGGGGGATGGACCTGTTGCGCAACTTCTTGAAGATGTCCAGGCAGTAAACCCGGAACACAGAAGTCACTGTGGTCCACAGAGGTCACAGAGGGGAAAATCCTCAATGCTTTTACTCTGTGTATCTCTGAGCACCTCTGAGTCCTCTGTGTTCGGCTTTTCTCTTTTTGTGTCTTTGAATTACGTTTGGAAGGAGCTGCTATGATCCGTAAGGCCATTGCGCGTGTTGTGGAGCGGGAGAATCTCAGCGAGGCGGAGATGATCGAGGTCATGGACCAGGTCATGTCCGGCGGGGCGACGCCGGCCCAGATCGCCTCCTTCATCACCGCCCTCAGGATGAAGGGGGAGACGGTCGAGGAGATCACCGGTGCTGCCCGCGTCATGCGGGACCGGGCGATGCCGATCCGGGTCGGCAAGAGCGTCCTCGGCATCGACCGCGACGACATCAACCTCGACCGCGAAACCATCCTCGACACCTGCGGCACCGGCGGCTCCGGCACCAACTCCTTCAACATCTCCACCACCGTCGCCTTCATCGTATCCGCCTGCGGCGTCAAGGTCGCCAAGCACGGCAACCGCGCCGTCTCCTCCTCCTGCGGCTCCGCCGACGTCCTCGAGGCGCTGGGAGTAAACCTCGACGTGACCCCGGAGACCGTGGAGCGCTGCATCTCCGAGATCGGCATAGGCTTCCTGTTCGCCCCCGCGCTGCATGGCGCCATGAAACACGCCATCGGCCCCCGCCGCGAGATCGGCATCCGCACCATCTTCAACATCCTGGGACCGCTCACCAACCCCGCCGGCGCGGACTGCCAGGTGCTCGGCGTCTACCGCGAGGAACTGGTCGAGAAGCTGGCCCTGGTCCTGAAGAAGCTCGGCTGCCGCCGCGGCTACGTGGTGCACGGCAGCGACGGCATGGACGAGGTGACCCTGACCGGCGAGAGCACCATCGGCGAGGTCGGCCCCGACGGCGTCAAGGTCTACAAGATCACGCCGGAACAGTTCGGCCTGGAGCGCGCGCCGCTCACCGAACTGCACGGCGGCGACGCCCAGGGCAACGCCGTCATCGTCAGGGACATCCTGGCCGGCAAGGACGGCGCGAAACGCCGGATCGTCCTGCTGAACGCCGCCTTCGCCCTGCTGGCTACCGGCAAGGTAGCGGACGTCGCGGAAGGAATCAGGCTCGCCGCCGATACCATCGATTCCGGGCGCGGCCTCAAGCAACTGGAACGACTGGTGGCTCTAACCAACGAGGTGCAATAGCAGATGACCCAGGTACCCGACGTACTCAGGAAGATAGTCGACTACAAACAGGGTGAGCTCGAGGCCGCCATGAGCGCGGTTCCCTTGAACGAGATCATGGATCGCCTCGCCGACCTCGAAGACACCCCCCGCGGTTTTCAGAACGCCATCCTCAATGCCCTCGGCTCCGGCTGGACCCCCATCATCGCCGAGGTGAAAAAAGGGTCACCATCCAAGGGGCTGATCCGGGCCGACTTCGACCCGCTGCAGATCGCCACCACCTACCAGGACAACGGCGCCACCTGTCTCTCGGTGCTCACCGACGAGCACTTCTTCATGGGGCACCTGAGCTACCTGGCGCTGATCCGCGAGCAGGTTTCGTTGCCGCTTCTGCGCAAAGACTTCATCTTCGATCCTTACCAGATCTACCAGGCCCGCGCCGCCGGCGCAGACGCCATCCTTCTCATCGCCGCCATGCTTGACGTGCCGCAACTGCGCGACTTCCACAGTCTTGCCAAGGAGCTCTCCATGGACGTGCTCCTCGAAGTGCACGACGAGAAGGAGCTGGAGATGGCGCTGCAGACCGACTGCAGCATGATCGGTATCAACAACCGGGACCTGCGCACCTTCCAGGTTGATATTGCCACCTCGGAGCGGTTGGCGGCCCTTATCCCGGCTGGCAGGATCATCGTCGCCGAGAGCGGCATCAACACCCGGGCTGAGATAGAGCGTCTCACCGGGAAAGGGTTGCACGCCTTCCTGATCGGCGAGTCCCTGATGCGCGAGCCCGACGTGGGTGCGAAGCTCTCCGAGTTGCTGGGGTAAATGGCTGGGGGCAGGGAGTGATCTCGTTCCCAAGGTCCACCTTGGGAACGCAAAGCCTCTGCGAAGCTCCAACTCCCCTCGGATGCAAAGCTGGAGTTTTGCGCCATATGGGGTTCCTAAGCTGGAGCTTGGGAACCAGGAAAATATGCTGCCACGAAGCACTGCACGTGATCCCGCGTCCCCCCCTTGTTAAAGGGGGGGCAGGGGGGATTTGCTTCTCCACCTAAGGTAGACGCTTTGAATTGATATGTTCCAACTGACAAAGGAGTGGCTATGAATACCAAGTTCCTGCTTGACGAATCCCGCATCCCGAAACAGTGGTACAACATCATCCCGGACATGCCGGGGCCGCTGGAGCCGGTGATCAACCCGGCCACCCTGAAGCCGGTCACCCCGGAGGACATGACCCCTATTTTCCCGATGTCCCTCATCGAGCAGGAGATGTCCACCCAGCGCTGGATCGACATCCCCGACGAGGTGCGCGAGAAGTACCGGATCTGGCGCCCGTCGCCGCTGTTCCGTGCCCACAGGCTGGAGCAGGCGCTGCAGACCCCGGCCAAGATCTACTACAAATACGAAGGCGTTTCCCCGGCGGGCTCGCACAAGCCCAACAGCGCCATCCCGCAGGCATGGTACAACAAGCAGGCCGGCATCCGCAGGCTGGCCACCGAAACCGGCGCCGGCCAGTGGGGGAGCTCCCTGGCGCTGGCCTGTTCCATGTTCGGGCTGGAGTGCACCATCTACATGGTGAAGGTCTCCTGCACGCAGAAGCCGTACCGGAAGAGCATGATGCAGCTCTGGGGTGCCACGGTTATCCCGTCCCCCTCCGAGTTCACCAACGCCGGGCGCAGCATCCTGGCCCACGATCCGGACAACCTGGGGAGCCTCGGTATCGCCATCTCCGAGGCGGTGGAGGATGCCGCCACCCACGACGACACAAACTACGCCCTGGGGAGCGTGCTGAACCACGTCTGCCTGCACCAGACCGTCATCGGCCTGGAGGCGAAGGAGCAGATGGCGCTGGCCCAGGATTACCCCGACGTGGTCATCGCCTGCTGCGGCGGCGGTTCCAACTTCGCCGGTCTTGCCTTCCCGTTCATTGCGGACCGCGCCAATGGCAAGAAGGTGCGCTGCCTGGCGGTCGAGCCCGCGTCCTGTCCGACCCTCACCAAGGGGGTCTACGCGTTCGACTACGGCGACACCGCGAAGCTCGCGCCCATCACCAAGATGTACACCCTGGGGCACGACTTCATGCCGCCGGGGATCCACGCCGGCGGTCTGCGCTATCACGGCGAGTCCGCGCTGATCTCCCAGCTCTACCATGCCGGCGAGATCGAGGCGAAGTCCTACAAGCAGAATGCCTGCTTCGAAGGAGCGCTCCTCTTCGCCAGGACCGAGGGGATCGTACCCGCACCGGAATCCTCCCACGCGCTGCGCGCCGCCATCGACGAGGCCGTACTCGCCAAGGAGGAGGGGAAGGAGAAGACCATCCTCTTCGGTCTCTCCGGCCACGGTCAGCTCGACATGGGCGCCTACGACGCCTACCTCTCGGGCCGGCTCGAGGATTACGAGTATCCGGAGGAATCGATCCGCCAGTCCCTGGAGCGGCTGCCGAAGGTGAGCCTATAACAGAAGAGATCCTGGGGAGACTGAAGTCAGCGAGCAAAGAGGATGCTGAAGGTTTTCCCAAAAGAAGTGGTTTTGGTTTTCTCAGAAGTTCTCAGATTTTCTCCGTGGCCAATGGTTTTGGGGTTGGTAAGTTGAGTAATTCTAAGGGTATACGCGCATGACAAAGGTCAAGATTTGTGGCATAACATCCGAGCAGGATGCTCTGATGGCCGTCGATGCCGGGGCCGACGCCTTGGGCTTCGTCTTCTTCGACAAGTCGCCCCGCTTCATCGGAGTGGAGGCGGCAGCGCGCATCATCGAGAAACTTCCTCCCTTCGTGCAGGTGGTGGGGCTCTTCGTCAATGAGGATCTCGATGTCGTCAACAGCACCGCGGACTGCTGCGGCCTGGACATCGTGCAGTTGCACGGCGAGGAAAGCCCCGAGTTTTGCCGCCTGGTCCGACGCAGGGTGATGAAAGCCTTCCGGGTCCGCGGGCCCGAGAGTCTTACCCCGCTTGCCGACTACCGGGTTGCAGCCTACCTGCTCGACGCCTATTCGCCTCACGCCTACGGCGGAACCGGAGAGGTGTTCGACTGGGAGTGTGCCATCGCCGCGAAGCAGCAGGGACGTGTCGTGCTGGCGGGCGGGCTCACCCCCGAAAACATCGCGGCGGCGGTAACGCGGGTTCAGCCATATGGGGTGGATGTTTCCAGCGGCGTAGAGGCCTCTCCGGGAAAGAAGGACCCCGACAAGGTGCGCCGTTTCATCCAGTTGGCCAAGCATCCGCACCCGATCTGAAGCAGCCGGTATATTTAATCGCAACGCAGAACGTAGAACGTAGAACGTAGAACGTAGAACTTGTTTCTAACCCAAACAAAGGAGTGGCAATGAAGATTATCGTAACCGATGAGG
Organism: Geomonas oryzisoli; assembly: GCF_018986915.1. NCBI lineage: Bacteria > Pseudomonadati > Thermodesulfobacteriota > Desulfuromonadia > Geobacterales > Geobacteraceae > Geomonas > Geomonas oryzisoli. Next base: position 1,965,756 of record NZ_CP076723.1, read on the forward strand.
TGGCTCACGAAGGACTGGCGATTTTGCAGCGCGACCCGCGCGTGCAGATGGACATCAAGCTGGGACTGAAGAAGGAGGAGCTTTACTCGATCATTGGTGATTACGACGTTATCATCACCAGAAGCGGCACCACCGTGGACAAGCCCCTGCTCGACGCCGCGACCAACCTTAAACTCGTCGCCCGCGCCGGCGTCGGCGTCGACAACGTCGACGTTGACTACGCTTCCGCCAAGGGCGTCATCGTGGTCAACGCTCCCTTCGGCAACACCAACAGCGCGGCCGAGCACGCCATGGCGCTTTTGCTTTCCTTCTGCCGCAACGTCACCAAGGCCAACGGCTCCCTGAAAGGCGGCGCCTGGAAGCGCGCCCCGTTCACCGGTTATGAGCTCAAGGGCAGGACTGCCGGCGTCATCGGCCTGGGCAAGGTCGGCGGCCGTGTCGCCACCCGTCTCAAGGCCTTCGAGTGTGAAGTGCTTGCCTGCGACCCGTACATCGCCGAAAAACGCGCTCATGACCTCGGCGTGAAGCTGGTCACCCTCGACGAGATCATCAAGAACTGCGACATCATCACCGTCCACACCCCGCTCACCAGCGAGACCCACAACATGATCGGCACGAAGGAACTGGCCGCCATGAAGGACGGCGTCATCATCATCAACGCGGCGCGCGGCGGCATCATCAACGAAGAGGCGATGCTGGAAGCCCTCGACTCCGGCCGCGTCGCAGGCGCCGCCTTCGACGTCTGGAGCCAGGAGCCGCCCGATTCCGACACCCTCAAGAAGCTGATCGGTCACGAGAAGATGGTGGTCACCCCGCACCTTGGCGCCAACACCTTCGAGGCGCAGGTGAACGTCGCCGTCGACGTGGCCAAGGAAATCCTGCGCTACATGGACGAGCAGCCGATCGAGAACGCCATCAACATCCCCAAGTTCGACGCCTCCCTCATGGGGCAGATGCGTCCGTACCTGAACCTGGTGAACGTGCTGGCCGACTTCATCATCCAGCTGGTCGACACCAACCTGAACAAGATCACCTTCACCTACACCGGCGGCCTGGCGCAGTACGACTGCACCCCGATCACCGTCTGCGGCCTTGCTTCCCTGCTGAACCGCAGGGTCGAGCAGGAGGTGAACATGGTGAACGCGCAGCTCGTGGCGGACAGCATGGGGATCGTGGTCGAAGAGGTGAAGACCAAGCACACCGAGGACTTCTCCAACATGATCACGGTGACCATCGAAGGTCCGGGCGAGAAGCGCCTGATCACCGGCACCGTGTTCGAGGGCGTGCCCCGCATCGTCAAGCTGCGTGACTACCAGATGGACTTCCGTCCTGAGGAGCACATGCTGCTCATGGCCTACGGCGACCGTCCCGGCATCATCGGCAAGATCGGCACCATTCTCGGCAAGCACGAGATCAACATCGCCGCCATGAACCTCGGTCGTCGCGAGAAGAAGGGGGAGGCGATGGTCATCCTGTCGCTGGACTCCGCCGTTCCCGCGGACGTCGTGGAAGAGGTGAGGGCTGCCACCGATGCGACCTTCGTGAAGCCGCTCTACCTCATCACCGCGAAGTAGGGCAGGGCAGTCAGCAGAAACGGAAAAGGCCCCCGGCGTAAGCTCGGGGGCCTTTTTTCGTTTCATGTGGCGACCTGTAGGGGCGAATAATCAAGAGGTCCTATCGGTCTACCTCTGTGTCCTCTGTGGGCCTCTGCGTCCTCTGTGTGCCGGGGTTAGGCTAATTTCCTTCCGCCGCACGCCTTGAGTTTCTGGTGCGCCTCGCGCAGGGCCTTCTCAGTGGTTTCCCAGCTGATGCAGCTGTCGGTGATGGAGACGCCGTAGGTGAGGTCGGCGAGGTTCTTCGGCAGCGGCTGGTTTCCTTCCTTCAGGTAACTCTCGATCATGACCCCGGAGATGGAGCGGTTGCCGGCGACGATCTGGTCGACCACGCTTTTCAGCACCTCGGTCTGGCGCTCAAATTTCTTCTCCGAGTTGCCGTGGCTGCAGTCCACCATCAGGGTCGGGTTCAGCCCCGCCTTGGTGAGCATCTCCTCGGACTTGGCGATGTCCTCCGGCGCGTAGTTGGGCTTCTTGTTGCCGCCGCGCAGCACCATGTGTACGTCGGGGTTGCCGGTGGTCTGGATGATGGAGGTGAGGCCGTCGCGGTTGATGCCCAAAAAGCTGTGCGGGTGCAGCGCGGCCTTCATGGCGTCGATGGCGATCTGGAGGTTGCCGTCGGTGCCGTTTTTGAAGCCGATCGGGAAGGAGAGGCCGCTGGCCATCTCGCGGTGGGTCTGGGATTCCGTGGTCCTTGCACCGATGGCGCCCCAGGAGAGGAGATCGGCCAGGTATTCCGGCGTGATGGGGTCGAGCATCTCGGTCGCTACCGGGAGCCCCATTTCGGTCACCTTGCATAAAAGCCCGCGGGCGATCCCCAGACCCTTGGAAATGAGGTGGGTGCCGTCCATGCCGGGATCGTTGATGAGTCCCTTCCAGCCAACCGTAGTGCGCGGCTTCTCGAAATACACGCGCATGATCAAGAGGAGTTCCTCGGAGACTTCCTTGGCGAGTGCGGCAAGCTTCTCCGCGTACTCCAGGGCGCCCTTGGTGTCGTGAATGGAGCAGGGGCCTACCACCACCATCAGTCGCTTGTCCTCGCCCCTCAGGATCTTGGCGATGGCGGCGCGGCTTTCGGTCACGCAGGCGCTGGACTGTTCCGAGATCGGGAAAACCTGCCTCAGATCGGTCGGTGCAATGATCGGGGTGATGCTTTTTACCTTGAGATTGTTGGTCTTAATCATGGTATGCTCCCGCGCTAGCAGTTTTTAATGTGGCGTAATCTAGCGCGTTTCCCGGACGCTGTCAAAAAAAAATGCCCCGTCGGCACTGAATTTTGCCGGGAGCATATTTTTGTATGGTGCAGGTATAAAAAACGTAGGCAAAACGCTGCTTCACCCTATTCTGCCGGGGGGGCGCCCTGCAAAGCGCTGCGCACCGAAGCGAAGGTCGCCTGGTCCGCGCCGGCTGCGACCATCTCTCCCAATGCGTGGTCGGAATCTCCCGGCTTCACGTCAACGCCGCGAATGGCGTCGGTCAGCACCGTCACTCCGAACCCCTCCCTGAGCGCTTCCAGCACGGACTCCTTCACGCAGTAATCCGTAGCCAGTCCCCCGACGTAGAGCCGGTCCAGTTCCATGCGGCGCAAGAGCATGGCGAACGGCGTCCCGTTTTCGGTTACCCCCTGGAGTGCGGAGTAGCCGTTATCCCAGCTGGACATCCCCTTGGAGATGACGATGGTCCCCTCCGGGAGCCGCAGTCCGGGGTGAAAGTCGGCGCCGGACGAGCCCTGGACGCAGTGCCGCGGCCAGATCCCCCCCTTGTCCCTGAAGTGCCTGCTCTCATCCGGGTGCCAGTCGCGGGATGCGAAGATGGGCACGCTGCGCTCGTTGAACAGTTCCAGGTAGCGGTTCAGCGGCGGCACCACCTGGTCCCCCTCCGGGACCGGCAGCGCGCCGCCCGGGCAGAAGTCGAGCTGGACATCGACCACGAGAAGGGCGCCCCTTCGTTGCATCGCTTGCCTCCTTTACCGGATCACGGCTGCACGCAGCCGCCATCGGCTCTAGCTGCGGTATTTGCTCTGGATGCGGGTCATCAGCTGCAGGCGCAGGGTGTTGACGCCGGAGCTGATGGAGACCTTGTAGATGTGCGGGTTCACCAGCCTGAGGCAGCCGTCGGGGAGACGCTGCAGTTGCTCGGCGGCCAGGTCGGCGCAACTCCCCAGGTCCGGCGTGGAGAGGCACCGTTTGCCATCCTCCATCACCTTGCGCCGGACGTCGATAAGGCGCGCGTTTTCCGGGATGCGGACATGCTGCACGGGGTTCGCGGGGTCGAAGACCACGGTGCCGGGATGGATTTCCTCGTCCTGCAGCGCGATCAGATCGAGGATGAACGAGCCGTCCGGGGCCACCGCGCGCAGCACCTTCTTGCGGTCGGGCAGGGTTGCCTTGGCCACGTCGCTGGTCAGTTTGAGCTTTGGTTCCCCGTCGATGAGCACCAGCTTGTAGACCCCTCCCAGTGCGCCGCCGCCCTCGCCGGCGCAGGTGGCCAGCCGGGTGCCGACGCCGTAGATGTCGATCCTGCTTCCCTCCCGGCGCATCGACTCGATTACGTTTTCGTCCAGCTCGTTGGAGGCGACGATCTTCACCTGCGGGAACCCGGCCTCGTCGAAGGCGGCGCGGACCTTGCGGGAGAGGTAGGCGAGGTCGCCCGAATCGATGCGCACGCCGACCAGGTCATGCCCCTGCTCCTTCAGTTCGCGGGCCACGGTGAGCGCGTTGGGGAGGCCGCTTTGCAGGGTATCGTAGGTGTCGATCAACAGGATGCAGCTGTCCGGGAACTCCTTCGCGTAGCAGCGGAAGGCGGTGAGCTCGTCCGGGAAGGCCATGATCCAGCTGTGGGCGTGGGTGCCGCGCACCGGGATGCCGTAGCGCATGCCGGCCAACACGTTGCTGGTGGAGCGTACCCCGCCGATGTAGGCGGCCCTGGCGTTGGAGAGCCCACCGTCCGGCCCCTGGGCGCGGCGCAGCCCGAACTCGAGCACCGTGGCGTCGCCGGCAGCGAGCTTGATGCGGGCCGCTTTGGTGGCGGTCAGGGTCTGAAAATTGATGATGTTCAAAAGAGCGGTTTCTACGAACTGTGCCTCGGCGAGCCCCCCCTCCACGGTGAGGAGCGGTTCCCCTCCAAAGACCACCGTCCCTTCGGCAGGCGCCGTTATGCTCCCGTTGAAGCGGAAATCGGAGAGGTAGGAGAGGAAAGTGGGTTTGAAGATATTGAGGCTCTCCAGGTAGCCAAGTTCTTCGCCGCTGAAGGAGAGTCCTTCGAGGTAGGAAAGGGCCGTGTCGAGCCCTGCGAAGACGGCGTAGCCGCCACGGAACGGGTTATGTCGAAAGAACAGGTCGAAGACTGCAGGGCGCTCGTGCATGCCCTGGTCCAGGTACCCCGCCAACATGGTGAGCTCGTACAGGTCGGTGATCAACGGCGAATATCTCATGGTGCCCTCCCTTCAATTGCCGGCACCCTGAATTATCGCATGATGAAGTTTTTCCGCCAGTTCGGGATCTACTATTTTCAGTGTCAGGTACTCTCCCTGTGCCTTCTCCGTCTCATCAAGCAGCAGATGTGACAGTCCCAGCTTGTAAAGAGCATTGGCATTGCCCGGCCACAGCTTCAGTAAAGTCGTGTAGGCCTCGGCCGCTTCAGCGTAGCGGTCCGTCCTGAAACAGACCTCGCCCAGGTTGGAATAGGCTAGTGCCAGGGAGGGATCGAGCAGTACCGACTTCTTCAGCGACTCTATGGCGCGGTTGTAGTCGCCGGTCAAGGCCTGCGAGGTTCCCAGGTTGAGCCAGGCCAGGGCGTTACCGGGAGCAAGGGCTACGCTCATGCGGAACGCCTCGGTCGCCTCGCGGTAGTTCCCCTCGCTGTTCAACTCCACACCGGCCTGGAACCAGTCCTCGGCTTCCAGGAATTCCTCCTGTTCGATCTGGATCCCCGGAGGCTTGGGTATCAGCGCCCCGGTGGCAATGCCTGTGAACAGAAGCAGTGCAATGCAGGTACCCGCCCGGTATTTCATGCCCTTTCCTCCGTCAAAAGCAAAACCTTAGCATATTAAAATTTTTTTACAAAATAATGGGTTTGCCATGCAGGGAGGACTTACGGGTTTTTTGCTGACATCGCGGCGGGGTTTCTGGTAGAAAGGTAGGGCTGCAGCGCCTGCTGCAGCAGTACTACGGGGCAAAGAGGTATCTATGCAACCATTACTGATCGTAGGCTGTGGTGCCGTCGGCCGTCGGGTGGCCGTGCTGGCACTGGCGCAGGGGGTGGAGGTTTCCACCTTCAAAAGGGGCGAAGCACCGCTCGCGGGAGTACGGCACTATACGGGGAATCTCGATGAGCCGGAAACCCTGCGCGGGCTTCCCACTCACGGCGCGGGTGTAATCTACCTGGCGCCGCCGCCGGGAGGCGGCAACGAAGACACCAGGATGCGCAACTTCCTGTCCGCCATCGCAGCTGGGGATGAGCCCGCCAAGGTCGTCTATATCAGCACCAGCGGCGTCTACGGCGGCGGAAGCGAGGTGGTCACCGAAGAAACCGAACCGGTCCCGCAGACCGCGCGCGGCAAGAGGCGCCTGCATGCCGAGCGCCTGCTGCAGGCGTGGGGGCGCGAGCGCGGCGTCGCTGTGGTCGTGCTCAGGGTGACCGCCATCTACGCCGCTGACCGCCTGCCGGTCACCCAGCTCACCACCGGTCAGCCGGTGCTCCTGGAGGAGGAAGCCCTCCCCAGCAACCGGATCCACGCCGACGACCTCTCCCGCATCTGCCTGGCCGCCCTGGAGCGGGGTAAGGACGGCGCGGTGTTCAACGTGAGCGACGGCGCTCCGAGCACCATGACCGCGTACTTCAACGCCGCCGCCGACAAGCTGGGACTCCCCAGGCCCAGGCAGATGACCATGGCCGAGGCTCGTCAGGTCATGACCCCGCTCATGATCTCCTACTTCTCCGAGGGGCGCATCGTCGACAGCAGCAAGATGCTGAAGGAGCTCGGCATCACCTTGCTCTATCCAAACCTGGAGGCCGGCCTCAAAGGGTGACCCCCTGCCGGGTATGTCTCTTACGTCCACCTGTAGGGGCGAATAATCATTCGCCCCGTTTCTTCCCTTCACCCATCCCTGCGCTTCCTTGTCAATTTCATCAGGACCTGGCGGCTGCCTAAAAACTAGGCAAAACGCTATCATTAGTTATCGCAACGTCCTTTTTTTCATCCGAAGCCGTGTTTCCCACAGACTTTTCCACAGCCGTTGTGGAAGATGTGTGACAATATTTATCTCAAGAATATAGCTAGTTAGATAAATGCTCTTCGTCATTGCGCGCACGGACTACCGGGCTCTTTTCCTGATGATTATCGACTCGCCGCACCGCTATTTCGGTCCCGGGTACGCAGGCGCCAGGAACTAAAAAAGGCCCATGGTGGTCCATGGGCCTTTCCCTGCATTGGCGTTAGATCGGGGCACTTTCTTCCAATCCGTCGGTAAAGCTTAGCGGCCGGTGCTGCGGGGTCGGTGCCTCCCCGCGGCTCGTACCGCTTGCTTCCCTTTTTCAAGCGCTAACGCCTGGCGGATGAGATAAGTCGCTTTCAGCGTTGTCCTGAGTAACGCCAATTTCTAATTCGCTCCGGAATACCGCTACGGGGAGGCATGGATTACTGACCAGCGTCGCAACATACCCCGGTGAGGCGCTTTAGGCTTCCCTCTGCCTTGTTGAGGGCTTGCTCACCACGACTGAAACCAGGGACATCTTGATAAATAAGGTAGTCAGGGACCCAAACGGATGCGCAACGAGTATTCCAGAGCCGCTCGCATTCACATGCGTAAGCTTGACCCAAGTCTAGCAACCCGGTAATGACTGTCAAGAAAGACATGAAATTAATTTCATCTGATCTAACCTGCTGAAAAATAGCGTTTTTCTTTCATTTGCCAGTCCGGAAAACCGTCTGTCATTTCGCCCGTTTCGCCTGTTTGAGTGAGTTCCCGTTACTGCCTGTCAGACCACTTTATCCTATTGTTGGTATGACAGTTGCCTTTCGAATTTGTAAAAGCGTGAGCCCGCGGATGCAACAAACGTTGCGTCAGTGAAGTGCCGGTTGGAAGTCAGGTAGAGTAGCGTCGTCATCGGAAGGTGATGTGCTAGAGTGGCAGCACGTGGACGGAGCAGGAGATGCAGGGATCGTAGCAGCGGATGAGGCGCTCCAGGGCCGTGGTCATGCGGCTGGTCTCTTCACCCTCCATGCCGCGGGCCAGTGCCAGTAGGTCGCGAGCCAGGGCGCCCTGGTTCAGCGCCGTGGGGGTGATCACGTCGGCCGTGGTGCAGATCCCTTGCGCATCGAAGGAATAACTATGGATCAGAACCCCGCGCGGCGCCTCGCAGGCCGCGCAACCGGTCGCCGCGCGCACCGTCGGTGCGACCGGTTCCTCCCGCCGCGGACCCAGTTCGGTGAGCCGGTCGATCAGGTGCAGCGCCCGCTCGGTGGCGTGGCACATCTCGATCGCCTGGGCCACGTTGTTGCCGCGCATGTCCTTGCCGACCAGTTCCCTTTTATGGGAGGCGAACAGGGCGCCGGCCCCGGGTTCCAGGTCGGGGTTCAGGTTGAGCCGGGCCAGGGCGCCGACGGTGGCTTCCTTGCCCTGCACCCGTGAGAGTTTCGCGTGGGAATGCCCAACGACCGTTTCCTCTATGTGGTGGCGGTAATCCCGCAGCGGGAAGGAGGCGCCGTCGCCCATGCGGCAAAGCCGCGCCTCAAGCGGAGAGTCCGATGGCTGCAGGGCGAGAAAGTCCGGCACGGGGAGCTCGGGGAAGGGGAAGGGCGTGCTGAAGAGCCGATGCGCCTCCTGCACGGCCGGGAGCACCTTTAAAAGCCCGTCCTTCAGCCGCGTAAGTTCTCTGCTGGTCAGACTGCGCCCGAGGCCGCCCAGCCGGATGTTGACCGGATGAATGAGACGTCCGCCCGCCGTCTCCAGTATGTCGTTACCGGCCTTCTTGACGGCCAGACCCGTTTTCAAAAGCTCCGGAGCGACCCGGGCCAGTTCGGCCACGCCCCGCACCCCCAGCAGGTCGGGCAGCACCAGGCAGTAGAGATGCAGAGCGTGGTCCTGGATCATCCCGGCCTGCAGCATCAGGTCGCGGGTGAGGGCGGTCACCTCAGAGACCTCGACGCCGAAGGCGTCTTCTACCGCGAGGAGCGCGGTCACCTTGTGCACCGTCGAGCAGAGCGCGCAGATGCGGCAGATGATCTCCGGCACCTCGGCGAAGCTCTTGTCCAGGAGCAGCGCTTCGAAGAGGCGGGGCGAGTCCACCAACTGCAGCTCGACCCGCTCCACCCGGCATCCCTCGCGGTAGACCCGCACCCTGCCGTGACCTTCCAGCCTGGTCAGAGGCGCTATCTCAACGACGCTGCCCATAATCCCACTCCGGTTTGAAACGGCTCATCCTGCGTTCGATTTCATCCTTGCCGAACCCCCGCTCCAGGAGCAGCTCCAGCTCCTGGGCCACGTTGGCCTCCCGCACCGGCCCGCGACATCCCTCGCAGACGATGCCGGTGGCGGGACAACGTGCGTTGCAGCCGCCCTGCACCACGGGCCCCAGGCAGAGCTGCCGCTTCTCCAGCAACAGACAGAGATTTTCGCGGCTGCGGCACTCGGTGCATACCGGGTAGTGACGCGCAGGTGGGAGCGTTCCCGCTGCCAGGGCCGCTACCATCTCAACGATCTCGTGTTTTTCGGGGGGGCAGCCGGTCACCGCCGCGTCCACACTGACGAAATTGGCCAGGGGGGCGGGCGCGAAGCTCTCGGGGAGGCAGCCCCCGGTGCCGAACACCGACTGTAGCAGCTCTTGCCTGGTGTTGAGCCCGTTGTTCATAGCGGCGACGCCGCCAAAGAGCGCGCAGGTGCCGTAGGCCACAAGGTGCGTGCTGGCGTTTCTGAGCTTGAACAACAGCTCCAGGTCCTTCGGCGTCGAGACGGCCCCCTCGACGAGGGCGGCGTCGAACTGCACCTCGAGCACATTGCCGCTTTCGGCGAGAGGGAAGTAGACCAGCTCGCAGCGCGCCAGCAGTTCGGGGAGCTCGTCCTCGCAGTTCAACAGGGTGAGCTGGCACCCCGAGCAGGCCGTGAGCCCGGCAATGGCGAGTTTCATCGGTCTCACAGCGCCTCCGGTATCCCTTTCAGTTCGCCGGCCCGAAAAACGGGCCCATCCACGCAGCAAAGTTTCTGACCGAGGCCGCAGTGGCAGCAGCGTCCCACCCCGCAGCGCATCCTGCGCTCCAGACTGAGCAGGATGCGTTCCGCGGCGACTCCCGCGCGCTCGAGGTCGGCCACCAGGCAGCGATACAGGGGAGGCGGGCCGCAGACGGCGGCGTAGGTGGTGGCGGCATCGAAGCGGAACCCCTTCAGGAGGTCGGGCAGCAGTCCGATCGCGCAGGAGTGGTTCCCTTCCGCTGTCTCCGGTGCGAAGTCGACGGTGAGGTAAAGCCGCATCCCGCCTTCGGCGGCCAGGGCGGTCAGCTCCTCCCTGAACAGCATGAGCCGGGGCTGTTTGGCGCCGTACATGAGGGTGATCTCTCCGTAGCGGTTTCGTTGCCGCAATAGATGCATGAGCAGGGAACGCAGCGGCGCGATGCCCAGACCGCCGGCCAGGAGCAGCACCGGTCGGCCGGCCATCTCCCGCAGAGGGAATCCGCTGCCGAAGGGCCCCCGGATCCCCAGTTTCGCGCCTGGCCGCTGCTTGTGCAGCAGTTCGGTGACGTGCCCGACCCGGCGCACGCATAGCTCCAGCGTCCCGTCCGGAGCAGGGAGGTCCGCCGGTGAGATCGGGATCTCCCCCGCCCCCGGCACCGAAAGCTGCACGAACTGCCCGGGAACGAAAGAGGACAGCTCGGCGAGGGCGCGCTCCTCCGGGGCGATGCGGAACAAGGTGGTGTCTTCCGACAGGTCCGTGCGCTCTATCAGGCGTGCGGCGATGGGGACATGCGTGTGCTGGGCTTGTTTCATCGCTCCTCCGGCTCGGGTGCGGTCAGTTCGCGCAGGTCGATGTCGACAGGGCAGACTTCCTTGCAGCGGCCGCAGCCGACGCAGGAGTTGACTCCCTGCAGCGGTGTGAAGCCGCAGTACTTGTGCAGGAAGCGGTAGCGCAGCCGCTCCAGCCGGTCCGGACGGAAATTGGCGCCGGCTACCTCGCCGTGGCTGGCGAACAGGCAGTTGTCCCACTCCCTGATACGCAGGGCGCCCCCGGAAAGCGAGGCGTACTCGCGCACGTCGAAGCAGTAGCAGGTGGGACAGCAGACCGAACAGGCCCCGCAAGAAACGCAGGTCGAGGCGAACTTGTGCCACAGCGGGTTCTCGGAAAAACGCAGTTGCGGATCCTGTGGCGTAAGGCAGGTCCCGGAAGGGCGCCGGGGCGGGGGCGGCCCTTTCGTGAGCAGATGGGCCGCGCCGGAGAGAAGCGCCGCTCCCCTGGCGCTGTGACTGGAGAGATGGAAGCCGTCCTGCGAGGCGGCCAGGAAGAGATCGCAGGAGGATGATTCCCGTCCCTCCGGGCAAAAACAGAAATCGTCCGGCTCGCAGGATGTTCCAACGAGGGTGAGGTGGGACCTGCGAGTCGAATAGCCGGGGTCGGCCGGGTCGGCCAGGAAAACGCGATCCAGGTAAGCGATGCCTTCCAGGTCGCAGCTGTGCACACCGAACAGGACCAGGTCACCCGCACCGGAATGGCCTTCACGGTAGGTGCCGGATGCGTAATGGAGGATCTCTTCTCTAAAGGGGAGCAGGTATTTCTTGGGGGGGATCTGGGTGCGGCGGTAGTCGAGCTGCAACTGGGCAGGTTCGTGCAACGGCGAGAAACAGTACACCCCGCTTTCGGAGACGGTGGGGCCGTGCAGTTCGCCGAAGATGCGCAGAGTCTCCAGGAACTGATTTAGCCGCGACTTTTTCAGGAAGGTCTTGGTCTTCTCCACAGTACCTCCTCGCACAAAGGATAATTCTACCGGGGTCGTTGCTGATGGCAAGGCGAGGGTTTCGAGTGGTTAGCGAGCATGTGACTGTCGGAGATCTGCGAAAGTGCCAATCTTTGACTTAACGGCAGACTGGTGCTACAGAATATGACATGACTTCGGAATTTACCGACTATCATTGTCATCTTTTGCCGGCACTCGATGATGGCGCCGTGGACCTGAAAGAGTCGCTTCATATGGCGCGCACGCTTTCAAGCTTCGGCTTTGCCACCGTGCATTGCACTCCTCACCTCATTCGCGGCGGCTATGAGAATGAACCTGCCCGCGTCATTCGCGCAGTAGACATCATGCAGCGCCGGATCGATGAGGAGGGGATCGCCTTGCGCCTGGTCCCCGGCAACGAACACTACCTGGACCAGTACCTCCCGGAATTCCTGCCGGGAGCCCTGAGGGTGGGCGCTTCGCGCTATCTTCTGGTGGAAGTTCCCTTCCGGGCCGGCCCCGAACTGCTGCATCCCATGGTGCAAACCTTTTCCAGTCACGGCCTTGCCCCGCTGATAGCGCACCCGGAACGCTGCGCTGCATTCGATCCGGCAGCCGGAGGGGGGCTGCGCGCCGCACTGTCCCTCGTGCTCGGCAGGGAGCCCGAGCTCGACCTGGGAGACTCGGAGATCGTGGCGCTCAAACGGCTCGGCTGCCGGTTCCAGGGCAACCTGGGGAGTTTCGCCGGGTACTACGGCTACGAGGTGCGCGAGCGCGCGCTGTTGTTCCTGAGGCACGGATTGTACTCCTGCCTCGGCAGCGACGCCCATCGCGGCGAACATCTTTGGGACATGCTGGTGGCCGGGTACGCCGTGGTCGAGTCGGTAGTGGGCGAACAGGAGACCCGCGACCTGCTGCGCGGCATCCACCTGGCCAACGGCGCCTGATTTTTCCGCCCCCCGCTTCGCTCCTGCGAAAGCCATCCCCCTTCACCCAAGCCATCCCCTTCAATCCGTCCCATTCACTCACTGTAGTTGCCGATCCCGGATAGTGCTAAAGCTGCGCGCGACCGTGCCGATACTGAAAGGGTTGTCATATTAACTACCCCAATTGAGGTGTGCGATGAGGCAATCCTCCATCTCCCGTTTCAGTGTGCTGCAACAGATAGTCTTTCTTGCCCTTGTCTGCGTCATAGGACTTACCTTCGTTTCCATCAGCGCATATTCGATCATCAACCGGGTGAAGGTGAACGGTCCGATCTACAACGAGCTCGTGCAGGGCAAGGACCTGGTTGCGGACATCCTGCCTCCGCCGGAGTACATCATCGAGTCGTACCTGGTGGTGCTCCAGGCCGCGCGGGAGAGCGATCAGGGCAAGATCAGGGCGCTGCAGGACTCGTTCAAGAAGCTCAAAGGGGAATATGACGAGCGCCATGTCTACTGGGGCAAGGAGCTCAAGGACGGCGATGAGAAACAGCTTATGGTGGAAGCTTCCTACCGGCCCGCCATTCATTTCTACCAGGTCGCGCAGTCCGATTTCTTTCCGGCGCTTCTGGCAGGAGACCAGGCGAAGGTTACCCAATCGCTTGCGACGCTGTCCGGACTCTATGAACAGCACCGCAGCAGCATCGACAAGCTGGTCACCGTGACCAACGCCAAGGGGGCTGCGCTGGAAAAGAGTGCCGGAGCAGAGCTGAGCCGCTCTACGGTGCTGCTCATCGCACTGTGCCTCGCCGTTATCCTCGGATGCCTTGTCCTGAGCGCCTTCATCATCAAAAACATCCACAGCACCTTCGTCGCCTGCACCACGGTCATGGACCGGATCGCAACGGGCGACCTATCGGTCGAGGTTTCCGTCCAGGGGGGCGGCAGTGTCAGGAGCATGATGATCAGCCTCAAAACCATGGTGGAGCGGTTCAGCGACGTCATGCGACAGCTGCACGCCACTTCCGCCACCCTCGTCGATGCAGCGGACCAACTTTCGGTCGCTTCCGAGCAGATTGCCGGTAACGCCGGTAACGCCGCCAACGAATCGGTCACCATGGCCACAGCGAGCGAGGAGATGGCGGCCACCTCCCATGAGATCTCCCGAAATTGCCAGCATGCCGCCGAGAATTCACGTTGCACCAGCACTATCGCCGAAACCGGCGTGGCCGTGGTCGCCGGCACCATCACCGTCATGGAGCGGATCGCGCAGCGGGTGAGGGGGCTTTCCGGAACCGTGGAGCAGTTGGGGCAGCGCAGCGACCAGATCGGCCAGATAATCGGCACCATCGAGGATATCGCCGACCAGACCAACCTGTTGGCTCTCAACGCTGCCATAGAGGCCGCCCGCGCCGGCGAACAGGGGCGCGGCTTCGCCGTGGTTGCCGACGAAGTGCGGGCGCTTGCCGAGCGGACCACCAAGGCGACCCGCGAGATCGGCGACATGAT